>CAZEOP010000105.1:0-10853 GCA_964513715.1 uncultured Gordonia sp.
CGGTCTGGGTGGTGGAGAACAAGGCCGGTGAGCAACTGCGGATCACCGTGCAGGCCATCGAGCACGACTCGTCGCACGAGCTCGGCATCGATCCGGGACTGGTGAAGGACGGTGTCGAGGCGCACCTGCAGGAACTGCTGGCCGAGCACGTCCAGACCCTCGGCGAGGGCTACACGCTGATCCGTCGCGAGTACATGACGGCGATCGGGCCGGTGGATCTGCTGTGCCGGGACGCCGACGGCGCGACCGTCGCCGTGGAGATCAAGCGTCGCGGCGAGATCGACGGGGTGGAGCAGCTGACCCGCTATCTGGAACTGCTCAACCGGGACGCCACGCTGGCGCCGGTGGCCGGGATCTTCGCGGCTCAGCAGATCAAGCCGCAGGCCAAGACACTGGCCACCGACCGCGGGATCCGCTGCGTGACCCTCGACTACGACCGGCTGCGCGGCACCGAGAGCACCGAGTACCGGCTGTTCTGAGTCAGGAGGCGCGCTTCGAGTCGGAGGTGCGGCCCAGGTCGGCGTCGAGCTCGTCGTCGGCGTACTCCTCGTCGAGCGCCCGGAGCACGTCGGTGGCGTCCAGTGCCGAGCGCGCCGGGGTCTCGAAGCGGTCGCGGCCGACCAGGGTCCGGTTCAGCAGCTCCAGATCGTCGATCTCGGAGATCCCGACCAGGTCCCGCTCGTCGTCGGTGAGGTCCAGTGCGCCCGGCAGGGCGGCCAGATGCTCGCGCAGCGCGCCGAGATGATCGACGATCTGCCGGTGTGCATCGTGGGCGGCCCGGGCCAGATCGCGCGAGCGCGCCAACCGGGCCGCGGCGACGTGGTGCGCGGCGCCGCGCAGTCCGGAGGCATCGGCCTCGGCGGCGGTCACGATGGCGCGGGCCCGCTCGCCGGCGGCGTCGAGCAGCTCGGTGATCTCGCGCTCGGCATCGCCGCGCTCGCGCAGGACGAACTCCCGGGTCTCGACGGCGGCGGCGTCGATCGCCGCGGCGCGCGCCTCGGCGTCGGTGATCAGCTTGTCGGCCTGCTGCTGGGCCAGATCCAGCGTGCCGGCGGCCTCGGCCCGGGCCTCACCGCGCAGGGCATCGGCCTCCTGGCGGGCCACCGAGACGGTCTCGGCCGCCTCCTCGCGGGCGGCCGACCGGATCTCGTCGGCCTCCTCGGTGGCCAGGGTCAACATCCGGGAGAGCCGCTCGCTCATCCCGGCCACCGTGGTCGGCGGCACCGACAGCGCGTCGACGTCGGCCTGCAGGGCGCGCACCCGCCCGGTGGCCTCGTCCAGATGGCCGAGCAGTTCGTCCGCGTGCGCGTGCGCGGAGTCGCGGTCCGCGGCCATCATCGCCAGGTCGGCTTCGAGCTGGCGGATGTGGTCGGTGACCTGATCGCGGTCGTAGCCGCGCATGACGATGGCGAAGGGGCTCTGGCGATGACCGGGTGCTGACATGTGGGCAACACTAAGCCCACCGAGCGAGGATGTCGTGGATCACGTTCGGCGTGTTGCGCTGCGTTTTGGTAACGGTGTGACTGATGTGACTAGGCCCGCGCGGGCCCGGTCGCCGGGTGCCGCGGCGGCTCAGTGGCCGTCGCCGGGCTCCACCAGCTCCAGCAGGATGCCGCCGGCGTCCTTCGGGTGCACGAAGTTGATGCGCGAGCCCGCAGTGCCGCGCTTGGGTGCCGGGTACAGCAGCCGGACACCGTTGCCGGTCAGGTGAGCGGCGACGGCGTCGACGTCGATCACCCGCACGGCGAGCTGCTGCAGACCGGGGCCGTTGCGGTCGAGGAACTTGGCGATCGTCGACTCCGGAGTCAGCGGCGCCAGCACCTGGATCGCCACGCCCCCGATGTTCTGCGTGCCGGCCGTGGCCGGGCCGACCATGGCCTCGCGCACGCCCTGCTCCTCGTTGATCTCCTCGTGCAGGTTCACGAAGCCCAGGTTGTCGCGGTACCACGCGATCGCGGTATCGAAGTCGCCGACGGCGACGCCGACGTGGTCGACGCCCAGCACGAGGCCGGCGATGGCGCCGAGCGGACCGGTGGCGATGCTCACGTCTTCCGATGCGGAGTTGCTCATGGCACCACGGTAGCGTTGACGCCGTGCGTCCTCGTCGCGAGGTTCTCCTCCGCCGCGAGGTTCGTCCCCGTCAGTCCCCGCCCTCCGGGCCGTGTCAGGAGTAGTGAAGATGTCCGAGACCACCACCGTCATCGTCGGCGGCGCCCGCACCCCGTTCGGCCGCCTCATGGGTTCGCTGAAGGATCAGTCGGCCGTCGATCTCGGCGCCGTCGCCATCAAGGGCGCCCTGGAGAAGGCGCACGTCGCCGCGGATCAGGTCGACTACGTCATCATGGGCCAGGTGCTGACCGCCGGTGCGGGGCAGATGCCGGCGCGCCAGGCCGCGGTCAAGGCCGGTATCCCGTGGTCGGTGGCCGCGCTGACGATCAACAAGATGTGCCTGTCGGGCATCGATGCCATCGCCCTGGCCGATCAGCTGATCCGGGCCGGCGAGTTCGAGTGCGTCGTCGCCGGCGGCCAGGAGTCCATGACGCAGGCCCCGCACCTGCTGCGCGGCAGTCGGGCCGGCTTCAAGTACGGCAACACCGAGCTCGTCGACCACACCGCCTACGACGGTCTGCACGATGCTTTCACCGATCAGCCGATGGGCGGGCTGACCGAGGAGCACAACGACACCGACGGCTTCACCCGTGAGCAGCAGGACGAGGTTGCCGCGCGCAGCCATCGGCTGGCCGCCGCCGCGGCCGAGGCGGGCACCTTCGACGACGAGATCGTCCCGGTGGCGCTGCCGCAGCGCAAGGGTGACCCGATCCTCTTCTCGACCGACGAGGGCGTGCGTGCCGGCACCACCGCCGAGTCGCTCGCCGGCCTGCGTCCGGCCGTCCGCGCCCGCGGCACCATCACCGCGGGCCATGCCTCGCAGATCTCCGACGGCGCCTGCGCCGTGGTGGTGATGAGCAAGGCCAAGGCGCAGGAGCTGGGCCTGACCTGGCTGGCCGAGATCGGCGCGCACGGCGTCGTCGCCGGCCCGGATTCGTCGCTGCAGGAGCAGCCGGCCAATGCCATCGCCCGCGCCTGCGAGCGCGAGGGCATCACCCCGGCCGACCTGGATCTGGTGGAGATCAACGAGGCCTTCGCGGCCGTCGGCCTGGCCTCCACCCGCAAGCTGGGCATCGACCCGGAGATCGTCAACGTCAACGGCGGTGCGATCTCGCTCGGGCACCCGATCGGGACCTCAGGTGCGCGCATCGTGCTGCACCTGGCGCTGGAGCTGGGTCGCCGAGGCGGCGGGATCGGTGCGGCCGCGCTGTGCGGTGCCGGCGGACAGGGCGACGCCCTGATCGTCCGCGTCCCGAAGAAGTGACGCCCGCGGACGAGGCGGCCCCGGCAGCCGGCTCCCGGCTGCTGGATGTGCGCACCCCGGCCACGCGGTTCCGCCTGGTCGCGGTGATTGAGGCGATCACCTGGGCGCTGCTGCTGGCCGGCATGGGCCTGAAGTACGGTGCCGGCATCGAATCGGCGACGATGGTCGTCGGCATGCTGCACGGCATCGCCTTCGTCGCCTATCTGGTGGTGACCCTGCTGACCGCGCGGGCGCTGCGCTGGGACGTCACCGTGACGCTGCTGGCGTTGGCCGCTTCGGTGCCGCCGTTCTTCACGGTCGCCTTCGAATGGTGGGCCAAGCGCGAGGGCTACCTGGGCGAGTTGTCCGCGGCCGATCCGGCCGCGCACCGGGCCGGGAAGCTGCCCGAGCGCGAGCCGGACGATCACCTGCTCTGGGCGATCCTGGTGACCTTCCTGTGCTTCGCGCCGTTCGGGATCGCCGCCTGGATCATGTCCGCGAAGGTGGGGCAGCGGTGGGCCGATTCGGACCGGGCAGGTGCGGTGCGCGCGGCCGATCAGGCGCGCAACCTGATCCTGCTCGCGGTGCTCGCCGGAGTGGTCGTGGCCGTGTTCGCGGTGCTGTTGGCGACGGTCGGCCCGCCCGGCCAGTCGGGCTGATCCGCGCGGGCCGCGGGGGCGTGGAAGCCACCCGGTCGCGCATGGAACACTGGTCGTCGTGAGCACTCCCAGGAATCGTCAGCAGGCTGCGGCCGGTCTCCAGGCCGCAGCCGCCATGTCCGGTGCCGTGGATCTCTCCGCGCTGGCTGCGAAGGCCGATGCCGCCCGTCGCGCGCCGTCCACGCCGCCCGGCGCCGCCGCTGCGGGCGCGGCCCCGGCTGGCGGTCCGGCACTGATCACCGTCACCGATGCCACCTTCGAGGCCGAGGTCATCGCGCGATCGCAGCGTCAGCTCGTCGTCGTCGCACTGACCGCGTCGTGGTCGGAACCGTCCCAGCAGATCCTCGCGCTGCTGGCGAGCATGGCGCAGCGCGCCGGCGGGAGCTGGATCCTCGCCGAGATCGACGCCGAGGCCAATCCGGGCATCGCCCAGGCCTTCGGCGTGAAATCGGTGCCGATGGTGATAGCGGTGGCGGCCGGACAGCCGGTGGCGGCCTTCGACGGCGTGGCGCCCGAGGACCAGATCGCGGGCTGGCTCGACCAGATCTTCGCGAAGGTCGGCGGCGCCCTCGGCGGAGTCGAACCGGCCGCCGAGCCGGAGGACCCGCGGATGCTCGCCGCGGAGGAACTGATGAACGCCGGGGACGTCGCCGGGGCGCTGGCCGCGTACCGGGCGATCGCGCAGGACGATCCGCGCAATCTCGAGGCGGTGTCCTCGGTCCGCAACCTCGAGTTCATTCTGCGTGCCCAGGGCCACGATCCGGCGATCGTCGACACCGCGGCCCCCCGCGACCTCGACGCACAGCTGGCCGCCGCGGACGTGCTGCTGCTGAGCCAGCAGCCGGAGGCGGCCTTCGAGCGGGTGCTGGCCGCGGTGCGGACCTTCGCCGGCGACGACCGGGACCGTGCGCGCAAACGCCTGCTGGAGCTGTTCGAGCTCTTCGATCCCGCCGAGCCGATGGTGGTGGCGGCCCGCAAGAAGCTGGCGCTCGCGCTCTACTGAACGCCCTCGGGTGGGACGAAGAAGACTGCGGATTCGGCCGGCAGGGTCAGCCGGGCGCTGACCGGGCGCCCGTGAGCGGGCACCTCCTCGGTGTGCACGGCGCCGAGATTCCCGACGCCGCGGCCGCCGTAATCGGCCGCACCGGTGTTCAGGACCTCGCGCCAGGTGCCGGGCAGCGGCAGGCCCAGGCGGTAGTCGAACAGGTCGCGGTCGGAGAAGTTGACGACGCACGCCAGCATCCCGCCGGTGGCGTCCGGATCGTCGGCCAGTCGCAGGAAGCCCACCACGGTGTTGGTGGTGTCGTTCGCATCGAGCCAGGCGAAACCGCTGGCGCGGCAATCGCCGCGGTGCAGTGCGGGCAGGTTCCGGTACAGCCGGTTGAGGTCGGCCACCAGGTGGGCGATCCCGGCGTGGGCCGGGTCGGCCAGCAGCGCCCAGGCGGGGCCGTCGACGTCGGACCACTCGGCGCGCTGGCCGAACTCCTGGCCCATGAACAGCAGCTTCTTGCCCGGATGGGCCCACTGATAGGCCAGCAGGGCGCGAACGCCGGCCGGCCGGTCCGCTCCGTCGGGCAGCCGTGACCACAGGGTGCCCTTGCCGTGCACCACCTCGTCGTGGCTCAGCGGCAGGACGAAGTTCTCGGCCGCGGCGTAGCTGAGCGAGAAGACCAGCCGCTCCTGGGCGCGCCGGCGCTCCTCGTGCGGCCGGGAGACGAAGTCGAGGACGTCGTTCATCCAGCCCAGATTCCATTTGAAGTCGAAGCCCAGGCCGCCGTGCTCCACGGCGGCGGTCACCCCGGGCCAGGCCGTGGACTCCTCGGCGATCATCAGCGCGCCCGGAATCTGCTGGTGCACAGCCGAATTCAGCGCGCGCAGGAAGGCGACGGCCTCGTCGTTCTCGTGGGTGCCGCGGGCATTGGGCCGCCATTGGCCGGGCCCGCGCGAGTAGTCCAGGTAGAGCATGGCGGCGACGGCATCCACCCGCAGCCCGTCGAGGTGGTACTCGGTGCACCAGAACAGTGCGCTGTCGATGAGGAACTCGGCGATCTCGCCCCGGCCCAGATTGAAGGCGTAGGTGCCCCAGTCCGGCTGCTCGCGGCGCAGCGGGTCGGCGTGCTCGTACAGCGGGGTGCCGTCGAAGCGCTCCAGGGCGAACGAGTCCTTGGGGAAGTGGGCGGGCACCCAGTCGAGCAGGACGCCGATCCCGCGGGCGTGCAGGTGGTCGACGAAGTACCGGAAGTCGTCGGGCGGGCCCAGTCGCGCGGTCGGCGCGAAGTAGCCGCTGACCTGATAGCCCCACGAGCCGCCGTACGGGTGCTCGGTCACCGGCAGCAACTGGACGTGCGAGAAGCCGTGTGTCACCAGGTGATCGGCGAGCGGGCCGGCCAGCTCCCGATAGCCCAGGCCCGGGCGCCAGGACGGCAGGTGGATCTCGTAGATCGTCAGCGGTGCGGTCACCGGATCGGCGGTGGCGCGGTGGGCGAGCCAGTCGTCGTCGTGCCAGCGGTAATCGCTGGGGGTGGTGACCAGCGAGGCGGTTCCCGGCGGGCACTCGGCGGCCAGCGCCAGCGGGTCGGCCTTGTCGCGGATCACGCCGTCGGCGCCGGTGACCCGGTACTTGTACGCGGTGCCGTCCGGTGCTCCGGCGACCGTCGCCGTCCAGACCCCGTCGGCGCCGCGGAGCATCGGGTGCCCGGCGCGCCAGTCGTCGAAGTCGCCGAGGACGCTCACCGCGCGGGCGTTGGGCGCCCACACGGCGAACCGGGTGCCGCCGGGTCCGGGACGGGAGCCGAGTCGCTGCCAGAGATTCACGATCGCCTCATGCCTTCGCGGTGCCGGTGGCCAGCCGGCGCAGCGCGGCGCGCACGGCGGCGGGGTCGGTGGTGCGCCAGAACGGGGGCAGTCCGGCGGCCAGGTAGCCGCCGTAGCGCGCGGTGGCCAGCCGCGAGTCGAGCACGGCCACCACCCCGCGGTCGGTGTCCGAGCGCAGCAGCCGGCCGGCGCCCTGGGCCAGCAGCAGGGCGGCGTGGTTGGCCGAGACGGTGAGGAAGCCGTTGCCGCCGTGGGCGTCGACGTCGCGCTGGCGTGCCGACAGCAGCGGATCGTCGGGCCGCGGGAACGGGATCCGGTCGATCAGCACCAGCCGCAGCGACGGGCCCGGCACGTCCACGCCCTGCCACAGCGACAGGGTGCCGAACAGACAGGTCGGCTCGTCGGCGGCGAAGCGCTCGATGAGCGTGGAGGTGGTGTCCTCGCCCTGGCACAGGATCGGGAAGCCGACCCGTTCGCGCAGGGCCTCGGCGGCCTGCCGGGCCGCGCGCATGGACGAGAACAGCCCGAGGGTGCGCCCGCCCGCGGCGTTCATCAGGTCGACCATCTCGTCGAGCGTCTGCGGCGAGGGGCCGTCGCGCCCGGGCGCCGGCAGCGCGCGAGCCACATAGAGGATGGCCGAGCGCGGATAGTCGAAGGGCGAGCCGACGTCCAGACCGCGCCAGGACGCAGGCTCGCCGGCCCCGTCTTTGCCCGCCCCGTCTTTGCCGGCTCCGTCTTTGCCCGCCACCGGCAGACCCCAGCTGCGGGCCAGGGCATCGAAGTTGCCGCCCAGGGTGAGGGTCGCCGAGGTGAGGATCACCGTGGAGTCGGTGAACAGGCCCGCGCGCAGCAGTCCGGAGACCGACAGCGGGGCGATGTAGAGCGCGCGCCGGACGGTACCCCCGCGCAGCGTCTCCTCGGCCAGCCAGACCACGTCTCGGCGCGCGGTGACGTCGGGCTCGGCGAAGACGCCGAGGACCCGGACCACGGTGTCGTGCAGGTTGGTCAGCGCGGTGGTGGCCAGCTGCCGGGCGGCCGCGGCGTCCGGATCGGCGGCACTCTTCTCCCCGCGCGGGGAGATCTCGGTGTGCGCCTCCCAGAGCCGGTCGCGCAGCCCGGACAGCACCTCGGCCGCGCCCTGCGGCAGTCGGGTCCACTCGCCGGTGCGGGCGCCGTCGAGCAGTTCCTCCACGGCGGCCGCCGCCCCGGACAGCGTCTCGGCGGTCTCGGTGGAGATCAGCTTGCCGGCCCGGCGGCTGACGTAGCCGACGCCCGCGGCCGAGACCTCTTCGGTGGAGACCGAGGTGATGCGATCGACCAGCTCGTGCGCCTCGTCGATCACCACCACCCGGTGCTCGGGCAGGATCGTCGCCGGGCTCATCGCGTCGATCGCCAGCATCGCGTGATTGGTCACGACCACATCCGATTCGGCGGCCCGGCGCCGGGCCGCCTCGGCGAAGCAGTCGTCGGAGAACTCGCAGGCGGCGGCCCCGAGGCATTCGCGGGAGCTGACGCTGACCTGACTCCACGAGCGGTGGTCCACCCCCGGCTGCAGGTCGTCGCGGTCGCCGGTCTCGGTGTCGCTCGCCCACTCGCGCAGCCGGGTCACGTCGCGGCCCATCCGGGACAGCTCGAAGGCGTCGAACAGCTCGGTGTCGGGTTCCTCGGCGGCGCCGGCGTGGATCTTGTGCAGGCACAGGTAGTTGGCGCGGCCCTTGAGGATCGCGAAGGTCGGCGGGCGGCCAACCGGCTGGGTCAGCGCCTCGGCCAGCCGCGGCAGATCCCGCTCGGTGAGCTGACGCTGCAGGGCGATGGTGGCCGTGGAGACGACGACCGTCTCGCCGGTGCCGACCGCGTGGGCGATGGCCGGGACCAGATAGGCCAGCGACTTGCCGGTGCCGGTGCCGGCCTGCACGGCCAGGTGCCGGTGGTCGTCGATCGCCTCGGCGACGGCGCGGGCCATCTCGATCTGGCCGTCGCGGTCAGAGCCGCCGAGCGCGGAGACCGCGGCGGAGAGGAGCTCGGTGACGCCGGGCTGCTCGCTCACGCGGTCGGCGAGCCGGTGTACAGCAGATCGCCCTCCAGGGCGACGCCGGCCTCGGTCAGTTCGGCCTTCGCCCGCGCCCAGCCCTCCGGGGAGATGGCCGCGGTGTAGTTGAGCAGCACGCGGGTTGCGAAGCCCTCGCGGGCGGCGTCCACGGCGGTGGCCGCCACGCAGTAGTCGGCAGCCAGGCCCACCACGTCGACCGCCTCGACCCGGCGTTCGCGGAGCCAGTCGGCCAGGGCTATGCCGTCGGCGTCGGCGCCCTCGAAGCCCGAGTAGGCGGCGCTGTAGGCGCCCTTGGAGAAGACCGCGTCGAAGGCATCGTCGTCGATGGACGGGTGAAAGCCCACGCCGTCGGTGTGCACCACGCAGTGCGGCGGCCAGGAGTCGACGTAGTCGGGGTTCTCGGAGAAGTGCGGGCCCGGGTCGATGTGATAGTCGCGGGTGGCCGCGACGGTCCGGTACTCGGGCATCAGGGAGTCGACGGCGTCGGCCACCGCGGCCCCGCCGTGCACCGCCAGCGCACCGCCCTCGCAGAAGTCGTTCTGCACGTCGACGACGATCAGCGCCCGCCTCATCGGGCCACCGGCTCGTTCACATAGCGGGTGGCGATGGCCGGATCGCCGTGGCTCAGACCCAGGCCCTCCCAGGGCAGCGAGACCAGGCCGCGGGCCAGCAGCGCCCGGGCCTGAGTCAGGTCGGGCAGAGCGTCGACCGGCTCGCCGCCGCGCACCAGGGGGATCTGCAATTCGCGCAGGTTCACCCCGGGCTCGGCCGCCGCGGGCCGCGGGGCTCCGTCGCGGTACAGAATCTCCTCGACGACGGTGCCGGTGTCCCGGGCGGCGCGGAGGGCGCGCTTGGCGCCGCCGTGGCTCTCCTTGTGACTCGAGCGCTTGGCCACCGGGATGCCGTCCACCTCCACCAGCTTGTAGACCATGCCGGCGGTGGGTGCGCCGCTGCCGGTGACCACCGAGGTGCCGACGCCGTAGAGATCGACGGGCTCGGCGCGCAGCGAGGCGATGGCGTACTCGTCCAGGTCGCCGGAGACCACGATCTTGGTCCCGGTGGCGCCGAGCACATCGAGCTGCTGGCGGACCTGGCGGGCCAGCACGCCCAGGTCACCGGAGTCGATGCGCACCGCGTACAGCTCCGGGCCGGCCACCTCGATGGCATTGGCCACGCCGGTGGTGATGTCGTAGGTGTCCACCAGCAGCGTGGTGCCCGGGCCGAGGGCGGCGATCTGCGCGGCGAACGCGGCCTTCTCGTCGGGGCCCTCGCTCGTCGCGAACGAGAGCGTCCACGAGTGTGCGGCGGTCCCGGCGCTGGGCACCCCGTAGGTGCGGGCGGCCTCCAGGTTGCTGGTCGCGGTGACCCCGGCCAGGTACGCCGCGCGGGAGGCGGCGACGGCGGCCTGCTCGTGGGTGCGGCGCGCACCCATCTCGATGATCGGGCGTCCCGCGGCGGCCGAGACCATTCGGGCCGCGGCGGAGGCGACGGCGCTGTCGTGATTGAGGATCGACAGGATCAGCGTCTCCAGGATCACGGCTTCGGCGAAGCCCCCGCGCACGGTCAGCACGGGGGAGTTGGGGAAGAACAGTTCGCCCTCGGCGTAGCCGTCGATCTGGCCGCCGAATCGGTAGTCGGCCAGCCAGTCCAGGGTCGCGGCGTCGATGATGCCCTCGAGCGCCGCGATCTCGGCCTCGCCGAAGCGGAAGTCGGCCAGTGCCTCGAGGAGGCGGCCGGTGCCGGCCACCACGCCGTAGCGCCGGCCGTCGGGCAACCGCCGAGCGAAGACCTCGAAGACGCATTCACGGTCGGCGGTACCGGCCGCGAGAGCGGCCGAGATCATGGTGAGCTCGTACTGATCGGTCAGCAGCGCGGTACTGGTCACATTCGCTACCCTATAGCTCATGGCGCGTCAGGAGGCGGCGCCCGGCGGTCGCACCGGTACGGCGGTGGCCGAGCCGGAGGCACAGAGCGAACG
>CAZEOP010000106.1:0-10850 GCA_964513715.1 uncultured Gordonia sp.
GCCGACACCTGCTCCGGAACCGGCCGCGGCGGCCGCCTCCGGCGACGCCCTCGCCGGCGCGCTCGGCATCGCCGCCGCGCCGGTGACCACCGCCGGCGAGCAACTCTTCCTGGCCGGACTGGTGCAGGGCATCCGGGCCAATCCGCCGGCCGATACCATCCCGGCGATCCCGGACACCGCGCCGCTGCGCGACGACGTCCGGCTGTGGGCCCAGGGCGTGCTGGCCGGCTACTTCGCGCCCGAGATGGCAGGCACCGGCGCCCCGCCGCCACCCCGCGTCCGCGTGGTGTGGGCCAGCCAGACCGGTACCGCGCAGGACTACGCCGCGCAGTGCGCCGACGAACTGCGCAGCCGCGGCTTCGAGGTGATCCTCGCCGAGGCCGCCCGGGTGGCACTGGACGATCTGTGCGGCGACGTGCTGTTCATCGTCTCCACCACCGGCGACGGCGATGCCCCGGACGCGGCGCTGCCGCTCTGGGACGCGCTCGCCGTGGCCACCGCCGACCAGGTGGCTCACCTGCGGTACGCCGTCTTGGGATTCGGCGATTCGTCGTACGCCGACTTCTGCGGCTTCGCGCGCAAGCTCGACGGCCGACTCGATCATCTGCGCGCCCAGCGGCTGGTGCCGCGGGCCTCGTGCGAGCCGGACTACGCCGAGACGGCGCAGCAGTGGCTGAGCGCGGTGTGCGCGGCCCTGGAGAACCCGGCAACAAGCCCCGCACCCACTCCGTCCGCAACGCCGGCGCCGACCACGCCGGAGACCGCCGCACCGGCCTACTCGCGCCGGAATCCCTTGCGCACCACGCTGATCGGCGACGAGCTGCTCAGCGGTGAGGGCTCGGGCAAACAGGTGCGGCGCTTCGCCTTCGCGCTACCGGAGGGCATGCTGGAGTACACCGCCGGCGACGCCCTCGGCATCCGCCCGCACAACGGCGCGCGGGCTGTCGCCGACTGGCTGGCGGCCACCGGCCTCGACAGCCGGGAATGCGTCGAGCTCGACGGGCGGCCGATGCCGCTGGCGCAGGCCCTGACCGAACGGCTGGACATCACCGGGATCACCGCCGACCTGCTGCGCTTCCTGCAGGCCCGCCACCCGGCGGCCGACCTGCAGGAGCTGATCGACCATCCCGCGCAGCTCGCCGACTGGCGGTGGGGCCGACAGGCCGTCGACGTCATCGTCGACCATCCCGCCACCGCGACCGCCGACGAGTGGCTCGCCGTGCTCCGCCCGCTGCAGCCCCGGCTGTACTCCATCTCGTCATCGCCGGCCGAGGACCCCGGCCGGGTGGAGATCACCGCCTCGGTGGTCGGCTTCGACGGCCCGCACGGTCCCCGCACCGGGGTGTGCACGGGCTTCCTGGCCGGGGCCGGCGCCGATGCACCGGTGGAGGTCTTCGTCCAGCCCAACCGGCACTTCGGGCCACCGGAGCCGGAGGTGCCCGCGGTGATGATCGGGCCCGGCACCGGCGTTGCACCCTTCCGCGGCTTCCTCGCGCACCGGGCGGCGACGGGTGCGACGGGCGAGAATTGGCTGCTGTTCGGCGAACAGCACCGGGCCACCGACTTCTACTACCGAGACGAGCTGGCGGCCTGGCAGCGCACCGGGCTGCTGACCCGCCTGGACACCGCCTTCTCCCGCGACCAGCCCGACAAGGTCTACGTCCAGGATCTGCTGGCCACCCAGGCGCAGGAGTTGTGGCGCTGGCTGCAGCGCGGCGCACACGTCTACGTCTGCGGCGATGCCTCCCGGATGGCCCGCGATGTGGACGACACCCTGCGCCGGATCATCGCCGCCCAGGGCAAACTGGCGCCGTCCGCCGTCGACGCCTACGTCTCTGCGCTGGCCGCCGAGCGCCGCTACGTCCGGGACGTCTACTAGTCCCCGAGCCAGACGCGCTGTCGTAAGGTCGGGCGGTGATCACCGCTCCCGCCTTCGATGCGATCGTGCTGGCCGGCGGCCGGGCCCGGCGCCTGGCCGGCGCCGACAAGCCGGCCGAACTCGTCGGCGGGCGGCGGCTGCTCGACATCGCGCTGGATGCGGTCGCCGGGGCCGAGCGCATCGTGGTCGTCGGACCGGATCGGGAGCTGCCCGACGGCATCCTGGTGACCCGCGAGCAACCCGCCTACGGCGGTCCGGGCGCGGCGCTGGCCGCCGGTCTGCGCGCGCTGAACCCCGTCCTCGGTCCGGTCGTGGTGATCGCGGCCGATCTGCCCGAGGTGACCGGCGCCCTGATCGACCGGCTGCGCGAGGAACTGGCCCGGACCGGCGCCCCCGCGGTCTTCGCGACCGACGATGCGCGGCAGATCCAGTACCTACTGGGGATCTGGACGCCGGAGGCCCTGCGCCCGGCGCACGACGCCGGCCCCGATGCCTCGATGCGCGGCCTGCTGCCCAGCGGTGCGCAGACCGTGCCGCTAGACGGCACCGCCGATGTGGACACCCCCGACGATCTCGCCGCGGCGCGGCGGCGTGCGGCACCGACCGCGCTCGATCCGGACGCGGCACGCGCCGCCGTCGCCACCCTGCCGGCGCTGCCTTTCCATCGGGCACCGCTAACCGAGCAGCCGGGCACGGTCCTGGCCGAACCGCTGACCGCGGCCCGCGCCTTCCCGCCCTTCGACGCCTCGGCGATGGACGGCTACGCGGTGGCGGGGCCGCCGCCCTGGACGCTGGTGGACCGGCCGCGCGCGGCCGGGCACGTCGACGATCTGGTGCTGGCACCCGGACAGGCCTCCCCGATCGCCACCGGCGCCGCCCTGCCGCGCGGCGCGGACCGGGCCATCCGGCACGAGGAACTGCACGTCGACGGCGACCGGCTCGGTCCGGTGCCCGGGGCCCCGGCCGACCGCGACGACACCCGCCGCACCGCGAGTGCCTGGCCCGCGGGCGCGCAGCTCGCCCCGGCCGGCGCCGCGGTGGACGCCGCCGTCGCCTCGGTGGCCCTGGCCGCGGGCGTCGAAGAGGCCGCGGTCCGCGGGCCCCTGCGCGCACGGCTGCACACCTCCGGCGACGAGATCGCCCCGCCCGGCGCGGGGCCGCTCGCCCACGGCGCGGTGCCGGACACGGCCTCCGGGCCGGTGCGCGCCCTGCTCCAGGCCGCGGCCGTCACGGTGACCGACGGCGGCCACCTGGCCGACACCCCGGAGGCCTTCCGCGCCGCACTGGCGGCCGGCGGCACCGGCCTGATCGTCGTCATCGGCGCGACCGGACGCGGGGTGGCCGATCACCTGCGCGCCGCCCTGGCCGCGGAGGGCGCCGACATCCTCGTCGACGGCGTCCGGATGCGCCCCGGCGGGTCGCTGCTCGTCGCCCGCCTGCCCGGCGGCGCGGTGCTGCTCGGACTAGGCGGCAATCCGCTCGCCGCAGTCTCCGGCACCGCGCTGCTGGCGCCGGCCCTGAGCGATGCCCTGCTCGCCCGCAACGAACGCCCGCGCGAGCTGCTCGACGTGACCGGCGACGAGCACCTGCGCCTCCCGGGCCGCTGGCGGGTGCTGCCGGTGGAACCCGACGGCGCCGGACGGTGGACGGTCACTGCCGGCACCGGGACCGGTCATCTGGCCTCGGCGATCGGCTATCGCGGCCTGGCGCTGATCCCGCCGGCCGAATCCGGGCGGCACGCCGAGCGCCTGCACTGAGCCGCCGCACGCCGGCCTCCGGTCCCGCACAGCCCCCGGGTCGCGGCTGTGCGGTCGATGTGATCGGTACGCCATCGCGCGCGACACCTGCCCGCAACAGCGCCTTCCTACGGTGACTTCCATCGCCTGATCGGCGAGTACGCCGCGAGGAAGGACGCACCGATGAGCAGAACAGCCGTCGTAGTGGGACACGGGATGGTCGGCCACCGCTTCGCCGAAGCCCTGCGCACCCGGGATGCCGCCGGCAACTGGAAGGTGGTGCTGCTCGGCGAGGAGACCGATCCCGCCTACGACCGCGTCGGCCTGTCCGGCTACGTCGGCGCCTGGGACCGCGGGGCGCTCGCCCTGCCGGGCAACGGCTTCCCCGGCGACCCGGCCGTCACGGTGCGCACCGGCACCCGGGTCGCCGCACTGGACACCGCGGCGCGCCGGGTGCGCACCGAGTCCGGCGAGGAACTCGGCTACGACGCCCTCGTGCTGGCCACCGGCTCGTACGCCTTCGTCCCGCCGGTCCCCGGCCACCAGCTACCCGGCTGCCACGTCTATCGCACCCTCGACGACCTGGACGCCATCCGCGCCGACGCCGACGCCGCGCTGGCCCGCGACCCGGGCGCCGTCGGCGTGGTGATCGGCGGCGGCCTGCTGGGCCTGGAGGCCGCCAACGCGCTGCGGCTGCTGGGGCTGCGGCCGCATGTCGTGGAGGTGAATCCCCGCCTGATGCCGCACCAGGTGGACGCCAGCGGCGGCGAGCACCTGGCCCGGATGATCGGCGCGCTCGGCATCGACCTGAGCCTGTCGACCGGCACCGACCTGATCGAGCCCGGCGACGACGGCGGCCTGCGGGTGACGCTGAGCGACGGCACGGTGCTCGACGCGGGGCTGCTGGTCTTCGCCACCGGCGTCCGGCCGCGCGACGAGCTGGCCCGTGAGGCCGGTCTGGCCGTGGCCGAACGCGGCGGCGTGCTGACCGACATCCGTTGCGGCACCAGCGATCCCGACGTCTTCGCGATCGGCGAGGTCGCCGCGATCGAGGGCATCTGCTACGGCCTGGTCGGCCCCGGCTACGCCACCGCCGAGGTGCTGGCCGACCGTCTGGTCGGCGGCGAGGCCACCTTCCCCGGCGCGGATCTGAGCACCAAACTCAAGCTCCTCGGCGTCGACGTCGCCAGCTTCGGCGATGCGCACGCCACCACCCCCGGCGCGCTGAGCGTGGTGGTGAGCGATCCGCTCGGCGGCACCTACGCCAAGCTGGTGCTCTCCGACGACGCCGGCGTGCTGCTCGGCGGCATCCTGGTGGGCGACGCGAGCAGTTACGGCATGCTGCGACCGCTGGTCGGCTCCACCCTGCCCGGCGACCCCGTCGCCCTCATCTCCCCGGCCACCGACGGCACTCCCGCGCTGGGTCTGTCGGCGCTGAGCGACGACGCCCAGATCTGCTCGTGCAACGACGTCAGCAAGGGCGCGTTGTGCGCCGCCGTCGCCGACGGGGCGTGCACGGTGGCGGATCTGAAGAAGTGCACCGGCGCGGGCACGTCGTGCGGCTCGTGCGTCCCGCTGCTCTCGAAGCTGCTCGACGAGTCCGGCGTGGTGCAGTCCAAGGCGCTCTGCGAGCACTTCGCGTTCTCCCGCGCCGAACTCTTCGAGCGGGTGCAGGCCGGTGGGATCCGCACCTTCTCGGGGCTGATCGCGCGCTTCGGTACCGGCACTGGCTGCGACATCTGCAAACCGACCGTCGCCTCGATCCTGGCCTCAACCAGCTCGGAGCACATCCTGGCCGGCGAACAGGCCACCCTGCAGGACACCAACGACGCCTTCCTGGCCAACATCCAGCGCAACGGCACCTATTCGGTGGTGCCGCGGGTGCCCGGCGGCGACATCACCCCCGAGCACCTGATCCTGATCGGCGAGATCGCCCGCGACTTCGGGCTCTACACCAAGATCACCGGCGGCCAGCGCATCGACATGTTCGGCGCCACCGTCGATCAGCTGCCGCAGATCTGGCGGCGACTGGTGGACGGCGGCATGGAATCCGGGCAGGCCTACGGCAAGTCGCTGCGCACCGTGAAGAGCTGCGTCGGCAGCGACTGGTGCCGCTACGGGCAGCAGGATTCGGTGCAGCTGGCCGTCGACCTGGAGCTGCGCTACCGCGGCCTGCGCTCGCCGCACAAGCTCAAGATGGGTGTGTCGGGGTGTGCCCGCGAGTGCGCCGAGGCGCGCGGCAAGGACGTCGGCGTCATCGCCACCGAGTCCGGCTGGAATCTGTACGTCTGCGGCAACGGCGGCATGACGCCCAGGCACGCGCAATTGCTGGCCGGCGATCTGGACACCGCGACGCTGGTCCGGTACATCGACCGCTTCCTCATGTACTACATCCGCACCGCCGATCGGCTGCAGCGCACCGCGCCGTGGCTCGAGGAACTCGACGGCGGGCTGGATCGGCTGCGCGAGGTGGTGATCGGCGACGCCCTGGGCCTGGCCGAGGACTTCGAGGCCGCGATGGCCCGGCACGTCGAGGGCTATTCGTGCGAGTGGAAGGGCGTGCTCGACGACCCGGACAAGCTCGCCCGCTTCGTCTCGTTCGTCAACGCCCCCGAGGCGCCCGATCCCACCGTGGCCTTCGGCGAGAACAACGGGCGCAAGGTCCCGGTGCTGCTCGGTGAGCCGCGCTTTCCCACCACGACGCGATAGGAGTCCGCCATGACCCTCCACTTCGACCTGCACCTGTGGACCCGCGACTGGACCGCGGCCTGCCACGTCGACCGGCTGGAACCGCTGCGCGGGGTGGCGGTGCTGCTGCCGGACGGCGCCCAGGTGGCGCTGTTCCGGCTGGCCGACGACCGGCTCAAGGCCATCGGCAACATCGATCCGATCGGCCGGGCCGCGGTGCTCTCCCGCGGCATCGTCGGCGACCGCGGCGGCTTCCCGGTGGTGCAGTCGCCGCTGAAGAAGCAGGCGTTCAGCCTGATCGACGGCCGCTGCCTGGACGCCGAGGGGGTGCGGGTCCCGGTGTACGGCACCCGGATCGGCCTGGACGGCACCGTCTTCGTCGCCAATTCGCCGCAGATCCGCTTCGGCTACCGACCCCGGCCCGAACCCCAGGCTGAGCCCCAGGCCGAGGGGGCGCGATGAGCACGCTGCTGGCCGCGCACGGCACCCGCAATCCGGCCGGGGTGGCGATGATCGGCGATCTGGCCGAGGCCGTGGCGCAGCGCCTGCACGAGCCCGTCCGCGTCGCCTTCGTCGACGTGCTGGGTCCGGCGCCGGACGAGGTGCTCGGCGCGCTGCCCGGCGACGAGCCGGTGACCGTGGTTCCGGCTTTTCTCGCGCGCGGCTATCACGTCCGGGCCGATCTGCCGGCCCACCTGCGGCGCGCCGGGCACACGAGGGTGCAGCTGGCGGCGGCGCTGGGGCCTTCGACGTTGCTCGCCCACGCCCTGGCCGATCGGCTCGCGCAGGCCGGCCGGCGCGACGGCGATGCCGTCGTGCTGGCCGCGGCGGGCTCGTCCGACGCCCAAGCCGTCGATGACGTACGCCGCACCGCGCGGCAGCTGTCGGCACTGCTGGGCCGACCGGTGTCCATCGGCTTCGCCGCTCCCCCGGCCGATTCGCCGTTCCCCGCGGTGGCCGAGGCGGTGCGCCGGGCCCGCGTCGGCGACGCCCGGCGCGTGTCGGTGGCCTCGTTCCTGCTGGCCGACGGCCTGTTCGCGCGCCGCCTCGCCGAATCCGGGGCCGACGTCGTCGCGGCCCCGCTGGGCGTGCACCCGCGCGTCGTCGACCTCACCTGCCGCCGCGTCCTCGGCGCCCGGGCGGTCGCAGACTCTCCCAGCGCCTACACCGCGAGGCGATAGCCGCGCTTCACGACCGTCGCGATCAGCTCGCGCACGCCCAGGGCGGTGCGGAGCCGGCCGATGGCCACCTCCACCGCGTGCGGGTCGTCGCCCGCGGCGGGCAGCAGGGCCAGCAGCTCCTCGCGGGAGCGGACCTCACCGGGTCGATCGGCCAGCGCCTTGAGCAGCGCCATGCCGGTGGCGGAGACCTCGCGCAGTTGGCCGTCGACCACCGCGGCCCGGGCCCGGACGCCGAGACGATGGCCGGCCACGCTCAGCTCGGGGCGGCGCTGCGGCAGATCGTCGGCGACCAGCCGGGCGAGCGCGCCCAGGCGCATCCGGTCCGGCGCCACGCTCGGCACCCCGAGCCGGTCCAGCGGCGCCGCGGTCACCGGGCCCACGCAGTAGACGACGACCCGGCCGGTCACCGCCGCGTGCAGCGAGGCCTCCAGGCCCAGTTCGGCGGCCCGCATCAGGACCGAGGCGACGGCCGGCGCCGAGGTGAAGGTCACGGCGTCCACGCCGCCGGTGACGATCTCGCCGATCAGCGCGTCGAGCGCAGCCGGATCGTCGGGACTCTTCCATCGGTAGACCGGCACCTCGATCACCTCGGCGCCGAGCTCGGCGAGCCCGGACAGGAAGCCGGGGTTGGGATCCCAGTCGTCCGAGGCCCCGTGCAGCTGCACCGCGACGCGCAGGCCGTCCAGCCGTTCCCCACCCAGTCGTCCGGAGCGCAGATGTTCGAGCACCTCGGCCGTCGACTCCGAGGCCGGCGACCACTCCTCGCGCAGCCCGGCCGCACGCAGCGCACCGGTGGGCTTGGGGCCGCGGGAGATCAGCCGGGCGCCGCGCAGCACGTCGAGCAGGTCGTCGGCGCGGCCCCAGCCGTCGGCGGCCTCGATCCAGCCGCGGAAGCCGATGGCGGTGGTCGCGATCAGCACGTCCGGCGGGTCGGCCACCAGCTCGTCGGTCACCCGGCGCAGCGTCTGGTCGTCGTGCAGCGGGACCATCGCGATGGCCGCGGCACTCCGGACCGCAGCGCCACGCCGCGCCAGGAGCGTCTCGAACTCCTGCGCGCGGCGGGCGGCGGTGACGGCCACCGTGAATCCGGTCAGCTCGCCCCCGGGCGAATCAGTCATGCGCCCATTTTCGCAGACGGCACCGGATCGGCGAGGCCGACGGCGGCCGGAGCCGGCGCCGACCGGGTGCGCGGCACCGCCAGGTAGCCGCGCCAGGTGATCACCGCGGCCACCGCGTAATAGCCGGCGAAGACGATGAACGCCCACGTCGCGGCGCCGGTAGCCGAGAAGGACTGGCGCAGCACCAGATTGATGCCGACACCGCCGAGACCGCCCACCGCGCCCGCGATCCCGATCACCGCACCGGCCATCGACCGCGAGTAGGCGGCGCGCCCGGCCTCGTCCAGCGGCAGCGAACGGGACGCGGCGTCGAACACCGACGGGATGATCTTGTAGACCGAGCCGTTGCCCATCCCGGACAGCACAAACAGCAGGACGAAACCCACCGCGCACACGGCGATCGAGTCACCGCCGGCGATCAGCACGGCGGCGCCGCCGAACATGCCGACGAAGACCGCGAGGGTCACCGCGCTGCCGCCGAAGCGGTCGGCGAGCCGGCCGCCGTACACCCGGCTGATCGAGCCGAGCAATGGACCGAGGAAGGCGATCTGCGCGGCGTGCAGCGAGGCCTCGGCCACCGACTGACCCTGTTCGCGGAAACTCAGCGCCAGCATCTGGCCGAAGGCGAAGGAGAAGCCGATGAACGAACCGAAGGTGCCGATGTAGAGCAGCGAGATGGTCCAGGTGTGCCGGTTGACGACGGCGGCGCGCATGGCGGCCAGGTCGACGCCCGGGCCCTCCAGGTTGTCCATGTACAGCGCGGCGCCGATCCCGGCGACCACCAGTGCCACCAGGTAGAAGGCGCACACCCAGTACGGCTGGCGGTTGCCGGCCCAGGCGATGGTGAGCAGACCGAGCAGCTGCACGGCGGGCACTCCGAGGTTGCCGCCGCCGGCATTGAGGCCCAGGGCCCAGCCCTTGAGGCGTTGCGGGTAGAAGGCATTGATGTTGGTCATCGACGACGCGAAGTTGCCGCCGCCCAGGCCGGTCAGCGCCGCACACACCAGGTACATCCACAGCGGCTGCCCGGGATTGGCCAGCAACACGATGGTGGCGGCGACCGGGACGATCAGCACGAAGGCGGAGAAGACCGTCCAGTTGCGGCCGCCGAAGCGGGTGGTGGCCATGGTGTACGGGAAGCGCAGCAGCGCGCCGGTGCCGGTGGCGACCGCACCGATCAGGAACTTGTCACCCAGGCTGATGCCGTAGACATCCGCGGGCATGAACAGCACCATCACCGACCACAGCGACCACACTGAGAAGCCGACGTGTTCGGCGACGACCGACCAGATCAGGTTCCGCCGGGCGACGTACTTCCCGCCGCCCTCCCACGCGGCGACGTCCTCCGGATCCCAGTGCGTGATGGTCCGAGATCGCTTGTGCACCATGGCTTCTCCTCGCTCCTGTCGTCCGGCTGATACGCCGGTGTGCCAGTGAGCATGCCGAGGCGACGTTTCCGGGCCTTCCCGCCGCGGTTCCCCGCAGGTAATGAGGTTCTCTCAGCGCGGCGGTGCTCGTTGTGAACCACCGGGCCCGCGAGGATCAGGACGGATTGCTCAGCGCCGGAAGCCAGCGGCCGCGCATGCCGATCAGCACCACCACGCTGAGCGCCACCAGGCCCACGGCCATCGCGATGGCGGCCTCGTCGTCGCGCTGAAGCGCCAGGAAGATGGCCAGCGGCATGGTCTGCGTCTTGCCCTCGACGTTGCCGGCGAAGGTCACCGTGGCGCCGAACTCGCCGAGCGCCCGGGCGAAGCACATCACCGCACCGGCGGCGATGCCGCCGCGGATCTCCGGGACCGTGACCCGCCGGAAGGTGGTGAGCCGGCCCGCCCCCAGGGTGTAGGCGGCCTCCTCGGCGTCGATGTTGCGGCTGCGCAGCGCCGCCTCCACGCTGACCACCAGGAACGGCATCGCGACGACCAGCTGGGCGATCACCACCGCGGCGAACGAATAGGTGGGCGTCCAGTCGAACCAGGAGTCCAGATACCGCCCGAGCAGACCGCGCCGACCGAGCAGCGTCAGCAGCGCGGTGCCGATCACCACCGGCGGCATCACCATCGGCACGATCACCAGCAGCCGCACCAGGCGCGTCGGCCGGATGGCCCCCGACGCCAGGACCGCGGCGACCGGAATGCCCAGGATCATCGCCAGCAGCGTGGCCAGGGTCGCCGCCGCCAGCGAGAGACCCAGCGCCGACATCGCCGAGGCCGAGGTCAGCAGGCTCCACATCCGGCCCCAGGGGGCG
>CAZEOP010000107.1:0-8343 GCA_964513715.1 uncultured Gordonia sp.
GCTCCAGTGTGATGTGGCCGGAGAAGCCCGGGTCGATGAAGCCCGCGGTGGAATGAGTCAGCAGACCGAGGCGGCCGAGCGACGACTTGCCCTCGAGCCGGCCGGCGAGGTCGTCGGGCAGGGTGCACACCTCGAGGGTGGAGCCGAGCACGAACTCGCCCGGGTGCAACACGAAGGGTTCACCGGCGGCCGGTTCGACGAGGGTGGTCAACTCGTCCTGGCGCTGAGCCGGGTCGATGTGCGTGTAGCGCGTGTTGTTGAAGACGCGGAACAGGCTGTCGAGCCGGACGTCGATGCTGGAGGGCTGCACCAGGGCGGCGTCGAAGGGATCGAGCCCCAGACGCCCGCCGGCGAGTTCGGCGCGGATGTCGCGATCGGAGAGCAGCACGACCTTCAGGCTATCGGACCGTGGCCGGCGGCGGGTTCGGCTGGTCGCGGAAGGTGCCCGGCGCGGTTTGCTAGGGTGTGTTGCGCGAGGTTCGGAGCGTCCCGGATCCCGGCAGTGCCGATGTAGTTTAGTGGTAGAACATCAGCTTCCCAAGCTGAGAGTGCGGGTTCGATTCCCGTCATCGGCTCCACAGTTTCCGCACTTAGATCGTCTTTCGCGCAGGTCACAGCGATTTCTACCGTCCCCCACCCCGGCAACACCCCGGCGCGGTACGCACGCGGGTCCAGGTCTGTCTCGGCTAGTTGTGATGTCCAGGGAGGTTGTTCAGTCTGCTGACTGGTGGTCGGCCTCCGATGGCTGAGTGGGCGCGGTGGTGATTGTAGAAGTGGAGCCAGCCGGGCTGGGCGTTGTTGCGTTCGGCGGCTGAGGAATCGGTGGCCGCCGCCGTCGGGGATGTTGCCGAATTTGGTGACGTCGACGTGGATCAGCGATCCGGGGTGGTCGTGTTCGTATCGGCGCAGGGGTTCACCGGTGACGCGGTCGATGCGTGAGATGCAGTTGACTCGGCAGCGGACCAGGACCGCGTGCACGGTCGAGGCCGGTACCCCGGTCCGGGAACTGATCTGGACCGGCCCCAGGCGTTGGCGCCATCGGAGCTTGATGATCGCCCGTACCTTCTCCGGCGGTGTGCGGTGAGGACTGGAGTGTGGACGTGAACTGCGATCGGCCATCCCTGCCGGTCCTTCGCCGCGGTAGCGATCAGCCCATTTCGCTGCGGTCCGGGGCGAGACCATGAACATCTTCGCCGCTGCCGAGTAAGTCCAGCCGTCGTCGACGATGAGTCGGGCCAGCCGCAAACGGGTACGAGGGGTCAGTGTTGCGTTAGCGTGGGACACGAAGGTCTCCTGGTTGTCGAAGCAGTTCCTTGAACAGCTCTACTTCACAACCGGAGACCTTCACTTGCCAGGAGAATTCACCTGACGATCGGGACAACCTCCCTGAACATCACAGCTAGCGAATCGATGGCGAAGGACCCGCCGCATATGACCGGACCGTGATCTGCTGGTCCGGCCCCGTATATAGTTCATCTGCTGGTTCGGCACAGAAAGGTCGCCGCGATGAAGGACTCTGCGAAACGAGTGGCAGAGAATGTGATTGCCGCGATTATCCTTGCGCTGCTTACGTTCCTCTTCGTAAGATTTAGTGCAACGCTGTGGCCGAATCTTCTATCCCATCACGGCGGCAGCGCACTGGCTTCGATAGGTTATCTCGTAGGTTCCGTCACACTTTCCGTCACGCTCGCCGCTTGTGTATTTGGAATACTGGTACTATCATTCGACCGAGACCCACTCGGCCAGGAAGGCGAAAAAGTCTGGCTTTCTTTCTTGGCGCGGTTGCCGCTTCTTCTGGTACTGTTCGTGATGCTGTGTCAGGTGATCCAATCCTTATGGTATCAACTAACGCATCGGAAATATGTCGATCTTGGGATGGACTGGGTCGACTCTATGTTGATGGGTCTATACAACAAGATGGCCCACCTCAATCAATTTCATTTTGGTGGGCATTGGAGTCTTACCTGGACTATATTCTTAGGGGTAGCGGTACTGTTCTGTATCGCCTGGTGGTGGGGGTTCAAGCATCTTCGACAGGCGGCAACAAAGGATTCGGGAGAGGGTGCGGTGCAGATTGCCGTGGGACTCATCATTCTAGTTCCGGCGGTCGCGTCTGCGCAGTTTATAGTGTGGCTACTTGTGTCTCCGATCAAGGGTGGCGATCCGTGGCTCATGCCTATCCTCGACGTGTTAACCTCTACATCTTAGAACGCTGTGGGATATACTATCTCGCCAACTCTAAATGCTCTTGAGCTAAATCCACATATCGACTGTACTCTCCCAGGAATTCCCGACGTGTGGCGTAGAATTGCATTGGCCTCTCTCCGTTCGCCATCCAGGCCAAGAGTCCAATCCGATAGAGTTCGGTCACGCTACTAAGCGTTCTAAGCTGTGAGGTAAGTGGACTCGGCCCAGCAATTAGCGCCAACGCCAACCTTTCGTTGAACTGCCGAGCGGCGGCGAAGAAGTCCCGGACGACATCTTCCTCGTTGTGCATCACTAAGTCATGCGGTTCGAGGTCGTCGGAGACACTGCTTGACGGATGAATGGCGAGAATTAGCATCATGTAGATATCTGCAGTATGTGAGAATCCGAATGCGGCAGCGACCATATTCTGATGGATTGCGAAACGGCGATCACTGAGGTCGTTCTTGCGACTATCTCTTGCGTTCCTCTCCGCATATCGCAATGACAACCAATTGCCAGTGTAGGAAGCGCCTCCGCCGATGAGCGCGCCAAGCAGTGCGCTCCACCCGCTTCCAAGATCCATCACGCTGCGACAATAGCGCAGTTGAGGTTAGATCCTGAGTCGCACCACGCTTTCGCCGAGTCGAGGCGGCTCGGACATAGCCGCCAAAGGCGTTCATTGCGTCGGTGTGGTCGTCCTCGAAGAGGTGTGCGTAGACGCTAAGTGTGGTGGTCACCTTCGGATGGCCCGCGAGACGTGCGATCTCCAACGGAGAGATGCCCGCCGCGACGCACAATGAGATGTCTTACGGGCGTCGCGGCGGTCCTGGTCATCGCCGGTTGCACGAATTCCGCTCGGGAGCCGGCTGCGCCGGATCTGACCGGGTCGACTCCCGGATCAGCCACGGCATCCCAGGTTTCGGCATCGAAGAAGGCCTCACCGCCGTCCGACCGATTCGAGCCGGGGCCGCCTGTGAACGGCGACGACTACCGCACAAGCGGCAGCGATACCGAATATCGATTCTCGGTCGCCGGGGGTAAGCGTCGATGTGTGATGTCGCGAGACGCTGCGGCCTGCATGGGGATGGTGACGCTCGTCGGCCCACCGATGGTCGGCGCAGAAGTGGCCGCAGAAGGGGCGATCTTCCTGGAATCGGGTGAGGAATTCGCCATCGACGATCTGCTGAAAGAGCTTCCGGAAGGCAGGTCGCTCTCGAACGGCGAGTTCGTCTGCACGACTATCCCGGTCGGGGGTGTTCAGTGCGAGACGGCCGACCTGGGTGCGGGCTTCATCCTCGATGACGGTAAGAGCAGTGCGTGGGGAATCCGGCCGCCGCGGCCGAGGTAACCGCCGGAGTCCCGATGACGAATCCTGACGACTACCGGCGTCGAGCCGACCCGGACGAGGTCGACTGGAACGACCCCGAGTTTGTGCTCGTCGCGGGCGCCGGCGGACGTCCCGAGTACACGGTCGCCGACGTCATGGAAGAGATGAAGCTGTTCAACGAGGACGGTCTGCGCCTGGTGGCCCGGGCCGACGTGTCGTGGCTCGCCACCTATCTCAATCGGCACAATCCGTCGTAACCCGACAGCGGCCGGGTCCGACGACGGTCCGATTGAACTGCTAGGTTCGAGCCACCAGATCGCCCCGTCCCCGGGGCCGGGTGCAAACCGGTGAGAATCCGGTGCTGACGCGCAACGGTGTGGGCCTCGCGGCCCGAGCCCGACGACCCGCTGGACCGCGCCCGTGTGCGGTGAGACTCGTTGACCTCCGCGCGAGGAGGTCGGAGGAAGTGCAGCTCATGCGTGCAAACCCCCTTGCCCCCGTTCTCCGTCGTTCCGGCGACGCCCCGGCTCACCCGTCGCGCGCCGGCCGTCGAACGCTTCTCCTCGGCCTCGCCGCGGTCACCGCCACCGGCCTGGTGGCGTGCGGAAGCTCCGCCGAACCGGCGCACACCGGTTCCATCGCCAGCCTCGAGAACTGTGGTGTCCGGGTCGACATCGACCAGCCGATTCAGCGCGCCGTCGCGATCAACCAGCCGGCCTCCGAGCTGCTGCTCACCCTGGGTCTGGCCGACCGGATGGCCGGGATGTCGTTCGCCGACACCCCCGTGCTCCCCGAGCTCCAGGCTGAGGCGGCGAAGGTGAAGAAGTTCGACACCGAATTCACCTCGCTCGAATCCGTGCTCGGCCGCGACCCCGACCTGGTCTACGCGACCTTCGATTACACCTTCACCGGCGAGGGCATTGCGCCGCGGCAGCGCTTCACCGACCTGGGCATCCCCACCTACCAGTCGATGAGCGAATGCGGCGGGCAGGACGCCGAGCAGGATCGCCGCCTCTCGCTGGACGACCTCTACACCGAGATCGGGGAGGTCTCCACGCTCTTCGGCATCCAGGACCGGGGCGCCGAGCTGGTCGACGACCTCAAGACCCGTTCGACGACCGCCGCGGACGGCCTGAACGCCGGCGACGTCAGCCTGGCCTGGTGGTACTCGGGCACCAAGACCCCGTACATCGCCGGCTGCTGCGGCGCGCCGGGGATCATCACCGAGGCGGTCGGCGCCCGCAACGCCTTCGACGACAACAAGCAGCTGTGGCCGGAGATCGGCTGGGAGTCGATCATCGCCCGCGACCCCGACGTCCTGGTCCTCGGCGATCTGTCGCGCGGCGAGGACGGCGACTCGGCGCAGGCCAAGATCGACTACCTCGAGTCCAATCCGGCCACCCGCAATATGACGGCCGTGCGCAACAAGCGCTACATCATCATCGACGGCACCTCGATGGACCCGTCCATCCGAAACGTCACCGCCATCGAGCAGGTGGCCGCGGGGCTGCGCGACCTCGGCGTCGCCCAGTGACCGGCACCGGTGCGACCGACCCCGCGGAACTGGTCCGGCGCTGGGACGCCCAGCAAGCCGCCTACATCGCCGAGCGTGAGGGCCGGTTCACCGCGCTGCTCGACGCCCTGGCGCTGTCGGTGGACGGGCCGTTCACCGTCGTGGACCTGGCCTGCGGGCCCGGCTCACTGACCCAGCGCCTGCTGGAGCGTTTCCCGCAGGCGACGGTGATCGCCGTCGACCTCGATCCGGTTCTGCTGAGCCTGGCCCGGCTGACCGTCGACGATCCCCGCGCAACGCTGCTCGACCTGGACCTGCTCGATGCCGACTGGCCCGACGCGGTCCGTGCGGCGGCCGGCGGACCGATCCACGCGATGGTCTCGACCACGGCGCTGCACTGGTTCGGACCGGACCACCTGGTCGGGCTGTACGGGCAGATCCACGATGCGCTGGCACCCGGCGGGATCTTCCTCAACGGCGACCACTTCCGGTTCTCCCCGCACGCCGGCGCCGTCCACGACTGGGCCGCCCGGCACGATGCCGCCACCCAGGAGAGGTCCTTCGCGGCGGGCGCCGACGAATGGGACGCCTGGTGGTCCGCGGCGACGGCGCACCCGCAGCTGGGGATGCACGCCGAGGAGCGGGAACGACGATTCGCCGATCGCCCCGCGCCCCCGCCGACCGATCTGCCCTTCCAGCTGGCGCTGCTGGGGCAGGCCGGCTTCGCCGAGCACGGCACCGTGTGGCAGCTGTTCGACGATTACGTCGTCTACGGGCTGCGCGGGTCGGGTGACTGATCCTGGGGGTGGCTTCGACACGGTTCGTCGCTGCGCTCCTCACCGGCTCAGCCGGCGAATATCAGGACTCCTAAGTCAAGGACTCAGCCGGTGACTAGCGGCAGACCGGTCACGCGCCGCTGACGGGTGGAGGTGCGTCGTGGGCCGGGCGCAGGCGGACCCACACGCCGTCGTCCTGCCCGACGCGGGCGTCGACGTCGAAGACCTCGGACATCATCTGCTCGGTGATCGTGGCCTCCGGCGACCCCTCGCTCACGACGCCGTCGTCGGACAGCACCACGATGCGGTCGCAGTACATGGCCGCGAGATTGAGGTCGTGCACGGCGATCACGGCGGCGGCCGCGGTCTGCCGGACGTGCCGGGTCACCAGGTCGAGCAGACCCAGCTGGTACTTGATGTCGAGGTGATTGGTCGGCTCGTCCAGGAGCAGCAGTTCCGGCTCCTGCACGAAGCCGCGCGCGATCTGAACGCGCTGACGCTCGCCGCCGGACAGCGTCGAATAGCGGGCACCGAGCAGCCCGGCCAGATCGGTCTCGTATGCGATGCGTTCGACGATCTCCCGGTCCCGCCGCGAGGACGACGCCCAGAGCCGGCGGTGCGGCGTCCGGCCCAGTTCCAGCACATCGGCGACCGTCGGATCCTGGTCGCTGGTCGCGGCCTGTTCGACGAAGGCCAGCCGCTGGGCGATACTGCGCCGATTCAGCGTGGACAGATCGGCGCCGTCGAGCAGGATCCGGCCGCGCGTCGGCCGCAGCAGACCCGCCAGCATCCGCAGCAGCGTCGACTTGCCCGCGCCGTTGGGGCCGATCAGCCCGACGATCTCGCCGCCGGCCACGCTCACGTCGACGTGCGACAGGATGGTCCGGCCGGCCACGTCCCAGCCGGCGCCCTCGGCGCGCAGGATCATCGTCGCCCCTGCCGGACCAGGATCGCCGCGAACGCGGGCACGCCGATGATCGCGGTGACCACGCCGATCGGCAGCTCCTGCGGCGCGATCAGCATGCGCGCGGCCACATCCGCCCACACCAGGAAGATGGCGCCGACCAGCGCGAGCGTCGGCATCATCACCCGGTGGCGGACACCGACGATCATCCGGGCGACGTGCGGCAGCACCAGGCCCACGAAGCCGATCGCCCCGGACACGCTCACCACCACGGCGGTGATGAGTGCGGTGATGCACAGAAGCAGCAGTCGCACCCGCGCCACGTCGATGCCCAGCGAGGCCGCCGCATCGTTGCCGAAGGTGAAGGCGTCGAGGGCCCCGGCCAGCAGCAGGCAGACCACCAGCCCGGCCGTCACGACGATTCCGCACACCGCCACCTGCGTCCAACTCGGGGCGGACAGCGAGCCGAGCAGCCAGAACAGCACGCCGCGGGTCTGCTCGGGGTTGGCCGAGGTGTAGACGATGAACGAGGTGATCGCCGAGAACAGCTGCGTCACCGCGACACCGGCGAGCACCACGCGGTCGGTGGTGCCCCCGGCCAGCCGGGCCAGCGTCAGCACGATGACGAAGGCGACCAGTGCCCCGGCGAAGGCGCCGCTGGCCATGCCGATCACGCCGGCGCCGAGCCCCAGCAGGATCACCGACACCGCGCCCACCGAGGCGCCCGAGGAGATGCCGAGGACGAACGGGTCGGCCAGCGGATTGCGGAGCAGCGACTGCAGGATGCCGCCGCACACCGCCAGCCCGGCCCCGCACGCGGCGGCCAGCAGCGACTGCGGCAGCCGCAGCTGCCAGATGATGCCCTCGTCGATGCGAGACAGCGACGACGGCCGGCCGAACAGGTGATGGGCCACCGAATCGACCACGTCGGACAGGCCCAGCCCGGACGGGCCGATGGTGACCGCGAGCCCGATCGAGAACGCGAGCAGTGTGAGGCCGGCGAGCCACAGGAGGGTGAGCGCACCCGGTCCGTGCGCGACGACGGTGCGGCGGCATCGCCCGGCGGCGACGAAACCGGTGGCCGGAGGTGCCGGTTCGTCGTGTTCGGGCGGTCCCATGCGGGTCACCCTACCGCCGGGTCGCGCGGGTCCCGGGCGGTGGCGTCGAGCCCGACCGGGAGCCGCCTCGTCCGGCCGCCGACACCGGGGGGATAAACTGAACAAATCCTGCGCTAAATATCGGGCGCGGACTTCTTCGGCTCACGCGTTCGGAAGGACACGACATGTCTGACACCTGGCTCACCAGCCTCATCACCAACACCCCGCAGGAGGGTTTCGAGCTCGCCATCACGCTCAGCCGTCGCGGGGTCAAGTACACCCAGCCGAACCCGGAGATCCTGCACAAGCTGCGCCCGGAGTACGCCGAGGATGCCGAGGCGCTGATCGCCGGCTCGCAGGTGGTGGCCCTGAACTTTCAGACCGTCGCCGCCGCCAACGGCTACTGGCGCTGATGTTCTGACGGCTTCCCTGGCAGTCTGGGGAGGGTGGTTTCGACTCGGGGCGTCACTGCGTTCCGCCCCGGCTCAACCGGCGGGCTTGAAGTCGGCACTGAAGTCGGCCCTGAAGTGGCGGGGGCT
>CAZEOP010000107.1:8443-10817 GCA_964513715.1 uncultured Gordonia sp.
GGGTGGCGGGCTTGAAGTTGGCTGGTTGAGCTGGGGGTTCGGGTGGCGGGCTTGAAGTTGGCCGGTTGAGCTGGGGGCTCGGGTGGCGGGCCTGGAGGTCGGCCGAGTGGCGTGGCGGGGTGGTCTCAGGGGAAGTCGATGATGGCGCCGTTGAGGGGGAACTCGTCGGTGCGGGGCTGCGGGGTCGTCAGATGGCCGGCGAAGAAGCGGCCGCGCGCATAGTCGTCCATCGCCTCCACTTCCTGCGGCGCCACGGTGCCGGCGTAGCCGAAGCCGTTGATCACATAGGGGATGCCGTCGGAGCCGATCAGGCTCGGGCCGCTCATCAGCTGGAAGTGCAGGTGCGGGGCACTGGAGTTGCCGGTGTTGCCCAGCAGGCCGATCACCTGCCCGGTCTTGACCCGATCGCCCGGCTTCACCCGCAGCGAGCCCTTCTGCAGGTGCGCATAGCCGGCCCAGACGCCGTCGCCGAGGTCCTGGATGACGTGATTGCCGTCGACGTTCTCCACGGTCAGCGTTTTGACCTTCTCCGGATCGGCGGCCGGGAGCTGTCCGGGAGTATTGGGTTCCAGCTCGTCGAGCACCGAGCCGATGACGCCGTCGGCCACGGCCCGCACCTCCTGGCCGTAGCCGGCGTAGCTTTCGTTGCGCGTCGCATCGCCGCTGACGAACTCGCCCTCGTCGTTGGTTCGCATCCAGTCGATCGCGAAGCGCTGGGTGTTGGCCAGCACACCGCTCAGCGGAGCCAGCGCCGAGACGTGTGCGGTACCGATACCGCAGCAGCCGTTCATCGCGACCCAGTTGGTGCCGGTCACCGGCGGGGCGATGACCCGCGGCGAACCCGCGGAGACGTCGACCGGTCCGGCCAGATAGTTCAGGGGGGTCGGCTCGGCGGCGCCCGGATTGGCGGCGCCGGTCAGGGACAGGCGATGCACCACCGCGGTGGGGGCGTCGTCGAGCGAATCGAGTTCCACGCCGACCAGCACTGCGCGTGCCTCCTGCGGCGGAATCACAGTGGAGGTGGCCGGCCGCGACGGCAGATTGCGCAGCCGGTTGCAGTCGCCGTAGTCGCACGCCGGATCCACCAGTTGTCCGCCAGCGAGGGTGGCCAACACCTTGTCGTGCTGACGGGCGTCGACCACCTCGATGCGCTCCAGATTCGCCGGCAGTCGGGACGCGTTCGTCAGCTGGAGGTCGTAGGCGAGGTGGTACTTGCCGTCGGTGCCCTTGACCGGGAACGTCGGAACGCCCAACTGTGTCACCACGACCGGCGTGTACGCGGGCGGGATCGGCGCGAGGCCGTTCGACAGCGAGGTTGCGGTGGAACCGCTGCACGCGGTCGGGATCACCAGGGCGAGGGCGCCCAGCAGGACGACGAACAAGCGCTTCATCCGGCAAGACTAGGTCCGGGCGGCGCTGCCCGGCAGGATTACCGTGAGGTTGGCGCAGCGGCCGGAGCGTTCACGGCGGCGGGCTCGTCGTCGATGGTCTCGGTGGTCGCCCCGGTGTGGCGGCGGGCGCGGGCGATGGACAGGTAGTCGTCGAGCTGGCGGGTGAGTTCGCGGTCGAGGGCACGGTTGAGGCTGTTGTGCGCGGTCACCCGACCGGTGTGGCGCAGCTGGCGCACGAAGTGCAACGCCCAGTCGGACTCCTCGTCGCTCTCCGGGATCCAGCCGTCGAAGCGGCCCTCGATGATCGCCGATCGGCCGCCGCTGATCAGGGTGTGGGCGGCCCGGTCCAGGTCGGCGTCGAGCCGGGTGTGCAGATCCAGGATGTAGGCGAGCGGGATGCCGATCTCGATGAGCGACTCGTAGGCGTCGAGAGTCTCGGTGTCGGCGATCAGGTAGTCGGCCGCGGCGTTGCCCTCGATCGGCTCGATCAATCCGAAGCTCTGAATCCGGGACAGCAGTGCCGGATCGTCGGTGCCCAGCTTCTGGTGCAGCACCTCCGCCTTCACCTTGTCGGTGGGCGTGCGCTGAATCGGTTCGGAGAGCAGGCCTTTCAGTCCGAGTACCTCCACCAGATCGTCGCCGCGCTGCAGTCCGGAGATGAACTCGTTGATGTGCGTCATGGTGAAGCCGCGCGCCAGCAGATCGCCGATCACCTTGAGTCGGCCCAGATGCTGTTCGGTGTAGATCGCGATACGCCCCCGGCGCGTGGGCTTGGGGATCAGGCCGCGGTCCTGATAGCCGCGCACATTGCGGACCGTCGTTCCGGCGGCGCGCGCCAGGTCTTCGATCCGGTATTCGGTCATGTCAGCCATTCTGGCAGACCGGGTGTTCACTTCGGGGCCGGACCGGCGGGTGTGACGGCTGCGCAGGGGGGTGTCCCTATGGGGTTCGTCAAGCCGCTGCGGGTGTGGGTGCTCGGTAGA
>CAZEOP010000108.1:0-10757 GCA_964513715.1 uncultured Gordonia sp.
TAGAGCATCTGACTACGGATCAGAAGGTTTGGGGTTCGAATCCCTACGGGCGCACTCAGAAGGCCCCTCCACCAGCACCGATGGTGGAGGGGCCTTCTTCTGCATCCCATCACCCACCGGAAACCCACCGGAATCGTTACTCGGTGTCCAGTTCGAGGAGCGCGATCCCCCGGGCGGTGAGCTGGAAGCGCAGCGGCTTCTTCGTCACCGTCTCGATGATGCCGGCGTCGGCGAGGCGCTGCAGTCGTGGGCGGACGAACTGAGTGGAGCGACCGACTGCATTGGTCAGGGTGCTCAGTTTGAGGGCGCGATTCGCATCGAAGTAGCGGGCCTGGCCCAGTGTGAACAGGACGCTTGCGATGTCGTCGCGATCAACCGGGGGCGCTGCGTCGCCGTCGAGCCCCACGTTCAGTGGGAACTGGGTGTCCTCGACCAGATCACGAATCCGCGCCGCAAGCGTCTCGATCTTCCGTCGCAGATCGGACAGGTCGAGCAGTAGGCGGTGCTGTGCCTCGGCGACGATCTCCAGCATGTCGACCAGGAAGGGCGTCAGGTCGCCGCGGTTCAACGGGTTCTCGGCATCCGCGAATGCACGGTAGTAGCGATCCTTGTTGTCGGCGACGGTCGCGGACAAGGCCAGGCTCGCATACGGGGCGAGCACCTGGCGGAGATCCAGCGCGAGAAGGTATCGGCCGGTTCGCCCGTTGCCGTCATAGAACGGGTGGGTGAATTCGAAGATGAAGTGCGCGACGACTGCGCGGATCAGCCAGGGGATCGAGTCGTCGCGGCTCTGGCCCAGCATGAGAGTCAGCGACTCCTCGATCGCCGACTCGGGAACAACGCCCGTGTGCACGATCTTGGTCCCCGACTCGATGGACACCGGACCGCGTCGGAACCGCAGTCCGTCGGGTAGATCTTCGTCACGAATCTCGCCCCGCGTCACGGCGTCGTAGATGGTCCGGATGTCGTCGAGTGTTTGGGGAACCCGCGCATCGTCCTTGCCGATGTCGAGGTAGAGCCGCGCCATCTCCGTGAATCGCTTCTTCGTCGAGGGGTGTTCGGCTTGGACCGCCTGGATGGCCTCGCTGATCTCCTTCCGGGTCGAGCGGACCTGCTCGATCTCATTCGTCGCCTGAATTTCATCGATCACCATGCGATGCAGGTAGTGTTCGCGCGCGCTGCCCGGGAGTTCCGTCCACTCGGCCCGGATCTTCGGCTCGTAGCCCATGATCCGCTCGATCAGCACCGTGACCTCCGGTGTCATCAGTGCGAACATCGGACTGTCGTTGACCGTCAGGGGCCAGTGCAGTGCGGCGGGCGACTCCCGTCTGGCGCGTTCCTCTGCATCGGCGCCGACGCGGTCTCGCTGGTGAAAGATCGACTTCAACGTCCGGTATGACATCTGGTCTCCTCTCGCCTTCGCATTGATTAGAGCTCTAGATGGCCCATCTATTTGATCTAGTGCTCATGGTAGATCAAATAGATGCTGGGGATGATGTCTGTTCTTGATGGCAACAGCTTCTTGGCGGAGTCTGCGCTCGTCCGGCAGCGCTGTTCCGCTGACTGCGTAGACGCTATGACACTGCCGGGTGCTGATAGGTGGGGTGCCAACCGTGTTGGCGGCAACCTTCGAGTGGAGTCGAATCTACGATTGCTATGTCCCGGTCGGGATCGAAGCTGTGCCGGCGTGATGGCCCGCCAAGGGCGGTGGAAGACCGCGATATCCGTCCTCGGGCTGATCGCCGTGGTCCGGTGCTCAACAGCGCCGACATGCCACTGAAGGACATGGTGGGGATGTCGGTGGCCGAGCTGTACGCCGAACTCGGTTATTCGCCGGCGGTGGCAGACGATCGTGACTACTCGTTCGTGGTCGAGCCACGAGATGGGGAGAGCGAGAATTGGCGGAGGCAGACCAGATGATCACGGCTACCTGCGGGAGCACTCACCACAGTCCGACTCCGGGGTACTCGGAAGATACGACCATCTGGCTCCAGGTGATCGACGGCCGGAACCTGGATCCCGAGGCGATCGCCGACATCCGGAGGGACCGCCCGAAGCTCCACCGGGATCTCCGGGAGATGTTCCCCGGTTGCGAGGCCACGGTGATTTCGATCGGGTACGAGCCCGGAGGCTGATCGGTGGGCCGGGTCGTGGCGGCCTCGAGTGGATCACCGACCTGGGTCACAATGGACCCATGACCCGGCCCACTCGTGCCCCGCGACCCGCGCCGCCGTACCGGGCGCCGGTCGCGCGTGGTCAGACCTATCCGCCGCTCGGCTTCGCCGACGACGGCACCCCGCGCTACCGATACGAGCCGGCGAACCCGGCGGCGGCGCTGCCCGTCGAACCGCCGGCGCCGCCGGTCCCTCCCGCGCCGCCGCAGCCGCCCCGCCGCGACCCCGGCAACCGCGTCCTGCTCGGTCTCGGCGCGGTGCTGGTGCTGGTTCTGCTGATGGCCGGCGCGCTGAAGCTCGTCTCGTCGTCGGGCGACGACGATCTCGCGCAGCGCCGCGATCCGGTGCTGACCACCATGCCCGACGATCCGTACCTCAGCGAGGTCCCGGCCCCGGTGCCGCCGACCGTCCGCCCCACGGTGCCGCGCCGCACGACTCCCGCGCAGCCCACCGGGCCGGCCACGCCGACCGTCTACGAGGTGACCACCACCGGTGGTGCCACCCTGATGTACCTCGACGGCGGCCGCACCCAGGTGGCCGTCACCAGTGGCGGACCGTGGAAGATGGCCGCGACCACGCACGGGACGGCTCGGGTCACCGCGCTGCTGCAGCGGGGTGTCGCCGGATCGTGCAAGATCACGGTCGACGGACGGGTGGTCGCCAGCCGGGAGCTGGCCGACGACGATAGCGCGCTGCGGTTGCTCACCTGTCAGGGCTGACAGGCGCTACCGTAGGGGAGTGATCACGCCCGAACCGTCGAACGATGTCAAGACCATGCTCACCTGGCGCGGCGCCGACGCCGAGCGCATCGAGCAGGTCCGCCTGAACATCAGCGGGGGTCGCATCCGCGGCTACGGCCGCATCATCAGCGCCGCCACCGACGAGCACGAGGCCTACTCGGTCTCGTACGAACTGGTCACCACCGCGAGCGGGGTGACCCGCCGGCTCTCGGTGCGGATGCTCAAGGCCAGCGGCGAGATCTCCCTCGACATCAGCCGGGACATGGACGGCCGCTGGATGGTGCAGACGCCCGACAGCGTGGTGCACAGCGATTTCGGCGGCGCCGACACCGTGGATCTGTGGCATTCGCCGTTCCTCAAGACGCTGGTGGTGCGCCGCTACGGCGTGATCGGCGGTTACTCCAAGATCGACGTCCCCGTGGTGGAACTGAGCCTGCCCAGCTGCAGCGTCGACCTGGTGGAGAAGTCGTACACCTTCGAGGGCCTCGGCCCGGCGGGCGGTGCGGCCACTCTCACCTCGCAGCGCGGCAAGTGGGACCTGGTGGTCGACGAGAACGGCCTGGTCACCGAGTTCCCCGGCGTCGCCGACCGCATTTAGTGTCGCGTCGGCGTCCGCTCCGCCGAGGACCTCAGATCCAGACGCGGCCCAGGTGCGCCTGCCGGCGCAGTTCGGCGGCCCAGCCGTCGTCGCCCACGGTGACGCCCTCGATGGGCTGCGGTCCGGCGGCGACGAGCTCCGCGTAGCGGCGGCGCGCCCGGTGCCCGTCGTTGACGATCACCTCGACGCTGCCGTGGTCGCGCAGCGCGTCGCGGGCGGCGACGAGCCGGTCGATGGTCTCGCTCAGCGTATTCAGCAACGCGATCGCATTGCCTTCGAGCATCGCCTGCTGCAGCTCCGGCGCGGTGCCGGCCACCCGGGTGCCGTCCCGGAAACTGCCCGCGGCCAGCCGCAACGCCAGCTCGCTCTCCCCGGCACCGACCGTCGCGGTCACCGCGGCGGTCAGATGCGGGTTGTGCGAGATCGCGGCGACGGCGCGGTCGTGCGCGTCCGCGGCCGCCGGCACCACGAGGGCTCCGGCCCGCCGGGCGAGCGCCGCCACGGCCAGCCAGTCCTGCGGATCGGTGCCGTCCTCGGTGCCGACCATCCACATGGCCCCGTCGAACAGTGCCGGATCGGTGGCCGCCCACCCGGATTCGGCGGTGCCGGCCATCGGATGACCGCCGACGTAGCGGGCCCCGGGATGGTGCCGGGCGACGACCCGTGCCACCTCCTCCTTCACGCTCACCACGTCGGTGACCAGACAGCGCGGTGCGTGCTCGGCGACGGCGCAGACCATCGCGGCGAGCGCGGGCACCGGGGTCGCCAGCACGATCACCGCATCGTCGTCGGCGGCGCGGGTGAGCACCGCGGTGAGGTCGCTGTCGGCCTCGTACCCGGCTGCGACCGCAGCCGCGACGGTGGCGGCCGAACGGTTGTAGCCGTAGGCGGGTGATCCGGCGTCGGCGAGCGTGCGCAGCAGGGAGCCGCCGATCAGGCCGAGACCGAGGATGCAGACCGGTCGTGCGTCGAGTTGAGCCACCGGATCAGCGTCGCACATCCGGGGGGAGAAGTGACTTGGGGGAGTGTGCGAAACCGGCTACCGTGGCGGACATGGCCACCGCTGACGCATCCGTATCCGACGTCGAGGTCGACGGCTACGCGGTGGCGGTGATCCGCGAGGACACCGGCTGGACGGTCAAGACCCTCAAGCCGGGTGCGCTCGACAGTCTGGACGATGCCGAGCGGCAGCTGCGGGAGTTGCGGGCCGCTGGCGCGGTCTTCGGTCTGCTCGACGTGGACGACGAGTTCTTCATCGTCGTGCGTCCGGCGCCCAGCGGTGCGCGGCTGCTGCTCTCGGATGCGACGGCCGCCGTCGACTACGACATCGCCGTCGACGTCCTGGACCGCCTCAACGTGGAGGTCCCGGACCTGGACCCCGACGACGTGGACGATGTGGACCCGTGGGAGGAGGGCGACCTGTCGGTGCTCGCCGACCTGGGCTTGCCCGACGCGGTGATGAGCATCATCGTCGGCGACACCGACCTGTACGCCGATGAACAGCTCGGCATGATCGCCGCTCGCCTCGGCTTCGCCGATGAGCTGGCGCAGGTGCTCGACGACCTCGGTCACTGACCGCCGTGGCGTCCGGCTTCGTGGCTCCGCAGACGCGCGAGCGGATGCGCGCCGCGCTGGACGCCGCGCGCGAGGCCCCGGACGGCGACGTGCCCATCGGCGCGGTGATCTACGGTCCGGACGGCGCCGAGCTGGCCCGCGCCGCCAACCGCCGCGAGGCCGACGGCGACCCGACCGCGCACGCCGAGATCCTCGCGCTGCGCGAGGCCGCCCGCCGGCACGGCGACGGCTGGCGCCTGGAGGGCTGCACGCTGGTGGTCACGGTGGAACCGTGCGCGATGTGCGCCGGGGCGATCGGGCTGGCCCGGATCTCGTCGCTCGTCTTCGGCGCCTGGGAACCCAAGACCGGGGCGGTCGGCTCTCAGTGGGACCTGCTGCGCGATCCGCGGCTGCTGCACCGGCCGCAGGTGCAGGGCGGTGTGCTGGCCGACGACTGCGCCGCGCTGCTGGCCCGCTTTTTCGCAGCCCGCCGCTAACCGGCGACAGGTGTCAGGGGCGACGACTAGATTGAACGACGTGCGACGTCGTTCGGCGCGCGCGTAGGCACCCAGGAAGGGGACATCAATGTCGGAGCTGTCGGACAAGCTGAGCGGAATCGCGGACCAGGTCAAGGACAAGGTGGGCGAGCTGGTCGACAACGAGCAGGTCAAGGGCGTCATCGACTCGGCCAAGGAGAAGGTCGGCGATCTGGCTGAGAACGAGCAGGTCAAGGGTGTTCTCGGCAACGTCACCGAGAAGGCCAACGAGCTCAAGGACAAGCTGACCGGTCACTGATCGGTGCACCTGACCTGGCGATTTCGCGCCGGGAAGGCCCTCGGGTACAGTTCTCCGCGGTGGCGTGTCCGAGCGGCCGAAGGTGCAGCACTCGAAATGCTGTGTGCGGTAACCCCGCACCGGGGGTTCAAATCCCTCCGCCACCGCGTGAGGCCCCTACCTGTATGTGCAGGTAGGGGCCTTTTCCATGCGGTGGACCGGCCGTTGAGGGTTGGTGCCGGTTAGACGGGTAGCCCGAGGAGGCGCCCGGCCTCGGCCAGATAGCCCATCCAGACGTGCTCGGGGGCGCCGAACAGGAACTGCGCGAATGCGTTCGAGAGCGCGTTGATGACGGGCATGGCGGGTCTCCTTCGCTCGCGGCCCGATGAGCCGGGCCGGTGACCTATCTCACTATCGCAGGCCGGCGAATGTCCGTTACGGCCGTATCGGCGCCGACGATCGGGTCAGTGCTCGATCGAGAAGCCGCTGCGGCGGCCGTGCACCCGGCGGGCCAGATCCACCAACCGGTCGATCAGGTCCGGGTAGCTCACGCCGGTGGCCTCCCACATCTTCGGGTACATCGAGGCGGGCGTGAAGCCCGGAATCGTGTTGACCTCGTTGAGCAGCCAACCGCGGCCGTCTTCCTCGTAGAAGAAGTCGACCCGGGCCATCCCGGCGCAGCGCAGCGCGGTGAAGGTGCGGGCTGCCAGCTCCCGCGCCTGCGCGATCGCCTCGTCGGACAGTTCGGCGGGGATCACCAGCTCCGCGGCACCGGTGATGTACTTGTCCTGGTAGTCGTAGAAGTCGCTGCCCGGCCGGATCTCGCCGGGGAAGGTGGTGGCCGGCACACCGCTGCCCAGCACCCCCACCTCGATCTCCCGGGCGGTCACCGCCTCCTCGATCACGACGACGTCGTCGTACCGCAATGCGAGCGCGATGGCGGCGTCCAGTTCGGCGGCCGATCCGGCGCGCGAGACGCCCACCGATGAGCCCATGTTGGCCGGCTTCACGAACGCCGGGAGCCCGAGCTCGTCGATCACCCGGGCGGCCACCTCCACCGGATCGTCGACGCCGTAGCGCATGGTGATCCACCGGCACTGCGGGATACCGGCGCGCTCGGCGACCTCCTTGGCCATGCCCTTGTCCATGCACAGCGCCGACGAGAGCACGCCGCAGCCGACGTACGGCACCTTCAGCAGCTCGAGCAGGCCCTGGACGGTGCCGTCCTCACCGTGCGGGCCGTGCAGCAGCGGCAACACCACCGTCTCCACGTCGGCCGGCCGGGTCAGAACGTCGATCGGATTCACCTCGGGGCCCTCGATGGCCAGCGAGTTGCCGAGTTCGTCGCCCACGGCCAGGGCCGCGGCGGCGGCATCGTTGCGATGCCAGGTCCCGTCCTTGTCGATGCCGACCGGAACGAGCGTGTACTTGGCGGCGTCGGCCGCGGCCAGCACATGGGCGGCCGAGATGCGCGAGACGTCGTGCTCGGCGGAGACCCCGCCGTAGAGGACGACCAGCCGCAGGAGGGGAGAACTCATGGCGTCAGGATACTGATCGGCGGGTAGCGTTCAGCGGGTGCACCTTCTCGCCAGTCAGATCGCCGCCGCCACCGGCGGCACGCTCCACGGTCCCGACGTTCAGGTCGATAAGGCCGGTATCGATTCGCGGGCGGCGACGCCCGGAATGCTGTTCGTGCCGATCGTCGCCGCCCGCGACGGCCACGACTTCATCGCCTCGGCGGTGGCCGGCGGCGCGGCGGCCTATCTGACCGAGCGCGCCCCCGATCCGGGTCTCGGCGCCACGGCGATTCAGGTGGCCGACACCGCGGTCGCGCTGGCCGATCTGGGCCGCGAGGCCCGGCGGCACTTCCCCGACCGGGTGGTCGGGGTCACCGGCTCGGTCGGCAAGACGTCCACCAAGGATCTGCTGGCCGGCGTCCTGGAGACCACCTTCGTCACCGCGGCTAGCGAGAAGTCGTTCAACAACGAACTCGGTCTGCCGCTGACCATGCTCGGCGCGCCCGACGACACCGAGGCCGTAGTCCTGGAGATGGGTGCGCGCGGGGTGGGACACATCGCGCTGCTCTGCGAGATCGCCTCGCCCACCGTCGGCGTGCTGACCCGGGTGGAGGGCGTGCACCTGGAGATGTTCGGCTCGCTCGAGGACGTCGCCCGCGCGAAGGGCGAGCTGGTGGAGGCGCTGCCGTCCGACGGCCTGGCCGTGCTGAACGCCGATCATCCGGTGGTCGCGGCCATGGCCTCGCGCACCCAGGCCCGCGTGCTGCGCTACGGATTGGCCGCCGATGCCGACGTGCGGGCCGCGGATGTGGTGCTCGACGATCAGCTCCGCGCCTCCTTCCGGCTGCTGACCCCGTGGGGTTCGGCGTCGGTGGCGCTCGGGGCGCGCGGCGAGCACCAGGTGCCCAATGCGCTGGCGGCCGCCGCGGCCGGCGGCGGGCTCGGCGTGCCGGTGGAGGCGATTGCGGCCGGGCTGGCCGGCGCCCGGCTGTCGGGGCTGCGGATGGAACTGAGCACCACCGACGCCGGCGTCGTCGTCATCAACGACGCCTACAACGCGAACCCGACGTCGATGGCCGCGGCACTCGGCTCGCTCGCCCGGCTGGCGGCCCGGCGGCGCTTCGCGGTGCTGGGCACCATGGCCGAGCTCGGGCCCGACGGACCGGCGGCGCACCGCGAGATCGCGCGGCAGGCGCGGGAGCTGGGCATCACGGTGATCGCGGTCGACGAACCCGCCTACGGCGACGACGTGCTGCACGCCGCCGGCGTCGACGGCGCGGTGGCCGCGCTCGGCGAGCTCGGTGACGGCGATGCCGTCCTGGTGAAGGGCAGCCGCGTCGCCGCCCTCGAACGGGTCGCGCAGGCTCTCGGCTGACCGCGTTCACCAGGCGCGGGCGGGTCGTCGGAGGTCGGCGTTTCCGCAGGTCGGCGGGTGCGAGAATTACGGACCGTAATTCGCGTCCGACGAATCTACCTGCGAAAACAACGAATTCCGGCGCCTTCGGCTCCCCGCCTGTGCGTCAGTTCCTCCTACAGTGCCAGGGGCCTGACCGACAACGCTGTCAGGCGGAGTCGGAGGGTCTTGTGCGTCACCGTTTCACGAAAAACTGTTCGGTGCTGGTTGTGGTGGGCGCCGTCGCTGCGCTGACCGCCTGCGGCGACGTCGCCGGAACCGTCGGGCCGCCGTCGACGCCCAGGCTTGCTCCCGATGTACCCGACGGGAGCGTCTATGCGACGTCGCTCGACGATCTGCCGCCGCGGGAACTCGTCGGTCTCACGGCGAATCTGGCGAACAAGCGAATATTCACCGACAAGTATCAATGGACTCAGCTGGGTGACGGCCGGGTTCGGAGTTTCGGCGACGTGGCGTTCTCCACCGAACAGATCAACCTCACCAAGCCGCTGGTGCCGGCTCGGGGAGCGGACTTCCTCGAGTACACCGGCGACTATCGCGTGGTCGCGGCGTGCACCACGCAGAACGTCGCGGACGGAAGCTACGCGCTGTATCTCGGGATCCTGCCGACCGAGATCGCGACGGACGATCTCGTCGCGAAGGGCCGAGCGGGCGAGTGGATTCCGGTGATGGATCGGAACACGTCGTGCTCGGGATGGGGGCCGACGCTCCCGCTGTCCGGGATGAAGTGATGACGACGGTCCCCGGCCCCGCTGCTGCGGGCGCCGGGGACCGCTGACGTCGTCAGTCGACGGTGAACGCGAACACCTGGTCGCCCTTGGTGCAGCGGGCCAGTTCGCCGGCTGCCGTCGACGGTCCGCAGTTCCAGCCGGACACCGTCTGGGGCTTGCCGGTGGCGATCAGCGGGCTGTACTCCTTGGCGATCGACATGGCCGTCTCGCAGGTGACGTCGCCGTCCACCAGGTGCACCTCCAGCGCGCCGTCCGGTCCCTTGGCCGCGCCGCAGTGCTTGTCGTCGGCCGCCGTGCTCGTCGTCGACGAGGCCGTCGAGGTCCGGGCCGGGTTGGGCCCGGCCACCACGGGGACGCTGCGGTCGGCGGGTGGGGTCACGACGCCCGAGGTGATCGTCGGCGCCTCCTGCTGGTTGCCGCACGCGGTCAGGCCGGCGGCCAATGCCCCGGCGAAGACGACGGCCGTGGCGGCGCGGCGCACCGGAGTCCGGTGGGCCCGATCGAGTCGCAAGCGTGTCGAAGTCATGGGACCACGCTATGGGAGAATTGCGCGGGTGACCACCAGTGAGTTCGTCCGGCGCGCCACCCTCGAGGGAACGGCGGGCCGCACCGGCACCCTGGTGACCCCGCACGGCGAGATCGCCACCCCGGCCTTCGTCCCGGTCGGCACCAAGGCGACGGTCAAGACGGTGCTGCCCGAGTCGGTCGCCGCGCTCGGCGCCCAGGCGGTGCTCGCCAACGCCTATCACCTGTACCTGCAGCCGGGACCGGAGATCGTCGATCAGGCGGGTGGCCTGGGTGCGTTCATGAACTGGCCGGGTCCCACCTACACCGACAGCGGCGGCTTCCAGGTGATGAGCCTGGGCGTCGGTTTCAAGAAGGTCATCTCGATGGATGTCGAGGGCCGGCAGGACGATTCGGCGATCGCCGAGGGCAAGGAGCGACTGGCGAACGTCGACGACGACGGCGTCACCTTCAAGTCGCACATCGACGGCTCCCGGCATCGGTTCACCCCCGAGGTGTCGATGCGGATCCAGCATCAGCTGGGCGCGGACATCATCTTCGCCTTCGACGAGCTGACCACGCTGATGAACACCCGCGGCTACCAGGAGGAGTCGCTCGAGCGCACCCGGCAGTGGGCCATCCGCTGCCTGGCCGAGCACAACCGGCTCTCGCGCGAGCGCAGCCACCGCCCGCAGCAGGCGCTGTGGGGTGTGGTGCAGGGTGCGCAGTACGAGGATCTGCGCCGCAAGGC
>CAZEOP010000109.1:0-10665 GCA_964513715.1 uncultured Gordonia sp.
GCCGTGGTCGGTCATGCCGATCGCGGTCATCCCCAGGCGCTGCGCCTCGGCGAACAGCGGCGACACCTTGGCGGCGCCGTCGAGCATCGAGTACTCGGTGTGATTGTGCAGGTGAACGAACGAACCGGACACTGCGCGCCTCCTGATGCTGCTGCTGGACTACCCCACTGTAGGCGGCCCCTCCGACAGCGCCGGTCCGGCTCGCCCAGGTGTGACGGATGAGGGCCGGGGGACGAGATTCGGGCCGTCAGGCACCCGGGCGCGCGGCCGCCGCGCCTCCCGCTTCGCGCACCGCAATGCCCGCCAGCACCAGCGCGAACAGCAGCGGCCAGCGCAACGGGAGTCCGCCGACACCGCCGGTCGCGCCCAGCGCGACCAGGGTGCCACCGAGGATCGGTGCCGCGACGGTGACCACCGCCCGGCGCACACCGGCTGCCCCGGGCTGCCGACCGGCAATCGCCTCGGCGACGGCCGCCAGCACCACGACCACTATCGCAACGAGCGCCACCGTCGCGCAGACGTTGCCCGCGACGATGGGATCGTCGAACAGCGGTCCGCGCCACGGCCTTCCCAGAGATTCGGCTCCCGGAGCTTCGCCCGGGCTGTAGGCCGTCCAGCCGGCGTCGGCCGGCAGGTAATCGGCGTACCGGCGGGGTCCGGTGGGGCCCGCGGCCGCCTCCGCCGCCATGGCGAACAGCGCACTCACGACAAAGACCCACCAGCCGACATGGCCGATCACCCGCGACCACGACCGGCCGCGCACGACGGCGTCAGCCATCGCGCAGAACGTCCAGCGCGTGGCTCAGGTCGTCCGGATAGGGCGCGGTGAACTCCACCCGCCGCCCGTCGGCCGGGTGCGCGAACGACAGCGAGCGCGCATGCAGCCACTGCCGGTCCAGCCCCAGGCGGGCCGCCAGCTTCGGGTCGGCGCCGTAGGTGGGATCGCCGACGCACGGATGATGCAGTGCCGAGAAGTGCACGCGGATCTGGTGGGTGCGCCCGGTCTCCAGATCGATGTCGAGCAGGCTCGCCGCAGCGAACATCTCCAGCGTCTCGTAGTGGGTCACCGACTCCTTGCCGTTCGAGGTGACCGCGAACCGCCAGTCCGAGCCCGGATGCCGGCCGATCGGGGCGTCGATGGTGCCCTCCGGCGGATCCAGGTGCCCCTGCACCACCGCGTGATAGACCTTGTCGACCTGGCGCTGCTTGAAGGCCCGCTTGAGCAGGGTGTACGCGTGCTCGGAGGCCGCGACGACCATCGCGCCCGAGGTGCCGACGTCGAGCCGGGAGACGATGCCCTGGCGCTCGGCGGCCCCGGAGGTGGAGATCCGGAAGCCGGCCGCGGCCAGCGCGCCGACCACGGTGGGCCCGGTCCAGCCCTGCGACGGATGCGCCGCGACCCCCGGCGGCTTGTCGACGACGATGATGTCCGAGTCGTGGTAGAGCACCGCCATGCCCTCGACCGGGGTGGGCTCCACGCGCAGCGGCTGCTCCGGCTCGGGCAGCGTCACGTCCAGCCACGACCCGGCGATCAGCTTGTGCGACTTGGCGACGGCTGTCCCGTCCACGCTGATGTCGCCGGCATCGGCCAGCCCGGCCGCAACGGTGCGCGAGACACCGAGCAACCGCGCGACGCCGGCGTCGACCCGCATCCCGGCCAGGCCGTCGGGCACCGGCATGGCGCGCGACTCACGCATCCCGGTCACCTTCCGCCGTTGCCTCCGAGGGCGTGTCCGGGGCCCCCGCCGGGTCCGCGTCTCCCGTGCGCCGCGCGGCCCAGCCGGTCCGCGTGCCGTCGTACTCGTAGCCGAGCAGCGTCAGCACCACCAACAGCACGGCGCCGCTGACGACGGCGCTGTCGGCGACGTTGAACACCGGCCACCAGCCCACCGAGACGAAGTCGACGACGTGGCCGCGCAGCGGACCCGGCTCGCGGAAGATGCGGTCGGTGAGATTCCCCAGCGCACCGCCCAGGACCAGCCCCAGACCCACGGCCCAGGCCGCCGAGCCGAGCCGCCGGCTGAATCGGATGATCGTCGCCACCACGGCCAGCGCGATGATCGTGAGGATCCAGGTGTAGCCGGTCGCCATGGAGAAGGCCGCACCGCTGTTGCGGACGAGGGTGAAGGTGACGGTGTCGCCGATGATCTGCACCGGCTCGCCCGGCACCAGGCGGGCGACGGCCAGCGTCTTGGTGCCCAGGTCGGCCAGATAGACCACGGCCGCGATCACCACGAGGGCCAGCAGCAGGCGCGACGAGCGCGATCGGACGTCGGGCACAGCGCTCGGCGAGTCGGCGTCGTTCATGGCTCAATTCTCCACCTTGGCTAGGGTGGACGGCGTGTCGGCCCCCCGTCTTGCCCCGGTTCTGTTCTCCGCGCTGTGCGCCTCCGCGCTGATCCTGACCGCGTGCGGCGGCGATCAGACTCCGGTCGCCGACCCCGACCGCCCGTGCGCCGCCCCGGATTCGCTGTCGTCGGCCCGGACCATCGACCTGGCGCCGGCCCAGGTGAAGCTCACCGATCCCGGCGCACAGCCGCGCCGGCCGGTGGCCGCCGAGCCGCGCACCGACGGCCCGCAGCGGGTCACCCTCAGCACCTCCTCGCGCGAGACCAGCGTGCTCGGCGGCCAGGATCCCGGCGCAGACGCCGCGGCGCCGACCTCGACCTCCGAGTCGGTGACGCTGCCCCTGACCGCGCGCACCGTCTGCACCGATGCCGCGCGCCTGGAGCTGACGCTCGGCGCACCGACGTCGCCGGACACCGCCCTCGCCCCGCAGCTGCCGGCGTTCGACGGCGCGCTCGCCGGCGTCCGCTACGGTCCGGGTCTGGCACCGGTCGCCCTGCAGCTCGCACCGCCGGCGCAGGCGCAGGCCCCGGCGACGCGGGCGGTGGAACAGTCCCTGCTCAACGCCTTCACCTACGCGGTGCCGATCCCGGCCGGCGAACTCGGGTCCGGCGCCACCTGGACGGTCACCCGCACGGTCTCGGCGGCCAGCACCGTCGCCCAGACCATGACGGTGACACTGGTGTCCCACGACGGCGATCTGCTGGTGCTCGACGTGAGCGTCGACGAGACCCCCACCGAGCCGATCTTCCGTATCCCCGGCTCGGCGCAGACGCTGGAGCTGACCCGCTACAGCAACTCCGGCTCGGGCCGGCTCACCGTGGACCTGCGGACCCTGCTGCCCCAGTCGGGATCGCTCGAGCTGACCGGGGCGCGCGAACTGGTGGGCGACGATCCGGCCACGCCGATCCTGCAGCAGACCGGTCTGTCGGTGAGCTGGGCGCCCACCGCGCCGTAGTCCACCCGGCGATCACTCCGGCACGCGATCACCCCGGGCACGCGATCACCCCGGGCACGCGGGCGCCGCGCCCGCAGACGGCGGCCCCGCAGATGCCGCGGATGCCACGAGGGCCGCCGTACCCGGTGGTACGACGGCCCTCGTGATCGGGCGCGGTGCGGCGACTCAGGCCGCGGGCTTGGACGCCGCCGGCCTGGAGGCCGTGGTCTTCGCCGTCGACGGCTTCTTCTTGGCCGACGTCGACGAGTCCGAGCCGTCGGCGCACAGCGGAGTCTCGACCTCGTAGGCGGTCAGCAGCGGGCAGACCGTCTCCTTCGAGAGCTTCCAGCGGCCGTCGTCGAAGACGATCGACGCATCGAGCTTGGTCGGCGGGTTGTCCGGGATCTTCACCTCGACCTTGACGCTGGCGCGCTTGGGTCCGTTGCCGACCACCGGCTTCTTGATCTTGTAGGTGACGTCCGGGTTCTCTTCCTTGGCCTTGACCAGCTGCTTGAACAGATCGGGGTCCACCTCGGAGCCCTCCACCAGCTGCGTCTTGTCCTTCGGCGCGATGTCCGGGTCCAGCGCCTGCTGGAGCATGTCGTTGAGCGCCTCGACGGACGGCCGCTTGTTCGGATCGGTGAGCTGCTCCTCGAAGCTGCCCGGCGATGCCGAGGCCGCGGCGGTGGTCGTCGTCGCCTTGGGCGTCACGACCGGCAGATCATTGCTGCTGTCGCTGCCGCAGGCTGCGGTCGCAGACACGGCGGCGGCCACGACGCCGACCATCAGGTACTTGCGGAACTTCACGAATCAAACCTCCTCATCGGTGCCCGTCCATTCGTACTCCGCTGGCGCGAGCAGGAACCACTATGCCAAAGAATCCTGAGCCCTCCCTCAGGATCCCACCTGCCTCGATGGTCTCGCTCGTCACAGCCGTGTCGCGGCGACCTCTCCCCGCACCCGCCGGAAAGTGGGACAATCGGCGCATGAGCCCCCAGCAGACCGCGCCGCTGCGCATCGTGATGGTCACGACCGGTGGCACCGCCGCCTCCCAGACCACCGACGACGGCGCAGTCCCCGTTCTCGGCGCCGCCGATCTGGTGCCGCACGGCCTCGACGGGGTCGCGGTGACGCCGGTCGATCTGATGACGCTCGACTCCTCGGCCATGACCGTGCGAGACCAGTTCGCCGTGGTCAGGGCCGTCGCCGAGGCGCTGGCCGACCCGGAAGTGACCGGCGTGGTGGTGACGCACGGCACCGACACCCTCGAAGAGACCGCCTATCTGGCCGACGTCTTCGCGGCCGATCCGCGGCCGGTGATCTTCACCGGCGCACAGTATCCGGCCGACCATCCGCTCTCCGACGGTCCGGCGAACATCGTCGCGGCCGTGGCGCTGGCCGCCGATCCGGGCAGCCGCGGCCGCGGCGTCCTGGTGGCGCTCGGCGGCCGGGTGCTCGCCGCCCGCGGGGTCTTCAAGGTGTCGACGACGGCCACCGAGGCCTTCGACACCGTCCACCCCGACCTGTCTCGTCCCCTGGTCGCCGCGGCGATCCCCGGCGGTGTGCCGGCGCGGGTGGATCTGCTGTCCCTCTACCCGAGCGTCTCCCCCGGTCTGATCGCCGCCGCGGTGGCGCAGCGCGCGGCCGGCATCGTGCTGGCGGCCACCGGTTCGGGCAACACGCACCCGGACATCACCGCCGAGGTGGCTCTGGCGCAGCAGCGCAACGTGCCCGTCGTCGTCTCCACGCGTGTTCCCTACGGCGAGGTGGAGCCCACCTACGGCGGCGGGGGCGGCGGCGTCGACCTGCAGCGCGCGGGCGCGATCATCTCGCCGTGGCTGCGCGGTCCGCAGGCGCGGATGGCTCTGATCGCACTGCTCTCCACCGGCGCCGCCCGCTCGGAGATCGCCGACTTCTTTGCCGCGTCCGGGCCCGCCTGAGCAGTTCGTCCCCTCAGCCGTTCGTCCCCTCAGCCGGCGTCGCTGCGGTCTGCGTCGTCGGCCTCGGCCACGTCAGGGTGGAGATCGTCCCAGGCCAGACTGTCGAGCGGATCGGCCGGGGCCAGCAGGTCTTCGGGCAGCCGGAAGGTGACGGCCCGCCCCGGTCCGGTCGCCCGGGTCTCGAAGCGCACCGTCACGAAACCGTGCCCGACACCCTGCACCCAGCCGTGCCCGTAGTCGGGGTGGGCCACGTCCATCCCCGTCGCCCAGTCTCCCGCGTCGCCGCCGTGCAGCCGAGGTTCACGCTGAACCCCGGCGACGGGACCGGGCCGCCCGGGCAGCTCGCCGTCGCCGTCGGCCGGCTCGTCGATCCCCTCACCGCGCTCGGCCGGACCGTCGGGCTCGAGACCGTCGAGCCCGGGGAAGAGACTGATCTGCTCGCTGACGGTGAGCCCGGCGAAGCCCACGCCGACCAGCCGGATGGGTCCGATCTCCAGCGGATCGAGCACGACGCGCTGTGCCGCGGCGGTCAGCACCTCCAGATCCGTGCTCGCGGTGGGCATGGTGATCGACCTGGTCAGGATGGACATGTCCGCGCGACGCAGCTTCACCACCACCGTCCGCGCCCCGCGACCGTCGTGGCGCAGCCGGCGATGGGCGTCGGCGGCGGCGCCCGCGACCGCGAGCCGCAGCCTCGGCAGGTCGATGATGTCGACGGCGAAGGTCGACTCGGCGCTGATCGACTTGGCCTCGGCCCGCTCGGTGACCGGCCGGTCATCGATCCCCCGGGCCAGCCTGTGCAGCGCCGGGCCGACGGTGGCACCGAGCACCGAGGTGACCTCCGACGGCGCCAGCGCGGCGAGGTCGCCGATGGTCTCGATCCCGATGCGAGCCAGCCGTTCCTCGGCCACCGGACCGATGCCCCACAGCTTGCGGACCGGCAACTCCTGCAGGAAGTGCAGTTCCCGGCTCGGCGCGATCACCGCGATGCCGTCGGGTTTGGCCTGGCCCGAGGCGATCTTGGCGATCTGCTTGCCGGACCCGAAACCGACGGACGCGGGCAGACCGACCTCGGTGCGGATCGCGGTGCGCAGTGCGGCCGCGAATTCCTCCGCGGCACCGGCGCTGCGCCCGGCGAGCTCGGCCGGCTCGGCGAAGGCCTCGTCGAACGACAGCGTCTCGATCACCGGGACGAACCGGCGGATGACGGCGAAGACCCGGCCGCTGACCGCGCGGTAGACGCCGCCGCGCGGCGGCAGCACCACCGCGGACGGGCCGACCAGCCGTCGTGCCTGATGCATCGGCATGGCCGAGCGCGCCCCGAAGGCCCGCGCCGCGTACGACGCCCCGGCCACCACACCGCGGCCGCCCGCCCCGCCCACCAGCACCGGGCGTCCCGCCAGGGTCGGCCTGGTCAGCTCTTCGACGGAGGCGAAGAAGGCATCCATGTCGATGTGCAGGACCCAGCGCGCACTCGTCTCCGCCGGGTCTGATTCCACCGCCCGATCGTATCGACGGCCTCAGCCCGGGATCACCCGGAACACCGGGAGCAGCCTGGCGTGCGCCCGCAAGTCCGCCGCGTCGGACTCCGGGGTGAGCGGCTCGGGCAGCAGCCGTCCCACCTCCCACCCCCACCGGGCCAGGTATGCCGACAGCACCGGCACCGCGACGTCGGCGTCGCGCACCTCGTCGAGCACAACAGCCTCGCGGCGGCGGCCGCGGCGCAGCTCGGCGCGCGGCTCGGTGCGCACATTGCGCACCCAGTCGGTGACGCCGCGCGGGGCGACGAGATACCGCTCGCCGACGTAGTCGAGCGGGTTGACCGGGATCCGGTGCGGACGGCCGGTCCGGCGGCCCCGGACGGTCAGCGTGCGGGCACCGGCGAGGCCGACGCCCCGGTCGGCCAGCCAGCGGACGGCGCCGTTGACGGCCCGATCGGCACCGGTGACGGGGGTGGTGGCAGTGGTCATCGGATCATCCTCCTCATTTTGAGAGCACCGCTCTCTAATCTCCAGGGTGCCGCACCTCGTGCGTCATTGCAAGAGCATTGCTCTCGTTTGTGACAGGATCGGAAGCGTGTCCGGTATCCGCGCCCTGCGCCGCCAGCAACTCGACCAGCAGATCCTCGAGGCCGGCCGAGCCCAGCTGGCCGAGGTCGGTGCGGCAGCGCTCTCGGTCCGGGCGATCGCCCGCGAACTCGGCATGGTGTCATCGGCGGTGTATCGCTACGTCGCCAGTCGCGACGAACTGCTGACCCGGCTGGTAGTGGCGGCGTACGACGACCTCGCCGATCACGTTGAGGAGGCCGTCGCGGCGGCGCCCACGGCCCCTCCGACGCGGATCCGCGCAGCCATGTCCGCCTTCCGCGGCTGGGCCGTGACCCATCGGTCGGAGTTCGCCCTGCTCTACGGCAGCCCGGTCCCCGGCTATCACGCCCCGGCAGAGCAGACCACCGGCCCGGGCACCCGGGTGATCGAGCTGTTGCTGGCGCTGTGCGACGAGGCGGTCCTGCGCGCACCGGAAGCCGTGTCCGCCGGGACCGGCGCCCTGCCCGCCGAGTTGCGCGCCGTCGCCAACGAGTTCGGCGTCTCGATCGACGCCGGCGGCATCCTCGTAGCCCTGGCCCTGTGGACCTGGCTGATCGGCGCGGTCGGCCAGGAGGTCTTCGACGGCTACGGCGAGGCGACGTTCAGCGACCCCGGTGCGGTCTTCGACGCCCAGCTGCACTGGCAGCTATCGGCCGCCGGCCTCTGACTCGACGTTCTCCGCGCACCACCGCACCACCTCCGGATCGGCGGTGACGAGTCGCTCCATCTCCTCGCCGCCGTCGCAGGTCAGCAGCCCGAGCGTGAGCCGCTCGCCGCGGCGCGCCAGGATCCGCACCTGCGCCCCGGAATCGACCCATCGCTGCAGTCGCACCAGTTCGTCGGTCATGGGCTCTACGCTAGTCCCGAACCTCGACCCGAACGCCGGAGCCCGGTGTTACCCGTGGCCCGCCGAGCTCCACGCCCGGCGCACATCACCGCCCATCACCTCGAACACTTGTTCTTGTCAGAGGTGAGACGTATCTTATGGGTGAAGGACGAATTCACCGTCGGTGATCACATCGGAGGGGAAGCGAGTCCCGACCAGTGCCGGGTCCGCCCGACGCGGTGTGTTGTTTGAGAACTTCATAATCACCCGGCACCCGCGGGTGGCCGCGCTCTTCGCGCTCCGGAACGACAGGCCCGGACGCGGCGACAGACGTCTCCCCTTTGACGTCCAGCGCGGCCGCCCACGCGGGAGCCACACGGGCAGTCGAATCCAGCCGGCGGCTCAGGCCGTCTCCAGCCGCTGCCAGGACCACCAGACCAGCAGAATCGCGACGACGGAGCCGACCGAGGCCAGCGACTGCGCGGCCAGGTAGAGGTTGAAGTCGGCTGTCGTACCCGGATCCTGTTGAAGTCCGGTGAGGCCGACGAAGACCCCGATCACGCCGGCCCCCAGTGCATACAGCACGGCGACGGCCAGCAGCAGCGCGCGCAGCGGTGCACCGCGCTCGTCCGATACCCGCCGGACCAGCCCACTACGCAGAAGAAGCAGCGCACCGAGTGAGGCGACCAGGACCCCGACCGCATTCGCGCCGAGGGTGTCCGACAGCCGATGCCACCTGGCGACCACCGTGTAGGCACCCACCCCCACGGTCCACAGCGTCACGATCAGCATGGCCAGCGTGCGCCAGCGCCACGGTACGACGATCAGCGTCGCGGCCGCGACACACATCGCCACCGTCGTATGACCACTCGGAAAGCTGTTGTCCAGCCAGTACACCGGCGCCTCGACCAGCGGCGGGCGGGTCAGCACGGATTCCTTGAGCACTTCGGTCACGAGTGCGCCGCCGGCCACGATGCCGACGGCGACCGCTGCCAGCCGCGGGCCGCCGCGCACCCAGCCGATGATGGCCAGGATCAGCACCGCCAGTGCCAGGCTTGCCAGGGTCAGCGAGGCCAGCGCCTGATCGGCGGCCGTTGTCTCGTCGATATTGACCTGGAACGAGCCGCGCAGCGCAGCGTTCTCCACGCGCTGACCGGTGTAGGTGTGCACCGCCGCGAGGTACGCGGCCGCCAGCACTACCAGCGAGCCGGCGGCGAGCAGCCACCAGCGCCCGCCGCCGATCCGCCGCGGCCCGCGCGCGGACGGCATCGGTCCGGCGGTGCGGCGCCGCGGCGGCCCCGGGTACGTCACGCGGTGGTGATGTCCGCGGTGACCCCGTCGCCCAGTTCGATCGCGCCCGGCGCGGCGGCCTCGACGTCGAAGGTGGTGGCGAGCACCTCACCGGCGATCAGCCCGGCATGCGTGCGGGCGGTCTCCAGCTTCTCCTCCGGCACCACGAAGCGCACCGTGATCCGGTCGGAGATGTCCAGCCCGAGCGTCCGGCGCGCATCCTGCAGTTCGCGGATACGATCCTTGGCCCAGCCCTCGGCCTCCAGCTCGGGAGTGACCGCGGTGTCGAGAACCACCAGTCCCCCGCCGCCGGGCAGTTCGCCGGTCGAATCCGGGACGACGGCCACCAGTTTGCGGGTGAATTCCTCGCCGCGCAGTGCGATCCCGTCGGCGACGACCATCGGCTCGCCGGTCTCGGGATCGGTGTCCAGCGTGTAGTCACCGGCCTTGACCGCCTTGATCACCCGCTGCACGTCCTTGCCGATGCGCGGGCCGGCGGCGCGGGCGTTGACCGCGACCTCGACCTTGCCGTGCGCGTCGACGTCGGTGCTGAGCACGACGTTCTTGACGTTCATCTCGTCGGCGATCAGGCTCGCATAGGGTTCTAGCGCCGCAGCGTCCGCCGAGGCGACGGTCAACTCGGGCAATGGCAGGCGCACGCGCAGCTTGTTGGCCTTGCGCACGCTCGAGGCGACCGAGCAGACCTGCTGCACGGTGTCCATCGCGGCGACCAGCTCCGGATCGGCGGGCAGGTCGTCGGCCGCCGGCCAGTCGGTCGGCCACCTCGAGCACCGTGTACAGGGTGTCGAAGGCATCCGGGTCCACGTCCTGACCGGCCCAGAAGCGTGCCCGGGAGCGCCGGACGTACCAGTTGGTCAGCGAGTCGCAGAACGTCCGGAAACTGTCGCAGGCACCGGCGATGTCGTAGGTGTCCAGCGCCTCGGTGATCTCGTCGCGGGTCACCGCCAGCTTCGCCAGGATGTACCTGTCGAGCACGTTCGCCGAATCGGTCCGCCAGGTGGCCGGACGCTCGGCGTACAGCTGCAGGAAGCTGTAGGCGTTCCACAGCGGCAGCAACGCCTGGCGCACGCCCTCCCGGATCCCGCGCTCGGTGACGATCAGGTTGCCGCCGCGCAGGATCGGGCTGACCATCAGGAACCAGCGCATCGCGTCCGAGCCGTCACGGTCGAAGACCTCGTTGACGTCCGGATAGTTGCGCTTCGACTTGCTCATCTTGGC
>CAZEOP010000110.1:0-10647 GCA_964513715.1 uncultured Gordonia sp.
CGCCCGCGGTGACGATGATCTCCTTCTTGCGGCCGGTGATCTTGAGGTAGCCGTCGGCATCGAGGGCACCCAGGTCGCCGGTGTGGAACCAGCCGTCGGTGATCGCCTCGGCCGTCGCATCCGGGTTCTGCCAGTAACCGCCGAAGACCACGTCGCCGTTGAGCATCACCTCGCCGTCCTCGGCGATCCGCACCGCATTGCCCGGCAGGGGGCGGCCGACCGTGCCCATCCGGACGTGGCCGGGGGTGTTCACGGTGATGGCCGCGGTCGTCTCGGTGAGACCGTAGCCCTCGTACACCGGGATGCCGACACCGCGGAAGAAGTGGCCCAGGCGGGCGCCCAGCGGCGCGCCGCCGGAGATCGCCAGCTCACACTGACCGCCGAGGGCGGACTTGAGCTTGGCGTAGACCAGGCGGTCGTAGAGCTTGTGCTGCAGGCTGAGCAGTCGGCCGGCGCCGCCGGAGTCGACGGCGCTGGAGTAGGCGATCGCCACGCTCGCGGCCCGATCGAAGATCTTGCCGTTGACGGTGCCGGCGTCGTACGCCTTCTGGCGCGCAGAGTTGTAGACCTTCTCGAAGACACGCGGGACCGACAGGATCAGCGACGGCTGGAAGACCTCGAAGGTGGGCAGCAGGTTCTTGATGTCGGCGGTGTAGCCGACCTGCACGCCCGCCTCGATCGCGACCAGGTTGATGGCGCGGGCCAGGACGTGGGCCATCGGCAGGAAGAGCAGCAGGCGCTTGCCCTCGCCGAGCAACTCGGACATCGTCGAGTCGAGGACGCCGCCGATCTCGCCGAGGAGATTGCGGTGATACAGCATGACGCCCTTGGGGCGGCCGGTGGTACCGGAGGTGTAGATGAGGGTGGCGGGCGAGTCGGCGGTCAGCGTCCGGCGCCGCGCGTCCAGTTCGGCATCGGTCACCGACGCGCCGTAGGCGGTGAGCTGTTCGACGATACCGTCGCCGATCGTCGGCTCGATGACGAAGACGCTGGTGGCGGCCGTGACGTGGGCGACGTCGTCGAGCAGCTTCCGCTTGGCGTCGTTCTCGACGACGATCGCCGTGGCCGCCGAGTCCTCCATGATCCAGTCGATCTGCGCCGCGGACGACGAGTCGTAGATCGGCACCGGGGTGGCACCGGCCGACCAGATCGCGAAGTCGATCAGGGTCCATTCGATCCGGGTGGCCGAGAGCAGTGCGACGCGATCGCCCACGTTGACGCCGGAGGCGATCAGCCCCTTGGCCAGTGCGCGCACCGTTTCGGCGGCCTGTCCAGCGCTGACCGGGAGCCATTTCCCGCCGGCCTCGTCGAGGAAGACGGTCTGGTCCGGGCGGGCGCCGGCGATGTCGAAGAGCACATCGGTGGCGTTGCGCTCCGCGGGGATGTCATAGCCCGCGGGGACTCGGCACTCGGTCATGGGATCGCAACCTTCCAATCGATGTCGGCCCCGGTGCGCGCGCAGGGGAGTCGGTGAACAGTCGTCGGCAGTCTACCGACCGTAACGCCCGGGCCGAACCGTGCGGGCCGCTTTCGCCGGGCCGCGCCCATGTGTGATGCTTGAGGGCGTGACGACGATCCAGGTGGCGGACGAGACCTTCGTGGCGGCGCACCCCTCCACGGCCGGCGCCGTGGTGAACGATCGGGCCCGCTGGCGCCGCTGGTTCACCGATCTCCGGCTGGAGGTGGTGGAGGACCGCGGGGACGCGGGCGTGCGCTGGCAGGTGTCGGGTCCGCTGCAGGGCACCATGGAGATCTGGTGCGAGGAGGTGCTCGACGGTTTCGTCTTGCACTACTACCTGCACGCCGAGCCGGTGGTGCCGCTGGCCGACGCCGCCGCGGTCGCCGAGGCCAACAAGCAGCGCCGGGTCGCCGGCAAGGAGATGTCCTTCGAGGTCAAGAGCGTGCTCGAGGGTGAGCGTCGGGTCGGTGATCCGGCGGCGGGCGCGGAGACCGCCGATGGCTGACCACACCGAGCAGTCCATCGTGATCGGCGCCGACGTGGACGCCGTGCTGGCGGTGATCGCCGATTTCGACGCCTATCCGCAGTGGGTCACGGCGGCGCGCGAGGTGACCGTGCTCGAACGCGATGCCGCCGGTCGCGGCACGCGGGTCCGCTTCGACCTGGACGCGGGTGTGCTCACCGACACCTACGAGCTCGAGTACGACTGGGCGGCGGACGGCACGGGGGTGTCGTGGCGGCTGCTGTCCTCGGAGTTGCAGCGTGACCAGCTGGGCTCGTACACGCTGAGCCAGCAGGTGCCGGGGTCGACCAAGGTGACCTATGCGCTCACCGTCGATCTCAAGATCCCGATGATCAGCCGGCTCAAGCGGCGCGCCGAGAAGGCGATCACCGACGCGGCGCTGAGCGATCTGAAGAAGAGGGTCGAAGGCTGATCGATCTGGCTCCCCTCCACCTGCTGCTGGGGCCCGGCGGCGGCGGTGTGTCGACGCTGGCCGCTGCCGGAGCGCTGGCACTGGCCGATGCGGCGCGCCCGGCGCAGCGGCCCGGACCGTTGACCGGCGGCGGCGAGGCCGGCACGCTGCTGGTGACCATCGATCCGCGCTCCCCGCTGCCCGGGGTGCTCGGCGTGTTCCGCCGTCCGGGCGAGCCGGTGCCGGTGACTGCGGATCTGGACCTGCTGCACCTGGACCCGCTGGCCGTCGTCGAGCGGGCGTGGACCGAGTTCACCGGTGCGCTCGCGGCGGTGGCCGGCGGCCGGAATCTGCTGCCGCTGGTGGGCACCGTCGCCGGGATCGACGCCGGGGAGCTCACCGGTCTGCCCGGCGCCGAGGACTTCCTGCTGCTGCGCACCGTGCGCGATGCCGCGACCTCGGGCCGGTGGCAGCGCATCGTCGTCGATCTGTCCGGCGCGCGAGATCCGTTCGCCCTGCTGCGCGCACCCACCGTGCTGGCCACGGCGGTCGACCGGCTCTGGCCGCGGCATCGCCGGCTCGCCGAGGCGGCGGAGAATCCGCTGCTGGCGCAGCTCACGGCCGCGATCGACGGCATCGAACGCGATGCGCGGGATCTGGCCGAGCTGATCGCCGACGCGCACGCCGTCGCGGTCCATCTGGTGACGCCGGGCGGTCCGCGCGGTGCACGTCTGCTGCCCGGATGGCTGGCGATCGGCGAGGTGATGGGCTTGCCGCTGCGGTCGGTGCTGCTGAATCCGGGTGCGGGCGGCCCGGACACGGAGGCTGCGGAGCGGGCCGCGCGCGCGATCCTGCGCGACGACGCCGGGTCGGCGGTCTCGCTGGTCACGGTGCGCGCGGCCGACGATCCGGCGCGGATGTCCCGGCTGCGTCGGCTGGACGTGCGGCTGCCGGCGCCCAACGGGCGCCCGCGCGGCGCGGCGGCCGCCCGCGTGGAGCACCTCGGCGGCGAAGGGCTCCAGGCGCGGTACCTGCTGCGCTGGCGACAGAGTCTGCCCGATCCGGAGCGGCTGGCCCTCGGCCGGTCCGGCGACGATCTGCTGGTGACCATCGACGGCTTCCGGCAGCCGCTGCGGCTGCCATCGGTGCTGCGCCGCTGCGTGGTCGACGGCGCGGACTGGGACGACGGTGCGATGCTCGTCCGATTCGCGCCCGACCCCGCGGTGTGGCCGCAGCGCTGACCGGCATGTGCGGACGATCACACGCTGGGTGGGCGCCGATGGCCGCGCCCGGCCGGGCGCAGTAATCTTCTCTCCCATGACCGAGAGCACGCGCGCCGACACCGGGTCGGCGGACCCGCTGGGTGCCCTGCTGCTCGGCTTTGCCACGCAGATCGACCAGCTCGCGGCGCTGCTGGGCGGCGGCTCCGTCGCGGGTGCGGCCGACCAGGCCTTCGCCTCGGCGCGGGCCTTCGCGGCCGCCGATCCCAATGCGTCGAAGTTGGCCGACCTGGCCGGCGAGGTCGGCACCCTGGTCACCGAACTCGGCGACCTGCTGGCCAAACTGCTCACCGCGCTCATCGCGGCGCTGGAGGCGATCGCCGCGATGCTCAGCTCGCCGGCGGCTGCGGCCCCGGCCGGCGGACCCGCCGAGGGCGGCTTCCAGGCGATTCCGGTGAGGATCGCCCCGGCGCCGCACGGCGCATGACACGCTAGCGGATGTGAGCGCGCCCGGCACCGAGCTGACCATCGGCATCGACATCGGCGGCACCAGTGTGCGCGCCTGCGTCGTCGATGCGCACGGGAGCATGCTCGACACCCTTCGGGCGGCGACGCCGCCGACCGCGGGTGCGCTGGAGCACTGTCTGGACCGGCTCGTCGCCGAACTCGCCGACCGGTGGAGCGTCGCGGCCGTCGGGCTGGCCATCGCCGGCTTCCTCTCACCGGACTGCCAGGTGGTGCGCTTCGCGCCGCACCTGGCGTGGCGCGAGGCACCGGTGCCGGCCGAGATGTCCGCGCGCACCGGCCTTCCGGTGTTCGCCGAACACGATGCGAACTCCGCGGCCATCGCCGAACTGCACTTCGGTGCGGCCGCCCGCGGCCACAACACCCTGGTGATGACACTGGGCACCGGAATCGGCGCCGGCATGCTGATGGGCGGTGAGATCTATCGCGGAAGCTACGGCGTCGCACCGGAATTCGGCCATCTGACGGTGGTGCCGGACGGTCGGCCGTGCGACTGCGGCAAGCGCGGTTGCCTCGAAAGGTATTGCAGCGGAACGGGTTTGGTCACCACAGCCGTGGAACTGCTGGCGACCAGCGATGCGCGCCATTCGGTGCTCGCGGCCGAGTCCGATGCCGATCCGGGCTCGCTGACCGGTCGCCGGGTGGCCGCGGCCGCCCTCGACGGCGATCCGGTGGCCATCGCGGCGTTCGCGGAGCTGGCTCGCTGGCTCGGTCAGGGGCTGGCGATGATCGCCGATGTCTTCGATCCCGATCTCATCGTGATCGCCGGGGGCCTGGGCATGGCCTCGGGTCTCTACCTGGATGAGGCGCGCGAACACTACGCGCGGATGGTCACCGGCGCGGGACATCGGCAGCTGGCCCGTATCCGGCCCACCCAGCTGGGCGAGAACGCCGGGGTGATCGGGGCGGCGCAGATGGCCCGAATCCGCCTCGCCGGGCGCTGACGACCCGCGGCGCGGGGGCGGGTGCGCACAGTAGAGTGAGGAACTTGACGCACCCGGGGTGATCGTGGCCGGCGGGTCGTCGCACACCGAAGAGCGAGCGGCGCAGGAAGCAGGTCCGGGATGTCGGGAATCTGGTACTACCTCTTCAAGTATGTGCTGATGGGCCCGTGGCTGTGGCTGATGGGCCGGCCCAAGGTGGAGGGGATGGAGAACCTGCCCGAGGAGGGCCCGGCGCTGCTCGCGAGCAATCACCTGGCCGTCGTCGACAGCTTCTACCTGCCGCTGATGTCGCCGCGCCGCGTCTTCTTCCTCGCCAAGGCCGAGTACTTCACCGGGACGGGTCTCAAGGGAGCATTCCAGCGCTGGTTCTTCAGTGCCTCCGGGCAGATCCCGATCGACCGGTCCGGCGGCAGCGCCTCGGCCGGCGCCCTCGCCGCGGGCAAGCGCGTGCTGGAGGCCGGCGGGGTGCTGTGCCTGTACCCGGAGGGCACCCGGTCGCCGGACGGCCGGCTCTACAAGGGCAAGACCGGCCTGGCCCGGATGGCGCTGGAGACCGGGACTCCGGTGCTGCCGGTGGCGATGATCGGCACGAACCGGCTCAATCCGCCCGGCACGCTGCTGCCGCGGCCCACCCGCCTGACGATCCGGGTCGGCGAGCCGCTCGACTTCTCCCGCTACGAGGGGATGGCCGGCAATCGGTTCATCGAGCGTGCGGTGACCGATGAGATCATGTACGCGCTGATGAAGCTGTCCGGCCAGCAGTACGTCGACGTCTACGCCGCCACCCTCAAGGAGCGCAAGAGCGGTCCGGCCGAGCCGGTCGCCGGCGACACGGCCGCCTGACGGCCCGTCTCGTCGTCCGGGGAATCCGCCGCCTCAGCCGAGGCCGAACCAGCCCGTGTCGTCGTCGACGTAGCCGCGGCGAAACGGCCGCACGGCCACCAGCAGCAGGAAGGCCAGTGCCCACAGCAGATAGGCGTTGCCGACGATCTGCTGCCACCACGCCCAGGTCGTGACGTCGGCGGGCATCAGCTGGAACGGGCCGATCGCGAAGATCGGCAGGGCGATGAGCCCGAGTGCGCCGTACAGGCGGGCGGTGAGCGGCGAGGTCGCCGCACCGGCGATCACCAGGCAGGCCAGCACCGCCGGCAGTGCCCACACCCAGTGATGCGCCCAGGTGGTCGGCGCCACCAGCAGTCCCCAGAAGGAGACGACGCAGGCGGCCAACAGCGCGTCGGCGTCGTCGACGGGAGCGGGATGCGTGCCGAAGGCGCGGGCCGGCCGTGTCTGCCACAGTGCCAGGGCGGCGAGCACGGTGACCGCGAGCGCCGAGATGACCCAGGCGGCGGGCGCGACCGGGTTGTGCGCGCCGAGCAGTCGCAGCCAGGCCCCGTTGAGGTTCTGGTTGATCGGGCCCTCGGGCACCCCGATCCGGCCGGTGTGGAAGACGGTGTCGGTCCAGTAGGTGCGCGAATCGGCGGGCAGCCAGGCCGCGGCGATCAGTGCCGCGACGATGAAGGTGGCCAGGCCCGTCCAGACGGCGCGCCAGCGGCCGGCGGCGGCGAAGACCCCGAGAAAGACCAGCGGCGTCAGCTTGATCGCCGAGGCCAGACCGACCAGCGCGCCGCGCAGCACCGTGCACTCACGCGCCACGCGCCCGGCGCCGCGGCGGCCCAGGACGAACAGGTCGACCACGATCAGCAGCAGCAGAATCAGGTTGATCTGGCCGAAACTGAGGGTCATCCCGAAGGGATTGCACCAGACCGCGACGGCGCTGATCCAGCAGGCCAGCGCGATCCGATTGGATCGATTCCCGACGTGCAGCAGGCGCAGGAAGACCACGGTCACATAGAGCAGGCACAGCGCGCTGGCGACGGAGAGCAGGACGCCGCCGACCGGCAGCGAGATCGCGCCGAGCGGAGTGAACAGCAGTGCCGCGAACGGGGGATAGGTGAACGGCAGCCAGATCCCGTCCTGGGTGAACGGCATCGAGCCGTCGGCGTACAGGGCGTAGCCGTGCTGCCAGAGCTGTCCACCGAGCCGGTAGACGTCCAGGTCGAAACGGGTGCGAGTGCCCCAGCTGGAGGTGCCCGGCACACCGGTGACCGCGAGGGTGACCGACGCGGTGAAGATCGCCGCGGCCAGCACGCGGGCGACGACGCTCGGGCGCCAGTGACGCAGGCGCGTCGCCGTCGTGCGCGCGTACGGGGGCATGGCGTCAAAGATACCGCCCGGGTGGATAATCATTGTCCGTGCGCTACTTCTACGACACCGAGTTCATCGAAGACGGGACCACCATCGAGCTCGTGTCGATCGGCGTGGTCGCCGAGGACGGCCGCGAGTTCTATGCGGTCTCCACCGAATTCGATCCCGGCCGGGCCGGGCCCTGGGTGCGCACGCATGTGCTCGACAAGCTGCCGTCGCCCGCCGACAAGGCCTGGCGCAGCCGGCGGCAGATCCGCGATGATCTGTACGACTTCCTCGTCGCCGGCGACGGCGAGGTGGAGCTGTGGGCCTGGGTGGGCGCCTACGACCATGTGGTGCTGTGCCAGCTGTGGGGCGCCATGCCGGATCTGCCGCGGGAACTGCCGAGATACACCCGGGAACTGCGTCAGCACTGGGAGGCCGTCGGCAGCCCGGAACTGCCGGCCACGTCCGTCGACGCGCACAGCGCGCTGATCGACGCGCGCCAGAACCTGTTGCGCTGGAAGGCGATCGAGGCGGCCACCGCGCGCTGACCGCGGCCGCGGAGGCGACGGGGGATGTGGCGGGGGACACTCGATGCTCACCGCCGGGAGCGGCACGATACTGTGGACGCCGTGGTGAACTGGACCGTCGACGTGCCGATCAACGAACTGCCGGAGCTTCCGCCGCTGCCCGGAAAGCTGCAGGCGGAGTTCGAGGACGTGCTCTCCCGCGAAGCCCTGCAGCAGCCGAGCTGGCCGGCCGAAGAGGCCCGCAAGATGCGGACCGTGCTCGAGAGCGTGCCGCCGATCTGCATGCCCTCAGAGGTGGAGAGCCTGCACGAGCAGCTCGCCGAGGTGGCCCTGGGCCGCGCCTTCCTCCTGCAGGGCGGTGACTGCGCCGAGACCTTCGCGGCCAACACCGAGCCGCACATCAAGGCCAACATCCGCACGCTGCTGCAGATGGCCGTCGTGCTGACCTACGGGGCGAGCCTGCCGGTGGTGAAGGTGGCCCGGATCGCCGGGCAGTACGCCAAGCCGCGCTCGGCGAACACCGACTCGCTGGGCCTGCTGAGCTACCGCGGCGACATGATCAACGGCCTGGACCCGAACGAGGCCGCCCGGGTGCACGATCCTTCGCGCCTGGTTCGCGCCTACGCCAACGCCGCCGCCGCGATGAATCTGGTGCGCGCGCTCACCGGCAGCGAGGCCCGGCTGGCCCGCGTGCACGACTGGAACCGCGAATTCGTGCGCACCTCGCCGGCCGGCGCCCGCTACGAGGCGCTCGCCGCGGAGATCGATCGCGGCCTGCGATTCATGGATGCCTGCGGGGTCACCGACTCGAGCCTGGAGTCGGCCTCGATCTTCGCCTCGCACGAGGCGCTGGTGATGGACTACGAGCGCGCCATGCTGCGGCTGGCCGCCGATCCCCGCGGCGACGGTTCCGGCGATCCGGTGCTCTACGACCTGTCCGCCCACTTCCTGTGGATCGGCGAGCGCACCCGGCAGATCGACGGTGCCCATGTGGCCCTGGCCAAGCTGATCGCCAACCCGATCGGGCTCAAGATCGGCCCGACCACCACGCCCGAGCAGGCGGTGGAGTATGTGAAGTTGCTGGATCCGGACAATCGTCCGGGCCGGCTCACCCTGGTCTCGCGGATGGGCAACGACAAGGTGCGCGATGTGCTGCCGGCCATCGTCGCCGCGGTGGAGGCCACCGGGCACAAGGTGATCTGGCAGTGCGATCCGATGCACGGCAACACGCACACCGCGTCGAACGGTTTCAAGACCCGCCACTTCGATCGAGTGGTCGACGAGGTGCAGGGCTTCTTCGAGGTGCACCACGCCCTGGGCACGCACCCGGGCGGCATCCACATCGAGCTGACCGGTGAGGACGTCACCGAGTGCCTCGGCGGCGCCCAGGACATCTCCGACCTGGATCTGGAGGGCCGCTACGAGACCGCGTGCGATCCGCGGCTCAACACCCAGCAGTCGCTGGAGCTGGCCTTCCTGGTCGCGGAGATGCTGCGCGGGTAGAACCATGGGTTCGTCGACAGGCTGCGACGAATGCGCAACGCTCGGCAGGGATTTCCTGCCGAGCGTTGCGCATCACGGTGCCCGCGCGGGCACCGGAGGTGAGTCGGTTCAGTACGGGCGCGGGGCGTTCGGGTACATGCCCCTGGCCCACACGAAGATGATTAGTATTGCACCGATTCCGGTGTCGACGTCTCGGGCGGCGTTGCAGGTCTGGAGGTCGGTCGCCCCCAGGTGGAGAGTCGGTAGTGCCGCACCAGCAGGTAGCTGCCGACGAGGACGGGGAGGACGACGAGATCGGTCGCATCCCGGTAGACGATGATGGGGGTCGCCGGGTCAGTGGATGCCGTGAGGATCTTGCGGAGCAGGCCCACGGCGTACTCGTAGGCGTCGCCGATCGGACCGAGGGTCTTGACCGCCGCGAATCCTGCTGCGACGAACGCGACCACCGCGAGGGTCTCGCCCCGGCTCGCCGGCCAGCGCACGCTCCGGTACCGCCGGCCGATGAGCTTCCGGGCCGCTTCGGCGAGAGCCAGGATTAGCAGCGGTAGGAGAAACACCCCCGCGACGTCGGACAGCTTGCCGGTGATCGCATTGCCGAACGTCCACTTGAGGATGTGGTCGTTGAGCAGCAATGCGATCACCGACAGTAACGTCCAGGCGCTCAGCAGGAAGTCGCCGGGCCGGATCACGACAGGTTGATCACCGCGGAGCCCGAGCCGAACAGGTTGCACTTGAACTGCAGCTGCAGATTCTTCGCGGAGTCCGGGACCTCGAAGGCGAGGTCGCCGCGGAGAGTGTCGCCGGCGGCCACTTCGCCGTCCAGCGACGATGCCTGGTCGCCGGTGACCGTGACCGAGTGCTTGCGGCTGCTGTCGTCGCGCAGTTCGAAGCACATCATGGACGACACGGTCTGGGGCTTGCCGCTGTCGTTCGTCACCTGAGCGTCGACCATCACATAGCGGTTTCCGGCTGCCGGCGTCACGAAGTCGTTGTCGGGGGTGTACGGGTCCGTGACCTGATTGACCTTCACCTTCCAGTCGCCGAGCTTCACGGTGTCGCCCACCGTGAAGTCGCTCGCCTGCTGGGTCGCGCCCGAGTCGTCGACCTTGGCCGCCTGGTCTTCGGAGCCCGACGCAATCGTCGAACCGAGGGCGATGCAGGCGACAGCGGCGATCGCTGCGTTGCGGAACTTGCTCACGTCGTTGTGATCCTCTCAGAAGTCGAGTAGCGGCTTGTCGATCGTGCTACCCGAATGGGTCTGGGACTGGAAACATCCCCGATGGCCCCCCAACCATCCGATTGAAAGTAGCGGGGGGTGTCCCTATGGGGTTCGTCAAGCCGCTGCGGGTGTGGGTGCTCGGTAGA
>CAZEOP010000111.1:0-10434 GCA_964513715.1 uncultured Gordonia sp.
TCTTGAACGGCTTGCCGGCCAGCATCAGCGCGGCGGCGTCGTAGTAGGCGGTGCGCGCCACATGGGCCCGCGCCTCCATCCGGGCGATGGCGAACGAGATCGACTGGTACTCGTTGATCGGCTTGCCGAACGACTTGCGCTCCGCCGCGTACTTGATGCACTCGTCCACGCAGCCCTGCGCGACACCGGTCGCCACCCCGGCGATCGCGATGCGGCCCTCGTCGAGGATCGACAGGAAGTTGGCGTAGCCGCGGCCGCGGGTGCCCAGCAAATTCTCCCGCGGCACCCGGACATCGGTGAAGCTCAGCGGGTGGGTGTCGCTGGCGTGCCAGCCGACCTTGTCGTAGGCCGGTTCGGCGACGAAGCCGGGCGTGCCGGCCGGCACGATGATCGTGGAGATCTCCTTGGCGCCATCGGCGCGGGTACCGGTGACGGCGGTGACGGTGACCAGCGAGGTGATGTCGGTCCCCGAGTTGGTGATGAACTGCTTGGCGCCGTTGATCACCCATTCCGGACCGTCTTCCACCGCGGTGGTGGCGGTGGCACCGGCATCGCTGCCCGCACCCGGCTCGGTGAGGCCGAAGCCCGCGATCTGCTTGCCGGCCACCAGATCGGGCAGCCACTGCTGTTTCTGCTCATCGGTGCCGAACCGGTAGATCGGCATCGCGCCGAGGCCCACCCCGGCCTCGACGGTCATCGCGACCGACTGGTCCACCTTCGCCAGTTCCTCGAGCGCCAGGGCGAGGGCGAAGTAGTCGCCGCCCATCCCGCCGTACTCCTCGGGGAAGGGCAGCCCGAACAGGCCCATCTCGCCCATCTGCGCGACGACCTCGTACGGGAAGGTCTTGTCCCGGTCGTGCTGGTACGACACCGGGGCGACGACCTGCTGCGCGAAGTCGCGCACGCTGCCGATCAGGTCGGTGTACTCCTGCGTCAATTCCATCGTGTCAATCGCCTTCTCGCTCAATCGTTCTCGGTTGCTTCGACGTGGGCCAGCGCTTGCTGCGCGTCCACCTTCGCTCCGGTGCGCACCGCGATCCGCGCGATGCCGTCGACCGGCGCGCGCAGCGTGTGCTCCATCTTCATCGCCTCCACGACGACCAGCGGGTCGCCGGCGGCGACGCGGGCGCCGTCGGTGCCGGGTACCGCGACGACGGTGCCGGGCATCGGGCTGCGCACATCGCCGGCCGCCTCGCCCTGATCGGCGGAGGCCAGCGAGTCGACCGTCTCCATCACCCAGGTGCCGGCCTCGCCGCACACCCAGCGCCGGCGCGCACCGGCCGATTCGCACACCCAGTGCTCGCCGCTGGCGTCCGGGGGATCCAGCCGCACAGCCAACTCGGTGCCACCGCCCGGTTCGACGCGGGCGCTGCCGCGCCACAGCGCGGCCGCTCCTTCGCCCGTCTCACCCTCTCCCGTGTCGCCGCCGGTCAGCTCGTCGATCGTGACGTCCGCCCGCAGGGTGCGGGTGTCCGAGCCGGTCACCACGGCCGACACGACGTACCGGCGGTCGGCCACCTGCAGCCGGGTCACCAGGGGCGAGGGCGCGCCGATCCGGAAGGCGACGGCGCTGCTCCACAGGTCGTCGGCGCTGCCCAGGTCGAGCGCGCCGAGCGCGCCGGCGACCAGTGCGGCGGGGGTCGGGACGGGCGGACGGTAATCGACCACGAAGCGGTCGAGCAGCCCGGTGTCGAGATCGCCGGCGCGCACCCGCGGGTCGGCCAGCACGGCGCGGCAGAAGTCGAGGTTGGTGCCGACCCCGGTCAGCCCCGTGCGCGACAGGGCACCGGACAGCCGGTCCAGCGCCTCGGCGCGATCGGCGCCGTGGCAGATCACCTTGGCGAGCATCGGGTCGTAGTACGAGCCGATCTCCGAGCCGGCCTCGATGCCCGCGTCGATGCGGATCCCCGGGCCCGCCGGCCAGGTCAGGGTGCCGACGGTGCCGCCGGTCGGCAGGAAGCCGGCGGCCGGATCCTCGGCGTAGACGCGCGCCTCCACGGCGTGGCCGGTGAGCAGCACCTCGTCCTGAGTGATGGCCAGTTCCTCGCCGCGGGCCACCCGCACCTGCTGTTCCACCAGGTCGATGCCGGTGACCAGCTCGGTGACCGGGTGCTCCACCTGCAGGCGGGTGTTCATCTCCATGAAGAAGAAGTCGTCGGGCGCACCGGCCGAGACGATGAACTCGACGGTCCCGGCCCCGTTGTAGCCGACACTGCGCGCCGCATCGCACGCCGCCTGACCGATGGCCGCGCGGGTGGCCGGGGTCAGCAGCGCCGAGGGCGCCTCCTCGATCACCTTCTGGTGGCGACGCTGCAGCGAGCACTCCCGCTCGCCCAGGTGGACGACGTTGCCGTGGGTGTCGGCCAGCACCTGGACCTCGATGTGCCGCGGGGTGTCGACGAAGTGCTCCAGGAAGAGGGTGTCGTCGCCGAACGCGGAGGCGGCCTCGCGGCGCGCGGTGATCAGGGCCGCGGGCAGACCGGCCGGCTCGTCCACCCGGTGCATGCCCTTGCCGCCGCCGCCGGCGCTCGGCTTGATCAGCACCGGGAAGCCGATCTCCGGGGCCGCGGCGATCAGCTCCTCGTCGGTCAGGCCCGGCCGGGACAGCCCGGGCACCACCGGGACGCCGCGCCGAGTGACCGCGGCCCGCGCGGTGATCTTGTCGCCCATAGTGGCGATGGCCGCCGCGGGCGGGCCGATGAAGGCGATCCCGGCTTCGGCCAGGGCCGCGGCGAAATCCCGGTTCTCCGACAGGAAGCCGTAGCCGGGGTGGACGGCGTCGGCACCGGAGGCGACGGCCGCGCGGACCACCGCGGCGATGTCCAGGTAGCTGGCGGCGGCCGGGGCCGGTCCGAGCCGGACGGCAGCGTCGGCCAGTTGGACGTGCGGGGCGTGCACGTCGGCATCGGAGTAGACGGCGATGGACCGGATGCCCATGTCGCGCAGGGTCGCGATGACCCGGCAGGCGATCTCGCCGCGGTTGGCGATGAGCACCGACGAGATCGGGGTGGGAGAGCTGACAGTCATGGGGCGATTCACATCCTGAAGATGCCGTTGCTGACATCGGCGAGCGGCGCGTGGCGGCAGGCCTCGAGGGCCAAACCGAGGACGGTGCGGGTGTCGGCGGGGTCGATGATGCCGTCGTCCCACAGGCGCGCGGTGGAGTAGTACGAGTCGGACTGCTCCTCGAACTGCCGGCGGATCGGCTCCTTGAAGGCCTCCTCGTCCTGCGCCGACCACTGGCCGCCGCGGCGCTCGACGGCTCCGCGCCGGACGGTGGCCAGGGTGTCGGCGGCCTGCGGCCCGCCCATCACCGAGATGCGTGCATTGGGCCACATCCATAGGAAGCGCGGCGAGTACGCGCGCCCGCACATCGAGTAGTTGCCGGCGCCGAAGGAGCCGCCGATCATCACCGTCAGTTTGGGCACCCGGGCGCAGGCGACCGCGGTCACCATCTTGGCGCCGTTCTTGGCGATGCCGCCCTCCTCGTACTGCCGGCCGACCATGAAACCGGTGATGTTCTGCAGGAAGATCAGCGGAATCCGACGACGGTCGCACAGCTCGATGAAGTGCGCGCCCTTGAGCGCGGACTCGGAGAAGAGGACGCCGTTGTTGGCGACGATCCCGACCGGGTGGCCGTGGATGCGCGCGAAGGCGGTGACCAGCGAGGTCCCGTAGTTGGCCTTGAACTCGGTGTATTCGCCTGCGTCGCAGAGGGTTTCGATCACCTCGCGGACGTCGTAGGGCACCCGCGGATCGGTGGGCACCACGTCGTACAGGTCGGTCTGCGGGCGCAGCGGCGCCCGGGTCGGTGCGGTCTCCCACTGCGCCGGGTCGCGCGGCCCGAGGGTGGCGACGATCTCGCGCACCTTGGCCAGCGCCTGCTCGTCGTTGTCGACCAGATGGTCGGTGACGCCGGAGATCGACGAGTGCATGGTGCCGCCGCCGAGGTCCTCGGCGCTCACCTCCTCGCCGGTGGCGGCCTTCACCAGCGGCGGGCCGGCCAGGAAGATGGTGCCCTGGTTGCGGACGATCACGTTCTCATCGCTCATCGCCGGGACGTAGGCGCCCCCGGCGGTCGACGAGCCGAGCACCGCGGAGATCTGCGGGATGCCGGCGGCACTCATGGTGGCCTGGTTGTAGAAGATGCGGCCGAAGTGCTCGCGGTCGGGGAAGACGTCTTCCTGGTTCAGCAGCATCGCGCCGCCGGAGTCGACCAGGTAGATGCACGGCAGCCGGTTGGCCGCGGCGATCTCCTGCGCCCGCAGGTGCTTCTTCACGGTGACCGGGTAGTAGGTGCCGCCGGAGACGGTGGCGTCGTTGGCAACGATCATGCACTCGCGCCCGTGAATGCGGCCGATGCCGGCCACCACGCCGGCGGCCGGGGCCTTGTCCTCGTACATGCCGAAGGCGGCGAGCGGTGCAATCTCCAGGAACGGCGATCCGGGGTCGAGCAGGCCGTCCACCCGGTCGCGCGGCAGCAGCTTGCCGCGCGAGAGATGCCGTTCGCGGGCCACCTCGCCACCGCCGATCGCGATGCGGCCGAGCCGTTCGCGCAGTTGCGCGACGTTCTCGCGGTGTGCCGCGGCGAAGTCCGCGGTCGCCGGGTTCGTCTCAGTCATGCCGCCCTTTCAGTTAATTGGAATTAACTAAGGATGGAGCGTACGCGCCGGCGGTGGCGGAGGCCAGGCCTCGGCGTGGACGTGACGTAGCTCACTTCTGCCTCTATCCTAGAACCGTGGCCGCACCACCATCGCGGCCTCGACGAACCGCTCACGCGACTCGGACAGCCCGTCACCCCGGGACCGGCGTCGAGTGAGCCGACACGAAGGTTGGGCACCCCATGACCATCGCCGATTCCACCAGCCGGCAGCACCGCGCGCCGCGCACCGACTCCTCCTCCCCCGCGTCCGGCCCGGCCGGCGCCTTCTCCCTCGACGACCGCTACACGGCGCAGTCGGGCACCGTCTACCTCACCGGAATCCAGGCGCTGGTCCGCATGGTCCGCGACCGCGCGATCGCCGATCGCCGCGCCGGACTGCGCACCGCGTCGTTCATCTCCGGCTACGAGGGTTCGCCGCTGGCCGGCTACGACCTGGAGATCGCCCGCCGCGCGGACTACCTGGCGCCGTACGACATCACGCATCGCCCGGCGCTCAACGAGGAGCTGGGCGCCACCTCCGTGATGGGCTCGCAGGTGGCCGCGCGGGTCGGCTCGCTGGCCCCGGATGCCGACGGAGCCCCGCGCGCCGGCGTCGTCGGCTACTGGTACGGCAAGGCCCCCGGCCTGGACCGCGCGAGCGATGCCCTGCGGCACGCCAACCTGATCGGCACCCACGCCGCCGGCGGCGCGGTGGCCCTGGTCGGCGACGACCCGGGGGCCAAGAGTTCCACCGTCCCGTGCGCCTCGGAGATGGCCCTGGCCGATCTGTACCTGCCGATCCTCTACCCCGCCGACAGCGCCGACATCCTCGACTACGGCGTGCACGCCGCGCTGATGAGCCGGACCTCCGGCCTGTGGACCAGCCTGAAGATCTCCGCGCACGTCGCCGACGGCGCCTCCACCGCTCCGGTCGACCCGGACCGATTCACCGTCGACTACGGCGGCCTGGGCACCAGCCCGCACATCCCCAGCGGCCGGCTGCTGGGGCCCACGCTGATGGAACTGGAACAGAACCAGCTGACCATCCGGATCCCGCGCGCCCTGGAGTACGCGCGCCTCAACGGCCTCAACCGGATCGTCGCGCGCACCGCCGACGACCGCATCGGGATCGTCGCCGCCGGCAAGACCTACCTCGACGTGCGCGAGGGCCTGCGCCACCTGGGCATCGGCGACGACGACCTGGCGCGCCTGGGCATCCGGATCCTCAAGCTCGGCATGGTCTACCCGCTGGAACAGACGATCGTCGAGGAGTTCATCGCCGGGCTCGACGAGGTGATCGTGGTGGAGGAGAAGCGCGACTTCATCGAGACCATGCTGCGCGACAACCTGTTCGGCCGCGCCCGGGTGCCGGCGATCGTCGGCAAGGCGCACGAGGACGGCTCCACGCTGTTCTCCCGATTCGGCGAACTGGACGTGGACGCGGTGACTCGCGGCCTGGCCGACCGGCTCGGCGGCCGGCACCGGATCGAACCGGCCCGGCGCTGGCTGGAGCGGCACACCGCCCGCGCGAGCCGCATCAGCCTGCCGCTGGCGGTCCGCTCCCCCTACTTCTGCTCGGGCTGCCCGCACAACAGTTCCACCAAGGTGGCGCCGGACACCCTGGTCGGCGCCGGGATCGGCTGCCACGCGATGGTGCTGCTGGCCGATCCGGCGCAGGTGGGCGACGTGGCCGGGGTGACGCAGATGGGCGGCGAGGGCGCCCAGTGGCTGGGTATGGCGCCGTTCGTCACGCAGCGGCACTTCGTGCAGAACCTGGGCGACGGCACCTTCACCCACTCGGGCTCGCTGGCGATCCGGGCCGCCGTCGCGGCCGGGGCGAACCTCACCTACAAGCTGCTGTACAACGGCACCGTAGCGATGACCGGCGGCCAGGATCCGGTCGGCGAGCTGAGCCTGCCGCAGCTGGTCGACCTGCTCTCCGCCGAGCGCGTCGCAAAGATCGTGGTGACCACCGACGATCTCGCCCGGACCCGCGGTCAGCTGCGTCGGGCCCGGGCGAAGGTCGAGGTCCGCGACCGCGGCGAGCTGCTGGACGTGCAGCGCGAGCTGGCCGCGGTAACCGGCGTGACGGTGCTGATCCACGATCAGGCCTGCGCCGCGCAGAAGCGCCGCAAGCGCAAGCGCGGGACGCAGGCCGAGCCGGCGACGCGGGTGATGATCAATGAGCGCATCTGTGAGGGCTGCGGCGACTGCGGCGCCAAGAGCAACTGCCTCTCGGTGCACCCGGTGCCGACCGAGTTCGGCCGCAAGACGCGGATCGACCAGAGCTCGTGCAACGTCGACTACTCGTGTCTGGATGGCGACTGCCCGGCCTTCGTGACCGTGACGCCGTCGGCGCGCAAGGAGCGCCGGCGGGTGGCCGACCTGGCCGACGGCGCCCTGCCCGCACCCCCGGCCGGCGGCGCCGGGCCGCTCACCGACTTCGCGATGCGGGTGACCGGCATCGGCGGCACCGGCGTGGTGACGGTCTCCCAGGTGCTGGCCACCGCGGCCGTGCTCGACGGCCTGGACGCCCGCACGGTCGACATGACCGGTCTGGCGCAGAAGGGCGGCGCGGTGGTCAGCGACCTGAAGCTGTCGGCCGGCCGGGTGGAGCAGGCGGCGAAGGTCGCCACCGGCGACTGCGACCTGTACCTGGCCTGCGATCAACTGGTCGGCGCCGACCCGGTGAATCTGAAGGTCGCCTCGGTCACCCGGACCACCGCGGTGGTCTCCACCGCGCAGGTGCCCACCGGCGCGATGGTCTCCGACAGCGCCGTCACCTTCCCGGCGGCGAACGCGGTGCGCACCGCCATCGACGCCGAGGTGGCCCGCGCGGTCTACCTGGACGCCGCCCAGCTGGCCCGGGACCTGTTCGACGACGAGCAGTACGCGAACCTGATCCTGGTCGGCGCCGCCCACCAGACCGGCGCACTGCCCGTCTCGGCGGCGTCCATCGAGCGGGCGATCGAGCTGAACGGGGTCGCCGTGGCCGCCAATGTCCAGGCCTTCCGGCGCGGGCGGCAGGCCGTCGCCGATCCCAAGGCGCTGGCCGCCGCGATCGCCGGCCTGCGAGTCGCACCTCCGGAGTACCGGCCGAGCCCGGCCGCCGCACGGGCCGCGGCCGCCCTGGCCGCCGGCCGCACCGAGCTGGCCGCGGTGATCGCCCGCCGCTACGACGAGCTGATCGCCTACCAGGACGAGGCCTACGCGCAGCTGTGGCTCCGCTATGTGGCCGGGATCGACCGCCGCGTCGGGGACGAGACCCTGACCGGCGCCGTGGCGCGCAACCTGTACAAGCTGATGGCCTACAAGGACGAGTACGAGGTGGCCCGGCTGACCCGGGACGCCGCCTTCGCCGCGCAGGTGGCCGACGGCTTCGGCGAGGACGCTCGGGTGGCGCTGCGACTGCACCCGCCGGTGCTCCGCGAGCTCGGCATGAAGCGCAAGCTAGCGCTGCGTGACTGGGCCAAGCCGGGGCTGCGATCCCTGGCGGCTATGAAGCGGCTGCGCGGCACCCCGCTCGATCCGTTCGGCCGCACGCAGGTCCGCCGGACCGAGCGCGCACTGATCGACGAGTACCGCGCGGGGCTGGACACCGTGCTCGCCGGGCTCGGCACCGATCCGTCGGCCGCACAGCTGGCCGCCGCGGTGGCCGTCGCCGAACTGCCCGATCTGGTGCGCGGGTACGAGGGCGTGAAGATGGCGAACGTCGAGCGCTTCCGCGCCGAACTCAGGCGAGCAGTGCGGCCAGCGCCATCGAAGTGAGTAGGGTGCGCAGCCGCGCCTCGTCGTAGTCCGGCAGGCGCGGGGACGAGTTCAGCAGGCCGAAGACGGCGTGCGCCCGGACCCGCGCCTCGTCGTCGCTCAGCTCTCGGCCGGCCGCGGCCGCCTCCTGCGTCAGCACCCGCACCCAGGTCTCGACGTAGCGCCGCTGCAGGCTGCGCACGCGGCGGCGGGCGTCGGGCGTCAGCGAGTGCAGGTCGCGATCCTGGATGGCGATCAGGTCGGGCCGGGTCACCAGCATGTCGATGTGGAATTCGACCAGCTCGGCCAGCACCCGTGCGGGTGAGCCGCCGCGGGCCACCACCTCGTCGCCGCCGGCCTGCAGCCGCTCGCTGATGTCGAGCAGCAGCTCGTCGAGGACGTCGTTCTTGGAGGCGAAGTGCCGGTACACCGCCGGTCCGCTGATGCCCACCTGGGCGCCAATGTCCTCGAGCCGGACCCCGGCGAAACCGCTGCGGGCCATCAGCCGGGCCGCCGCGGCCAGCAACTCGGCCCGGCGGGCGGCCTTGGCCTGGCTGCGCGGCGTGGCCTCGGCGGTCACTCGTGTCCCCCGTAGATCACCCGGGTCGCCAGCACCACGTCCTGCACCGACCGGCGACGCGGCGAGAAGATCACCCACAGGATGCCGATCGGGAAGAACGTGCACAGGGCCGCGCGCCCCAGCGCGCGCACCGGCCCGGGCCGTTTCTCGGAGGTGCGCCGCACCAGCCGCAGGCCCATCATCGCCTGGCCCACCGTGCGGCCGAAGGCGGACCAGCACAGACCCAGGTAGACGATGCTGACGCCCAGGAAGACCGGGACGGTGAACAGCCAGGGGACGTGCGGCACGGAGAAGTCGCGGGTCCGGACGAACAGCAGGCCCAGCAGGATGGCTCCGTAGGCGCCGACCATCAGACCGAGCACCACGCCCAGGTCGATCAGGGCGGACAGCGACCGGCTCACGATGCCGGCGGTGCGCGCCGGCGTCACTGCCGGTCCTCGCCGGGGCCGTCGCCGGTCCGGCGCAGGAGCCGGTTGACGAAGATCTCCACCCGGTCGTCGGCGCGTTCGCTGCCGGTGCGCACGTCGCCGATCATCTCGGTGGTCACCGAGGCGCTCGCGTCGCGGACGATGGAGTTGAGGTCGATGCCGTCGACGACGGTCGCCGCCACGCCGACCAGGTCGGTGCGGGCGAGCACGGCGTCGATGTCGACGCCGGCCAAGACCGCGTTGAGGTCGATCCCGCCGACCACCGTCGTCAGGTCGAGCGAGGTCAGCAGCGGGTTCAGGTCGAGGCCGCTGAGCACCGGGTTCAAGTCGAGCCGGGCCAGCAGCGGGTTCAGGTCCACGCCGTCGAGCAGCGCGTTCAGGTCCACCCCGCGCAGCAGCGCATCCAGGTCCACCCCGTCGAGCACCGCGTTCAGGTCCACCCCGCGCAGCAGCGCATCCAGATCGACGCTCCGCAGGACCCGGTCGAGGTCGACGGCGCGCAGCAGCACCGGCGTCAGGTCGGTGCCGGCGACGTAGCCGAAGACCTCGTCGAGCACGGCGTGGATCAGTGCCGACGGCAGGGCCGCGACGCGGCCGGTGATCGCGCGGGGCACCGCGACGACGGCCTCGACCACGCCGCCGGCCGCCGCGGCGAGCCCGCCGACCAACGGCAGCCGCGGCAGCAGCCCGTCCCCGCGCATCACCCGTGTCACATCCGCCACCGGGTCAGTATGCCGGATCGCGCAGCGCCCCGGAGCCGAGTGGCTCCGGGGCGCTGCGGGAGAGGATTCGCGCCCCGAAAGGCGCACCACGAGGACCTGATCAGAGGTTCTCGAAGATCTCGCGGGCCAGGGCGGCGGTCTCGCTCGGCGTCTTGCCGACCTTGACGCCGGCGGCCTCGAGGGCCTCCTTCTTGGCCTGCGCGGTGCCCGAGCAACCCGACACGATGGCGCCGGCATGGCCCATGGTCTTGCCCTCCGGCGCGGTGAAGCCCGCGACGTAGCCGACGACCGGCTTGGTGACGTTGGCCTTGATGT
>CAZEOP010000112.1:0-10412 GCA_964513715.1 uncultured Gordonia sp.
GCAGATTCCAGCAGCACACGCCGGCCTGGAACAGCTGTGGAAGGACTTCTTCGACGAAGCCCACGCCGAACGGCTGCTCTGGATGCCGGCATCACTCCCCTACTACCGGGCCGGAGGGGACTTCGAGACTCCCGCGGCACGAACCCTGACCAAGCGGCTGATCTTCTCGGCCTGGAACCTGGCACCAACAGCGATAGCAACCCTCACGAGCTATGAATGCGAACGGCGTCTGGTGCGCGCCGCACGCAGTCGAGGACGAACCGCGCACCCTTACGACGCTAAACGGCCCATGGGGCTCCTACGATTCGCTCAGAGGACCGCTTCATTCCCGCATCTGCTGTTCGAACTGGTCTTCCCGGCCCTGGCCGAGCTCACCGATCCGCTGCAGATCTCCGCGGAGTTACAGCGCGAGGGCGTCGGTAACCCGACGCTCGACCAGGTACTCGACCACGCGACAGAGCGCGTCCGACGGTCGCTGGCGCCCAGGATCGGCCAACACCAGACTGTTTCCGCCGGCCAAGGTTCGACCGCGTGGTATGCACTGGCCCCACTCCTGATGGAGGACGATCACGCTGGCGACGTGTGGGCTTCACTCGGCGATGCCCCCATTCTCGAGAGTGATGACGGGGAGGATGAGGAGACAGAGAAGCCCACTCACGTCTCCGAGCATGTGCGAGCACTGCAGGAGCTTCATACCGGAGCCGAACCTCGTCCACCGATCCCCGCCGACCTGGCCCGGGTAGTCGCTCTCGCCGGAGTCGCAGCGCCACCGTCGGTCGTCTACCGCGCGTTGAAGCGCAGCTTCCCCACGGCGCAGCGGCACATTCTGACGGCGAGCGCGCGCCACACCGCGCAGGCTTTTCGGAACCTGCTGAATCAGCCGCACAGTTACAACGTGATCACCGACTTCAGCGGCTCCGATGAGATCCCTGTGGACGCGGACTACTGGCGGAAGTCGCTGCTCTACTGTGCAACCGGCAACCTCCAGGCGGTGATGGACGAGTACACCGCGATCGCGGTCGAGAACCTCGGGCTCAACCGCGGCGCACCCGATGACGATGTAAAAGCTGCCGCCAGTGCGACCCGCGACGTACTCCAGTTCCGCACCACCACCTATCGGCCGTCGGCCGTGGTGACCGACTCCGACGGTCCCCGATGGGACAAGGTCGGTATGCGCGGCGACTTCGCCCTGCGGCTGGCGGCCGACGGCCAGCGGGAGGCAGAGGGCAAACGCGGGTCGGGTGAGGTCAGTGCTGCATTCAACTCACCGTTCTGGCCCTTCGTGCTCGCGAGCACATCGGTCGGGCAGGAAGGACTGGACTTTCACCTGTACTCCCACGCGATTACGCACTGGAATCTGCCTACCAACCCTGTCGACTTCGAACAGCGCGAAGGCCGCGTCCACCGGTACAAGTGCCACGCGGTCCGGAAGAACGTCGCGAAATCGGTGCCGTTCCCGGATTGCGCCGGCGAGCCGTGGCAAACGATGTTCGCCGCTGCGATGGACTCTCGTCCACCCGACACCTCTGACATCGTCCCGTACTGGGTGTACGCCCCGGCCGATCTCGGTGATACCGCGGCGCAGATTGAGCGCCACCTGCCGATTGCGCCGTACACCCGCGAACGCTCGATCAAGGACCCGCTCCTGGCCAGTGTCTCTGTGTATCGCATGGCTTTCGGCCAGCCGCGGCAGGACGAATTGGTGAAGTACGTCCTCAACAAAGTCGATGACGATCTCCGGAAGGATTTGGCGAGTATTCGCATCGACCTGAGCCCCGGGCCGCGGCAGCGTTCTCTGGACTGAAGCACCGGATCGAAGTCCGCCAGTCGCAACCCACCGCTGTCGTAGTCCACAGCTATGGTCGGAGCCACTGACGGGAAGGGACGACTATGGCCGACGATCTATTGACCTGGGTCAACAAGCGAATCGACTCCGACAGCGACCTCGGCGTCGAGGAAGGCTTGCTGATCCTCTCCGCGTTGCAGGGGCCGGAATCGCTCGCGAACTGGCGCAGTTGCACACCGCGGGAGCCGGAGAACAGCGAGGAGGGCAGCGAGGAGATAGAGCCGGCTGGCGCCTTCCTCCGAAGCATCACGGTGCAGGGCTTCCGCGGCATCGGTCCGCAGGCGACGCTGGAGCTGGATCCCTCGCCGTCGTTGACGGTGATCTCTGGCCGCAACGGTTCCGGGAAGTCGAGCTTCGCCGAGGCGCTCGAGGTCGCGCTCACCGGCGACACCTTCCGCTGGAAGCACCAGACGGTGCAGTGGAAGGAGTTCTGGCGCAACGTCCATGACGGCGCGAATCCGCGGATCGCGGTGACCATCGCCGAAGAGGGCTCCGGCCCCACCGTGCTGACGACGCAATGGCCGGCCGACGGTGACGTCGACTCGAAGCGTCAATTCATTCAGCGCTCCGGCCAGAAACGGGAGGACGGGACTACCGCGCTCGGTTGGTCGTCCGCACTGGAGACGCATCGTCCACTGCTCACCTACGAGGAACTGGGCAAGGTCCTGACCTCCGAGCCGAAGTTGCTGTACGACACGCTCTCGACCGTCCTCGGCCTAGAGCAGCTGACGAGTGCCGTCAAGGTGCTCGATCAGCGACGGAAGGAACTGGCCGAGCCACAGAAACAGTTGGCGAGTCGGAAGCGAGAACTGACTGCCGAACTCAAGGCGCTCGACGACGATCGCGCCGGCCGGGCCCTGATGCTGCTTCGAAAGCACGAGACCGACAGTGACGCCATACGGCAGCTGGCGACGGGCACGATGGGAGCCACCGGCCGGGGCGCTCAGCTGCAGGCACTTCGCGCACTGAGCATGCCGTCGCAGGACGAGTGCGACGCCGCCTCCGATGAGCTGGTCGCCGCGATCAGCGGTTTGGCCGAGGTCGCCGGTGACGTCGGGGCCGAACTGCAGGCGAAGAACACCCTGCTGTCGGCCGCCATCGATCTGCACGCGCACGCCGGCGATCAACCGTGCCCGGTCTGCGCTTCGGGTGTGCTCGATCACCCCCGCGCCGTCGAACTGCAGCGGCAGATCGAAGTGCTGCGGGACCAAACCGAACGGCTCACCGCCGCAACCGAGCGCAGGGCGAGGGCCGTCGACACCGCGCACTCACTGATTCCAGGAGTACCCGCCGAACTGCACTCCGAGGCCGCCGCTGATCTGGACGACACTGCGGCTGCCGTCGAAGCCGCCTGGAAGGTGTGGGCTGCTGCGCCTCAGGACCCGCTCGCGCTCGCCGAGCACCTGCGCGACGCGTCCGGACCGCTGCGCCAGGCACTGGGTGAACTCAAGGAGGCGGCCGCACAACGCCAACGCTCACTCGACGAGGCGTGGGTGGTCACTGCCGCGCGGCTGGCGACGTTCGCCGACGGCGCGCAGGCCTGGCAGGCGCAGAAGGAGGAGGCCGGCTTCGTCGCCGCTGCACACAAGTGGCTCAAGGCCAACGAGCTCACTCTGAAGAACGAACGCGTGCAGGCGATCCGAGATCAGGCCGCGAAGATCTGGAACGGTCTCCGGCAGGAGAGCAACGTCGAACTCGGCAGCATCACCCTGGATTCCCGCGGCCATCAGCGGTGGGTACGCATCGGCGCCACGGTCGACGGCGAGGATGCCGGCGCCCTGTCCGTGATGAGCCAGGGTGAGTTGCACTCGCTGGCATTGGCGTTGTTCCTGCCGCGGGCGACCATGCCGCAGAGCCCGTTCCGCTTCGTCGTCCTAGACGATCCCGTGCAGGCGATGGATCCGGCAAAGGTCGACGGGTTGGTGAATGTACTCCTCGACATCGCCAAGACCCGGCAGGTGGTCGTCTTCTCGCACGATGATCGGTTCGCCAGTGCCGTCCGCCGTTCACCGCGCGGGATCCCTGTCCGGATCATCGAGGTGCATCGCGAAGCCGGCTCCAGGCTCGAGCTGACCGACGCACTGAGCCCGATCCGGCGATACCTCGACGACGCATTCGGGATGGTGAAGGACGATGGGTTGCCCGAAGACACTCTGTCTACAGTGCTTCCCGGAATCCTGCGTATGGCACTGGAGGCGCAGGCGCGGGAGTCCTTCTTCACTCGCGAACTCCTCGACGGCCGGACGCACGACGAGGTCGAGGCGCAATGGCAGGACAGTCCGCGAACTCGCGCGAGAATCGAACTGGCCCTCCCACCCGGTAAAGAGCTCGGCAGTTGGCTCGACAAACGGCCGCATCGGAGATTCGCCCTCAAGCATGCGAACTCGCTACACGGCGGGATGGATCGGCCAGCGTTCCTGCGTGCCTGTCACGACGTCCAGGACACGATCCAGGACCTGGAAGAGGCGCGGCGATGACCGCTCTCTTGGCACGCGCGACGGCGATCCTCGACGGAGAACTCGAGGTCCCTGTCAACCCCGCACGGGCTGCGGCCTGGCTCGCGCGCTCCGCTCTGGAGGATCGGTTGCGAGAACTCATCGAAGCGAAGGGCTGCAACCCCAGCCGCGCGAAGACTCGTACTCTGCTCAGCTGCGTCGAGTCGCTGTACCAGGACGACCCGTCGATCGCTTCGACGGCTCAGTACGCCTGGGACCGCTTGTCGGAGGCGTGCCATCATCACGCCTACGAACTGTCGCCGACGATCACCGAGGTGAGAAGCCTTGTCGAGGCGGTCAACGCGCTGAACGTGAACGCCGGTTCTTAGTTCCTCCCACCTGTGAATATGAGCGCTATATGGCGTGGATTCTTGATCACTCTATGGCGTGCTGGTCTGATGGACCGGGAAGACATTGCTCTTCGTATGGCCAACGGTGCTGTCTTTAGAGTTTCCCTGGAACAGGATCTGGGAGGGATGGCACTTCTTCTGCTGCCGACATCAGACGCAGCGACCGATCGCATCGCGATCAGCTCGCCTTTAGCGCCCCACGGCCTTAAACAGTGTGGCCCACTGCCCCGCGTCCAACTGTTTCGGCAGTGCGTTTGCCGGAACACCGGCCTCACGCAGGACCTCAGCACACCGTCGTTCACGCCGACGCCCCACGACCCGGGACACGATGTCGGCGATGCCTCGGCCCTTGCCGGTGAACACGGCATGGACGAACGACGCGTACCGCGCACGCTCCGACCAGTTGACGAGAGGCTCTTCCCGGCGACGCATCACCAGGACACCGGCGTCGACGGTGGGGCGGGGACGGAAATGTGTGGATGGTATTCGCCCGTGCTGTTCGAAGTCGAACCAGGGCCACCACTGGGCTGTCATCATCGTGGCACCACCGACGCCGGCGCGGCGACGCGCGACCTCCCACTGCACCAGGAAGACCGCGTGAGTCCACCCCGGTGAGTGAAGGACGTGCCGCAGGATCGCGGTGGTCAGGTGAAACGGCAGGTTCCCCACCAGGACGTGCGGGCCGTCCGGCAGCACAAAATCAAGGACGTCCTGCTCGTACAGGTGAACCTCCGGGCGCAGCCGCTCCTCCAGCCACCGGACGGAGGCCGGGTCGATCTCGACGGCGGTCAACGATCCACCGGTAGCCAGGACACGGTCCTGGAGGGGAAAGGTCAGCGCCCCGTGTCCCGGGCCGATCTCTATGACCGGGACGGACGCACTGACAGGGACAAGGTCAACGACCTTCTTAATCATTGACTTGTTGACGAGGTAGTTCTGGCCGTTCTCGTGACGGCCCTTGTTCGGCCTGTAGGTAGGCATAGAAAAGACACTCCGCAGCAGATATCGTGCTCCGGGCATGCCGAAACGGCCGCCCGGCTGGACAAGCTGAGCGGTGGGTGTCTCTACCTCCGTGGAACGTCCTCCGTTAGCGCACACACCCACCGGCGGCTCCGGAGCTCCGGAGCCGACCGAAGGTGGTGAAAATTGCATTCATTACGCCCATGGCGCGAATCATATCACAGCACGCGGATGCCTGACCTGCTTGTCCTGGTCATCCGAACTTTCATCTCGACTATGTGAGGGGCCCATACAGTGGTTGGTCATGCCCATGATGAAGCACTGAGGATGCGGAGGACCTCGGTCTCGATCCGTTCGAAAGGAAACGGCGCGAGTCCACCTTCACCCGCCACCTGATGGGAAAGACGGCTGAAGAATTCGATCCCTGCAGAGAGGGCATCTCGGTTATCAGCTCCATACGTCACAGTGCAGGTGTCAAGGACATGTTGAACACCGATGTCCATCCACGATCTCATCTGCGTCCCCAGGTATCTCACGTCACGGGAAGATCCGTATCGCAGGATATGATCCCACTCGATCATGCGAAGCAGTTCAACTTTGAAATCAGCGTCACGCATCATCACCGACCAGGGCTCATCACGCATGATTGCTTTGGCGGTCATCAACACTGCAGCACCCGCCCAATTGGCGGATTCGTCGAACACTGCCTGAGTGGGGCCTACCACCGTAGGAGCGCAGAGCGTGAAATCACCAGCTACCTCATCCTTATCCAGCAAGACGGTGAACGGGCGGTCGTACACCCGCGCTCCTCATCGATACGAATCAGCGTGAAGTCCAACTTGCCACCGACATAGTAGATCAGTCGGGTTGGTTGATCTTCGCCGTTTTCTAGTCGCTAGACCGCAAGGACATCGCCCAGGCTCGACCACCACTCATCCGAGTTTTCCAGTGGCCCTCTTTGCTGGACGTGCAGTTCAAGATCACGATCGGACAGCGGATGCTCGGCGTTGGATGCGGCGGAACCGGTCAGGATGACTGCTCGGACGTTGGACTCTCGCTCGGCCCAGGACACGACGTCGGCGAGGACCCCTTGATAGTTCATTATTCTGTTTTACCCGATCATCCCTTGACCTTGACGCTGCGTCAGGGTCAAGAATGAGCCAGCATGAACATCGACATCATCGATACTGCTGCAGCTATGACCCGAGTGTTCGACGTGGCCCCAGAGCATCGTCGTGACCTCATTAGGAAGATGTGGTCGCCCATGAACGGCATGTATCACTTCGTTCCCGGCGAGATGGACCTGGCCGTCATCCACAAGCAGAACTTCGGCTTCCCGGAAAATGGCCCCGAAGAAGAGCTTCGTGAATCCCTGGACACCCTGATCCGGGCTAACGCATGGGAACGCATGCACCACGCTCTGGAACGTGGAATCGAAACGCTGAAGACAGCGAACCCAGACCTACACATCCCAGACCTGAAGGTACTGCTGCTGCTTGGCGATCCCACCAACAGGCACTTCATGGAGGAAGTCAAAGGGCTCAGCGCGTTCGGCGGCATCAGTGGCTATATCGTCATATCGGTCTGGCCCACCATTGACGTCCTCAATCGTCTGGAGGCCATCGTTGTCCATGAACTGCACCACAATGTTCGGTACTCGCCCGGCGGAGTCGTGTGGGATCCGGTCACAGTGACAGTGGGCGAACATGTCGTTGCAGAGGGCCTAGCTGATGTTTTTGCTACCGAGCTCTACGGCAGCCACGGTTACACCCACTTCGTCGATGACCAGACCCGCAATGACGACAGTGTTCTGGCCAAGGTCGCCAGTGGCCTACAGGTCACCGGAATGCAGGACTTTGCTGCATGGGTACTCGGCGACAAGACCGCCCAACTATTCGGGGCGGAACCGGTCGGCCTGCCCACTGGTGCTGGATACGCCGCCGGGGTCAGATTGGTGAGTGAGTACCTACATCTCCATGGGGGCACGGCGGCAAGCAACGTCCATACGCCCGTGGAAACAGTTCTGTCTGATGTTCTCCCTCGGCTCGGGCTAGGTGATGAGTAGTAATGCAAAACTGTACTGCCCGTTCTCTCTTGTCTTGAAATACTAAAGGTTTAAAAGACACCTGCGGCGAGCATGTCGAGAACCGGGGCTCCTGCGGAAACCAACACGAAAAATGTCTTACCAACCTGTCTCACCGAAAAGTGTCCCGCCTTCTTCCATGCTGGGATTTAGTGAGGCATGATGGTGGGTATGAGACTGTTGGGCTACACCCGGGTATCCACCGTCGGTCAGGATCCGACACTTCAACACGACGCCTTGGTCACCGCCGGGGTCCAGGACCGTGATGTCTTCAGTGATGTCACCTCCGGGGCGAAGAATGCGATCGAGCGTCCCGGAATGAAGAAACTTCTCGCCTATGCCCAACCCGGTGACACGGTGGTGGTGTGGCGCATCGACCGGCTGGGCCGATCCCTGCTCGACGTACTCAACACGGTGAACCTGCTGCGCGAACGAGAGGTGAAGATTAAGTCGGTCTCCGACGGCATCGACCCGGAGACGTCCTCGGGTCGGCTGATGCTCGGGATGCTGGGGACTCTGGCTGAGTACGAACGAGAACTGATCACCGAACGCGTCAACGCCGGCATCGCCGCAGCGAAAGCCCAGGGCACCCGCTTCGGCCGACCACCTGTGGATCCAGAGGTGGTCGACCGCAAGCTCGCTATCGTCGCCGAGGAGAGAGCCAAAGGCCGTAGTGCCGAAGACGCCGCGAGCATGGTCGGCTGGTCGAGGGCAACACTGTACCGGCATCTGCAGGGTGCTAAACGACGACAGTCAGCACTGCCCGCCTGATGCGGGCACAATGACCAGGTCGTGAGGTGATGGTGATGGACGAGATGCAGCGCTGGGAGATCCTTCGCCTGCACATCGAAGACGGCATCACCCTGACCGACCTGGCACGGTCCACCGGCATCAGCACCCGCACTCTATCCCGGTGGGCTGCCCGCTACCGGGCCGACGGAATCCACGGTCTGCGCACCACCACACGATCCGATGCCGGGGCACATCGCATATCCGCGGAACTGGTCGCCTACATAGAACACCTCGGGCTCACCAGGCCACGGCCATCGATGGCCGCCCTGCACCGCCTGGTGAACTCCCGAGCACAGCAACTATCGGTGAAACCACCCAGCTACGCCACGGTGCGTGGCATCATCCAAGCGCTTGACCCGGCGATGGTCACCCTCGCCTTGGAGGGCCCGGCGTCCTACCGGGATCGACACGAACTCGTCTACCGGCACCGGGCTGAACGCCCCAACGCCATCTGGCAGGCCGATCACACCCAACTCGACATTCTCATCCAGAACCCGGACGGCACGCCGACTCGCCCCTGGCTCACCATCATCATCGACGACTACTCCCGGGCAGTGTGCGGCTACATGGTCACCACCACCGCGCCCTCAGCGATGAACACCGCCCTGGCACTACGCCAAGCTATCTGGCGGAAAACAGACCCCACTTGGGCGATGTGCGGTATTCCCGACGTCCTCTATGTCGATCACGGCTCCGACTTCACCAGTGGCCACATCACATACACCACGACAGCGCTGAAGATCCGGATCATCCATTCAACTATTGCCCGTCCGCAGGGGCGCGGCAAGATCGAGCGGTTCTTCAGCACCGTCAACACCGAACTGCTCACCACCCTGCCCGGCCACCTCGCCCCTGGCGTCCGAAACCCACACCCCGTACTGGACCTGACAAGCCTGGATACCGCTGTCGGCGAGTTCATCAGCAGCTATAACCAACGCACGCATTCTTCAATCAACACCAGCCCGAAGGCCGCGTGGATCGGACGGGGATGGATTCCCAGGATGCCAGAGAACCTGGAAGAACTCGACGGGCTCCTGCTGCGGGTCTCCACCCACCGCCGGGTGCAGCGAGACGGCATCCACTTCCAAGGACAGCGCTACCTCAGTCCGACCCTGGCACCTTTTGTCGGCCATGACGTCACCATCCGCTACGACCCGAGGGATCTCTCCGAGATCCGGGTCTACGACCACGACACGTTGCTGTGTGTCGCCGTGGATGAAGACCACCCCAACCAGCGCTACAGCCTGGCAGATATCCAGGCCGCTCGTCGACGCCGACGACGTCAACTACGTGCCGAAATCAACGATCGCATCCCCACCCACGAACCACGACCACCAGCCCTTGGGCCTGTGAACGCCGAAACGCCAGTTCCGCGTGACCGTGCATCTCGCCTGCGGACCTATGAAGAGGACCTGTCACCATGAGCCGCGATTTCATTGTCACCAAAGAGCACCGTCGCTTCGTCGAGTTCGCCAACGCCATCCGAAAAGACACCACCATCGGCATCTGCCACGGCGAGGCAGGAGTCGGCAAAACACAGTCCGCCAGACGGTACGCCCACTGGGACACCCTGGGCACGTTCATCGATGAATGGGGACCGCGCAGTGAATCAGACCTGGCCATCTACGCGGCAGCCCACCGGGCCCGCACGGTGTTCTACACCCCTGAGGTCCAACCGAAGTACCGGACGTTGATCAAGGATATCGAGTTTTACCGGGGCAAACTCGATGTCTGCATCATGGAGCATCTGATGGCCACCGGGCAGCGAGACAGGCTCCACATGCGCAGATCCAGTGGTGAGAAGCTCACCCAACTGATTATCATTGATGAAGCAGAACGTCTGCCTCCCACCGCCCTGGAGATGCTGCGCGACATCCATGATCGTG
>CAZEOP010000113.1:0-10387 GCA_964513715.1 uncultured Gordonia sp.
AGGCACTCAACATCAACGAGCAGTTCCAGCAGTCGCGCCAGTTCTGGGCGCACGGCGTCGACAACGGCGTGCTCGGTGCGCCGGACGAGTTCATCAACCCCATCCCGCACGTGGCCTTCGCGCACGGTGACGGCGGCGTCGACTACCTGGGCAAGCGCCACGCCGCCCTGGCCGGTCACACGCTGTTCGAGGGCATGGAGTACATCACCGACGAGGCGACCTTCGCCGATCGCCTGCCGCTGATGGGCAAGGGCCGCGACTACTCCGACCCGGTCGCCCTCAACTGGTACACCGAGGGCACCGACGTCGACTTCGGCGCGCTGACGCAGCAGCTGCTCAACTTCGTCGGTCGTGACGCGTCCCTGTACTTCGGGCACGACGTCCGGAACCTGACGCAGCAGAGCGACGGCAGCTGGGTCATCAAGGTCCGCAACACCCGCAGCGGCGAGACCTTCCGCGTCGAGGCGAAGTTCGTCTTCGTCGGCGCCGGCGGCGGTGCGCTGCACCTGCTGCAGAAGTCGGGCATCCCCGAAGCCAAGGGCTTCGGCGGGTTCCCGGTCAGCGGCGAGTTCTTCCGCTGCACCAACCCCGACCTGATCGCCGAGCACTCGGCCAAGGTCTACGGCCAGGCCGCCGTGGGTGCGCCGCCGATGTCGGTGCCGCACCTGGACACCCGCGTGATCAACCATCAGAAGGGCCTGCTGTTCGGCCCGTACGCCGGCTGGTCGCCCAAGTTCCTCAAGACCGGCGGCGTCATGGACCTGCCGAAGTCGGTGAAGCCGGGCAACTTGCTGCCGATGATGTCGATCGCGCCGAAGGAGTTCGGCCTGCTCAAGTACCTGATCGGCGAGCTCGCCGCGACGAGCGCCGATCGCGTCAAGACCCTGCAGGAGTTCGTCCCGCGGGCCACCGGCGGCGACTGGGAGATGATCACCGCCGGTCAGCGCGTCCAGGTGATCCGCAAGGACGGGATGGGCGGCAATCTGGAGTTCGGCACCGCCGTGGTGGCCGCGGGCGACGGCAGCATCGCCGGCCTGCTGGGTGCCTCGCCGGGTGCGTCGACCGCCGTGCCGGCCATGATCTCGGTGCTGCAGCAGTGCTTCGGCGACCGCTTCGACGGCTGGACCGGCAAGCTCACCGAGATGATCCCGTCGTACGGCCAGAAGCTGAACGAGAACCCGGCGCTGTTCCGCCAGCTGTGGGACTGGACCAACCGGAGCCTGGAACTGACCGGGAATCGTGCCGCCGCTCCGGCCGCGGCGACCGAGACGGACTGAGCCGTGACCGCGCCGTCGGTGCGCTATCCGTTCAGCGCCGTCGTCGGACAGGATCGACTCAAGCTGGCGTTGATCCTCTCGGCGGTCTCGCCGGGCATCGGCGGCGTGCTGATCCGCGGTGAGAAGGGAACGGCCAAGTCGACCATCGTTCGTGGCCTGGCGCCGCTGCTGGGCGGCGCGCGGGTGGTGGAACTGCCGATCGGTGCCACCGAGGACCGGGTGATCGGCTCGCTCGACCTGACCCGCGTGCTGCGCGACGGCCAGGCGCACTTCACCCCCGGGCTGCTGGCGCAGGCCGACGGCGGGGTGCTCTACATCGACGAGGTGAATCTGCTCTCGGATCATCTCGTCGACGTGCTGCTCGATGCCGCGGCGAGCGGGCGGGTGACCGTGGAGCGGGACGGGGTCTCGCACACGCAGGACGCGGATTTCGTGCTGGTGGGCACCATGAACCCGGAGGAGGGGGAGCTGCGTCCGCAGTTGCTCGACCGGTTCGGTCTGGTGGTCGACGTCGCCGGGCCGCGCGAGGTGGACGAGCGGGTGGCGATCGTCACCGCGCGGATGGCCTTCGACGCCGACCCGGAGTCGTTCTGCGCCTCGTACGCCGAGGCGGAAGCCGAACTGGCGGCACGGATCTCGTCCGCGCGTGCGGCGATCGGCGCGGTGGTCCTGCCGCCCGCCGAGCTGCGCCGGATCGCCGCCATCTGCGCGGCGCTGGAGGTGGACGGTCTGCGCGGGGACATCGTCGTGGCGCGGACCGCCGCCGCGCACGCCGCCTGGCGGGGTGCGGCCGAAGTGACAAGCGACGATGTGGCGGTGGCGGTGGAGCTGGCGCTCCCGCATCGCCGCCGCCGGAATCCGTTCGACTCGTCCGGGATGGACCGCGAGGAATTGGACGAGGCCATGCAGCAGGGCGAACAGGCCGCGCAGGAGCCGCCCCCTTTTGAGCGTGAGCCGGAGCAGCCCGCTGACTCCGGCGACGATGCCGATCCCGCCGACGCAGACGCCGAGGCCGGCGATGGCGGTGGTGATGGCGGACCCCCACCGGGACCCCAGTTCGGGGCACCCGCGGCCGGCAGCGGCACGCGGTTGCGCACCTTCCGGGCGGCCGGGATCGGCGACGGCGACGACGGCCGGCGCTCCCGGGCCCGCAGCCGCCGCGGGATGACCGCGCGCGCCGTCGACTTCGGCCGCGAGACGCCGGTGCATCTGTTCGCCACGGTGCTGGCCGCGGCCGGCCGATCGACGGGCGATGGGCTGCCCGCGATCGCCGCCGACGATCTGCGCGGCGCCGAGCGGATCGGCACCGAATCGAACCTGGTGGTCTTCGTGGTGGATCTGTCCGGGTCGATGACCGCGCGGGCCCGCCTCGCGGCGGTGCGCACGGCGTGCGTGGATCTGCTGCGCGACTCGTATACCCGGCGCGACCGGGTCGCGGTGATCGTCGCCGCGGGCAAGAATGCCTACGTCGCGGTGCCGCCCACCCGCTCGGTGGATCTCGCGGTGGCCCGGCTGGCTCAGGTGCGTACCGGTGGGCGCACCCCGCTGGCCGAGGGGCTGACGCAGGCGCTCGGTGTGATTGAGCGCGCTGCGCTGAGCGATCCGTCGCGTCGTCCGCTGCTGGTGGTGCTCACCGACGGTCGTGCCACGGCCGGCCAGAATGCGGCCGAGCGAGCCGGTGCGGTGGCGGATGCGATTGCGCGCCAGGGGATTTCGTCGTTGATGGTGGATTGCGAGCAGGGCATGATCCGGCTCGGTCTGGCCGTGGAGCTGGCCGAGCGGCTCGGTGCCGAATACGTCTCGATGGACGAGTTGGACACCGGCGGCCTGGCCGGTCAGGTGAAATCGGCGGGGTAATCGTCGGGTGCGGTCAGAACGGCGGCTCGTCGCGGCCGCGGTCGGCCAGTTCGTCGGCGATCCGGCGCAGCTGCGTCTCGTGGGCGGTCTGGCTCTCAGCCTCCCGGGCCCTCCGGTTGCGCTGCCGCTCCGCTCGGCGGCGGGCGTGCTTGTCCCGGACGCGGGTGCGCACCCGATCGGGACCCTCGTGCCAGATGTTCGGCGGCGGCCGGCCGATGTGGCCGTTCTCGTGCCGGCAGCGCAGTAGCGCGAGGGTGGGAAACAGCCATTGGTTGGGCGCGGCGGTCGACGTGGTGATGCCGTGCAGGGTCATCGCGCTGCGGTAGCGTCCGTCCGCGTCGATCCACAACTCGTCGAGGAAGCCGTCGAGGAAGGTCTTCATCAGGTGGTGGTAGCGACACTTGGGCAGCAGATTGCACGGGCAGGTGGGACCGACGGCCATCCCGCGGGCGGGCGGGTCGTATTCGCAGACGTGGTCCAGATCGCAGGCGAATGCGGGCCGTTCGCAGCCCGGGACCGAGCAGGTGGCCCAGAGGAATCGGCACAGCAGATCGGTGAGCGCGGTGGGCCGGTAGGGGTCCGCGGGCTGGGCGGTGTGGCTGATCCGGCGTGACGCGGCGGCGAGGGTGCTGTCCAGCGGCGCGAAGTGCGCGTGTGCGGCGGCCTCGATCGCGGCCCAGTCGGTGCCGACCGCCGCGGCTGCGGCCGCGGCGAGTTCGTCGAGGTCGCCGTGGCGGCGAGCAGCGTCGACGATGCGGGCGAACTCGGCGTCGATGCGATCGGTGTCGGTGTCGGTGTCACAGAGTGCGTCGAGATCGTGGCGGCGCACGACGGCGTCGCCCCGCGCCGCCAGTTCCCGCGCGTGCTCGGCGGAGATGGGGCCGTGGCCGTCCAGGTAGCCGGGCCTGTCGCGGTTCGCGGGATCGGGGTTCGTCGGATCGGGGCCGGGCTCGGTCAGCGCCGCGGAATCGCAGATCGCGTGAATGACGATCCGGGCGGCGCGCTCATCGATGGCCGTGACGTCGACGCGGGCAGTGCAGTCGTCGCGGCCGCACTCGCAACCGAAGGGCCGGCCGGTCTGCCGGGCGATGGCCGCTGCGGAGCGCTGCTCGCTCGTGGTGCGGGGATCGTGGCGGCACAGCCCGGCCACGACGGCGTCGATGGAGGCGGCGGCGAGCCGGACGTCCTCGGCGGTGGCCACGACGGTGAGCTCGGCGAGGCCGTCGTCGAGCGTCCGGGTCCGGATACCGCGGCGCTTCTTGGCGTGGTCGCGTCGGCGTCGTGCACCGTCCGGATCTAGGACGAGGAGATGGCGGGTGGCCAATTCGGTGGTCTGGCCCTCCGAGAGGGCGGTGCCGCGCGCCGCCAGTCCGCGGAGTTCGGCGGCGATCTGCTGGTCGATGAGCGCCAGCCGAACCGGATCGTCGACGAGTTCGGTCGCCAGCACCAGGCGGTGGAAACGGCGGCGATCGATGACCCCGGTGCGCAGCAGTCCGGCGCAGGCGGGCAGCCGGTACCGGGCGGCATGCGCATCTTCCATGAGCATGCGGCCCTGATACTCGGTGCCCTCGAGGTATTGCTGCAGGCACAGCACGATCTGGGCCTCCAGATCGATCGTCTTGAGATCGATGCCGGTCATCTTCTGTTCGGCGGCGCGGGCGTAGACGCGGTCGTAGACGGCCAGCGCCAGTTCGAACTGCAGCCAGTCGAGGTAAGCGTGGGCGTTCTTGGCGGCATTGATGCGATGCGCGAGATCGGTCTGCGACAGGACACTGAGATCCTGGCCGGCCGGGCCGAGGCCGACGGCACTCAAGTCGGCGTCGGGCCAGGCCGAGGCGGGAAATCCGGTCATCGTCGCCTCCTCCGCCGCAATTCTGTATACGAACAGGTGTTCGAGTTCTGATTCCAGAATACGACTGCACAGCACGGTGTGCAAGGGATTCTCGAGGCCTATTCCGGTGACTTCGTATGCGCGAGTAACCGTCGTCCGTGCCGCGACCGTCGGCCCGGGCACTAGGGTGAGCCCCATGCCCAAAGGAGTCCCCGAATCCATTCCGAACGACGGTCTGACCACCCGCCAGCGGCGCAACCAGCCGGTGCTGGCGGTGAACACCGGTGCGGGCAAAGGAAAGTCGACCGCCGCCTTCGGGATGGCGCTGCGCGCCTGGAACGCGGGCCTGAACGTCGCCGTCTTCCAGTTCGTCAAGAGCGCCAAGTGGAAGGTGGGCGAGGAGAACGCCCTGATCGCCCTGAACGAGGTGCACGAGCGTACCGGTCAGGGCGCGCCCGTGCAGTGGCACAAGATGGGGCAGGGCTGGTCGTGGATCCGCCGCAGCGAGGACGACGCGGAGGATCACGCGGCCGCGGCGCGGGCCGGCTGGACCGAGATCGCCCGGCGGATCGCCGCGCAGGAGCACGACTTCTACGTCCTCGACGAGTTCACCTATCCGCTGCACTGGGGCTGGATCGACGTCGACGAGGTGGTGACCGCGCTCGCCGAGCGCCCCGGGCGCCAGCACGTCGTCATCACCGGCAGGTATGCGCCGCAGGCGCTCCTCGATGCCGCCGACCTGGTGACTGAGATGACCAAGATCAAGCACCCGATGGATGCGGGGCGGAAGGGTCAGAAGGGCATCGAGTGGTGAACTCCGTGCCCACCGTCGTGATCGCCGCGCCTGCCTCGGGCAGCGGTAAGACGACGGTGGCGACCGGCCTGATGGGCGCGCTGACCGCGGCCGGACATCGGGTCGCGCCGTTCAAGGTGGGCCCGGACTACATCGACCCGGGCTACCACGCGCTGGCGACCGGCCGGCCGGGCCGCAACCTCGACCCGAACCTGGTGGGCGAACACCGTATCGGGCCGCTCTTCGCGGCGGGATCGGCGGGCGCGGACGTCGCCGTGATCGAGGGCGTCATGGGACTGTTCGACGGCCGTATCGTCGACCACCCGGGTGATGCGGCCGGCGAACTCGGGATCGGTTCCACGGCGCATGTGGCGGCGCTGCTCGGTGCGCCGGTGGTGCTGGTGGTGGATGCCGCCGGTCACTCGCAATCGCTCGCGGCGCTGTTGCAGGGCTTCGTCGGCTACTCGTCGCAGGTGCGGGTGGCCGGGGTGATCCTCAATCGCGTCGGCTCGGACCGGCACGAACAGGTGCTGCGCCAGGCCTGCGACCGGGCGGGCCTGGCGGTTCTCGGGGCGCTCCGGCGAGATCCGGCGATGAGCGTGCCCTCCCGGCATCTCGGCCTGATCCCGGCCGCCGAGCGCTCGGCCGAGGCCGATGCCGCGGTCGCCGCGATGGCCGCGAAAGTCGGTGCCGCCCTGGATGTTTCGGCGCTGCTGGCGGTGGCGGCCACGTCCCGCGCCAGCGCGGTGGAGTCGTGGTCGGCGGCCGACGAGATCGCTGCCGCCGGTGCGGGCATTGCGCCCGCAGGTCCGGCGCCGGTGATCGCCGTCGCGCGGGGCCCGGCATTCACGTTCTCCTACGCCGAGCACACCGAACTGCTGATCGCCGCGGGTGCCCGGGTGGTCGGCTTCGATCCGCTGACGCAGACGCTCCCGGACGAGACGCTGGGACTGCTGCTCGGCGGCGGCTTCCCCGAGGAACACGGCGCGGCGCTCGGCGAGAACACCGAACTGGCCGCCGCGGTGCGCGCACATGTGGCGGCGGGGCGGCCCGTACACGCCGAATGCGCCGGACTGCTGTACCTGCAGCGGAGTCTGGACGGCCGGCCGATGTCCGGCGCCCTGGATGGTCGCGGTGCATTCTCGCCGACCCTGACCCTGGGTTACCGGGACGCGGCGGCGCTGACCGATTCGGTGCTCTTCGCGGCCGGCGAGCGGGTGACCGGACACGAATTCCACCGGACTGTGGTCGACTGGCCCGCGGCGCCGCCCGCGGCCTGGGGGTGGCGGTCGCCGGCGGGGGAGTCGGTGCTCGACGGCATCGCCGCCGGCGGCGTCCACGCCTCGTACCTGCATCTGCACCCCGCGGGATATCCCGGTGCCGTCGCGCGATTCGTCGCCGCCGCGGCCCGGGCGACGACAGGAGCACGCTCGTGACCGACGGCCGTTACGACGCCGACCCGAGATACGGCGACCCCGGCTATGCGGATCTCACCGCGCAGCGCGTGGCCGCGGGCGCGATGCCCGTCTCCGCCAGTTCGGCCGCCATCGACGCCGCGCTGGATGCGCTGACCGCGCATCAGACCGACCCGAAGGTACTGCGCAACCTGCTCGAAGCCGTGCTGTTGGTGGGCCAGGGCCTGGATCTGAACGAGTCGCTCCAGCGCATCACCGAGGTCGCGGCCGACGTCCTCGACGCGCAGTACTGCGCGCTGGGCGTGCGCGGACCCGAACGCGGCCTGCAGGCCTTCGTCTACACGGGTATCGAGCCAGCGGTGCGTGCCAAGATGGGCCGGCTGCCGGTGGGCCGCGGGGTGCTCGGCGAACTGCTGGATCATCCCGAGGTGCTGCGCATCGCGCGGCTGAGCGACCATCCGGCCTCGGTCGGCTTCCCGCCGCACCATCCGCCGATGGACACCTTCCTCGGCGCGCCGATCATTGTGCGCGGTGAACTCTTCGGCTCCATCTACCTCACCGAGAAGCAATCCGGAGCACCTCTGCAGGGCGGACAGACCGGTCCGCCAGCCTTCACCGAGCAGGACGAGCAGATCGTGTCGGTACTGGCCGTCGCCGCCGGTATCGCGGTGGAGAACGCCCGTCTCTACGAGCGTCAGCGTGTCCGGCACCGCTGGATGGAGATTCTCGCCGAGCGCGGCTCGGAGCCGATGGCCGGCCGCGCACTTGAGGACACCCTCGATGCGCTGTGCGCCGATGTCGCGGCGCTGACCGGTGCGGTGGACGTCTTCATCGTCACCTCCGACGGCGGGGAGCCGCATCTGCACGGGCACACCGGCGATGCGGTCGATCCCAGTGAAATCGCCTGGCCTGGACTGTCGTTCAGCGTCAGCGAGGTGGAGCAGCGCGGCCCGGACTGGATGCGCCGCGGGGCGCGTTGGAAGACCGCACAGCCCATGCAGCGGGCGCCCGGCGACTTCGGGGCGATCGTGCTGACGCACGTCGACCGGCCGCTGTGGGAGCCGGAGGAGATCGCCGGTCTGGCCGGGGTGGCCCGGGTGGCCTCGCTGGCCGTCGCCTACGCCGAGCAGCGGCAGTTGGCCCGGGATCTGGAGATGCTGGAGGACCGGCATCGGATCGCCCGGGACCTGCACGACCATGTGATTCAGCGGTTGTTCGCCATCGGCATGTCCCTGCAGACCCTGCTCGCCGCGCCGGATCAGCTGGAAGTCCGGGTGGCGCAGGTGATCGAGGATCTGGATGCCACGATCGCGCAGATCCGCACGTCGATCTTCGATTTGCAGTCCGCCTCCATCGACGGTGAGGGAACGACGTTGCGGCGCAAGGTGCTCGACGTGGTGGCCGAACTCGCCCGGCAGGCGCCGATCGTGCCGAGCGTGTCCTTCGTCGGCCCGGTCGACACGCTGGTGCCCGCGGATCTGGCGCCGCACATCGAGGCGGTGCTGCGCGAGGGATTGTCGAATGCGCTACGGCATTCCGGCGGCGACCGGATCGGCGTGCGCATCGTGGCCGACGACGTGCTCACCGTGGAGGTGGCCGACAACGGCCGCGGGATCCCGACCCACGCCGTGTACCGGGGCCTGGACAACCTGCTGCTGCGGGCCGACGAGTGCTACGGGAACTTCACCGTCGACAGCCGCCCCGGCGGCGGTACCACGCTGATCTGGGAGGTGCCGCTCCCGCCCGGCTGAGACCGGTGCGGGGGGTGGTGTCAGCGTTCGCGCTCGCTGAGCTTGGTCGCCATCACCGCGACCTGGGTGCGGCGCTGCATGTCGAGCTTGGCCAGGATGTGCGAGACGTAATTCTTGATCGTCTTCTCCGCCAGGAACATCCGCTCGGCGATCTGGCGGTTGGTCAGGCCCTCGCCGATGAGGTGGAAGACCTCCCGTTCCTGGCCGGTGAGCTCGGCGAGCGGATCCTCCTTCTCCTTCTTCTCGTTGCGCAGTTTGGCCAGCAGGGCGGCGGTGCTGCGATCGTCGAGGAGCGAACCGCCGTGGCCGATGGTCCGCACCGCGGCGATCAGATTGGCGCCCTGGATCTGCTTGAGCACGAAGCCCGAGGCGCCGGCCAACACGGCGGCCAGCAGGGCGTCGTCGTCGGCATAACTGGTGAGCATCAGGCAGCGCAGTTCGCTGTTGCGCGAGCGCACCTCGCGGCACAGTTCCACCCCGTTGCCGTCGGGCAGCCGGACGTCGAGCACGGCCACGTCCGGGCGGGTGGCGCCGATCCCGGCGACGGCCTCCTTGACGGTGGCGGCCTCGCCGACGATCAGCAGGTCGTCGGCGGTGCCGAGCAGATCGCGCAGACCGCGTCGCACGAGTTCGTGGTCATCGACGAGGAAGACCCGGATCGGCTTGCCGGGGGCCGGGGCAGACGGGTTCGACATGGCATGAACGGTACCGCAGGACCCGGAAGAACTCCCGACCGGAGACCCGGCCGGTTGGGGACCTTCGGCTCAAGAACCACACGGGTCACGCGGCCGACGATGGAAGGCATGACCACTCTCATCGGAAAGAACATGAGCGGCTCGGATCTGTTGCGCGAGTTGCTGCCCGTCTGCGAGACCGAGGTCGAGCGGCACATGAAGATGACCCGGGACTGGCACCCGCACGACTACGTCCCGTGGGACGACGGCCGGAACTTCGCCATGCTCGGCGGCGAGGACTGGGATCCCGAGCAGTCCAAGCTGTCGGAGACCGCCAAGGCGGCGATGATCACCAACCTGCTCACCGAGGACAATCTGCCCTCGTACCACCGGGTGATCGCCGACAACTTCAGCCTCGACGATGCCTGGGGCTTCTGGGTGGGCCGGTGGACCGCCGAGGAGATGCGGCACTCGACCGTGATGCGCGACTACCTGGTGGTGACCCGCGGGGTGGATCCGGTGGAACTGGAAGAGGTCCGGATGGCGCACATGACCTCCGGCTTCAATCCGCTGCCCGACGACGACGGCCAGCGTGATCACAGCTTCGACATGCTCTTCGCCGTCAGCTATGTCAGCTTCCAGGAGCTGGCCACCCGGGTGAGCCACCGCAACACCGGCAAGGCGTGCGGGGATCCGATCGCCGACCGGATGCTGCAGCGCGTGGCCGCCGACGAGAACCTGCACATGCACGATCTGAAGCACCCGCTGATGGGTGAAAGCCAGGATGGC
>CAZEOP010000114.1:0-10258 GCA_964513715.1 uncultured Gordonia sp.
GATCAGCCTGGGCAAGCTGAACAACGTGCGCGAGGCCATCGCCATCGCCCGGCAGTGCCGAACCATCTTGGGCGCCAACGGAATCACGCTCGAGTACCCGGTGATCCGGCACGCCAACAACCTCGAATCGGTGCTCACCTACGAGGGCACCAGCGAGATGCATCAGCTGATGATCGCCAAGGCGCTCACCGGCGAAGATGCCTTCCGCTGAGCCGCCCGGTCGGCACCACATCCCCGCTACCCCCCCCGCCACGACGAAGGGAACTCCCCATGGCAGCCGCTCTGAAGCTCGGTCTCAAGGCCTCCGCGGAACAGTTCGGTCCGCGTGAACTGGTCGAAATCGGTGTCGCCGCAGAGGAATTCGGCCTCGACTCGGTGACCGTGAGCGATCACTTCCAGCCCTGGCGCCACAACGGCGGGCACGCGCCGTTCTCGCTCGCCTGGCTGACGGCGGTGGGCGAGCGCACCGAGCGCGTGCAACTGGGCACCTCGGTGCTGACCCCGACGTTCCGCTACAACCCGGCGGTGATCGCGCAGGCCTTCGCCACGCTCGGCTGCCTGTATCCGGGGCGGGTGATGCTGGGTGTGGGCACCGGTGAGGCGCTCAACGAGTACGCGACCGGATTCCAGGGCGAGTGGCCCGAGTTCAAGGAGCGCTTCGCGCGGCTGCGCGAGGCGGTGCGCCTGATGCGTGAGCTGTGGACCGGCGCGGAGGTGGACTTCGACGGCGAGTACTACCACTCGCAGGGTGCGTACATGTACGACGTCCCGGCTGAGCCGATTCCGGTGTACATCGCGGCCGGCGGACCGGTGGTGGCACGGTACGCCGGGCGGGCCGGCGACGGCTTCATCTGCACCTCGGGCAAGGGCATGGACCTGTACACGGAGAAGCTGATCCCCGCGGTGCGCGAGGGCGCGGGGAAGGCGGAGCGGAACTTCGCCGACATCGACCGGATGATCGAGATCAAGATCTCGTACGACCCGGATCCGGAGCGGGCGCTGGAGAACACCCGCTTCTGGGCGCCGCTGTCGCTCACGCCGGAGCAGAAGCACTCGGTCAACAGCTCGGTGGAGATGGAGCGGCTGGCCGACGAGCTGCCGATCGAGCAGGTGGCCAAGCGGTGGATCGTCGCCTCCACGCCGGACGAGGCCATCGCGCAGATCGCGCCGTACCTCGACGCCGGGCTGAACCACCTGGTGTTCCACAATCCGGGCGCCGACCAGCGCCGCTTCCTCGAGGCCTTCACCGCCGAGGTGGTCCCGGCCCTGCGTGAGCGCGGCCTGCCGGAGCTCGCCGCCGACTGACGCGAGCGGTCGCGCCGCGCGGCGCCGAAATCTGTCGCGGAATCCGTCGGAATACCGACAAGATCCGCGACAGATTTCTGCTGCCGACAAGATCCGCGACAGATTTCTGCTGCCGACAAGATCCGCGACAGATCGCTGGGACGGCGCAGGTTACTCGGCGGCCATTCAGGCGCAGACGGTCGGCTTCTTGTCGGCGTCGAAGCAGACGGTTTCGGTGACGGTCGGTCCGGGGGTTTGTGTGGTCTCCACCGTGGTCGTGGTGACGGTGGTGGTGCGGATCTGCGTCTCGCGGTCGATCTGGGTGGTGGTGTGCGCCTCGCCGGTCACCGTGGCGGTGGTCGTCTCGGTGGTGGTGTGGGTGGACGCCGGGCCCTTGGTCTGCGTCGTCTCGGTCACCGTGGTGGTGACCGGTGCGGCCTTGCTGCCGCGCCCCTGCTGACCGAGCAGGAAGAAGCCCAGGATCACCAGTGCCGCGGCGGCGAGTGCCAGGGCCGCGATCATCTTCCAGCGGTTGGCGGCGTCCGTGGCGGAGGCGGCCGCGGCGATTGCGGCCGTCGCCTGTTCGTCCGGGTAGCTGGTGGTCTCCGGATCGGGGTAGCCACCGGTCTCGTAACCGCCGGCCTCGTAACCGGAGGACGGATAGCCGGACTGGGAGTAGCCGGTCGAGCCGTAGCCGACGGTCTGGTCGTCGTACTCCGGCTGCTGGCCCGGATTGTCAGGGTTGGTCACCGCTGCTCCTCACCTCTTCCGCCGCGCATCGCCGGAAGTTCACTCGGTGAGTCAGGTTACAGACCGTGTCACCCGCGGAGAGAACGGAAGGGCCGCTTTCGTGCCATGAACGACGAGATTCGCGTCGATCCCCGGAGCGACGGTGATCGCCGCGGCACCGGGTGGATAAGTTCGGGAATTACGCGGTCGACAGCACCGATCGAATGAAGCGATGGTCTGAGACCAGAAGCGTCAAATTCGTGCCACGCTCGTCTTGTTAAGGAGCGTGTATTTCGCGGTAGCTGAAATCATCATCGCAGGTCGGAACCTATTTTTCGGCCCGCGTAAAGGTGGAAGATTTGCGCACGAGAGTGATCGCAGAATCGTACTGGCTGTGGCATGGTTGACCTATTCCGACCGCGATCGTCGGGGGTGTGATCGGACTGGGAGCTGGCCGCAGTGGCGATTCTGCGCTGAGGCATTGCGTCCCCGACGAAGGAAATGAGGTTCAGGCGACCGATGCCGACACAGCCCCGGCCGGACCCACCCGAGACCGATCCGGCCTACGATCTGGCGCGCGCGGCCTCGATTCGGGGACATCTGGCGCAGACGGCCGGCGATACCCGGGACTTCGCCGAACCGGGTGACGAACTGGCGATCTCCGCGCGGGGCATCGAGGTCGATGCCTCCTGGGGGCACGTCTACGGTCCGGTGGATCTGAACATCCGGCACGGCGGGCTCACCGTCCTGGTCGGTTCCGGGGGCCGCGGCCGCACCGCCCTGCTGCTGACGCTGGCCGGGCGGATGAAGCCGACCGCCGGCACATTGTCGGCGTTCGGGCGCGACAACCGCGCGCAGTGGCTGTTCAAGAACGCCGCGCTGGGCTTCATCGACGAGGTTGACGGGATCGGCCAGACCATCCGGGTGCGCGACATCGTCACCGAGCAACTGCGCTGGAGCGCGCGCTGGTACGAGTTCGTGGGCGTGGCCCGCGAGGACGACCTGGAGCGGTTGTGCCGCCCGGTGTTCGGCCCGCTGACCCTGCCGTCCCTGGATGCCTACGTCGAGGAACTTCCGGAACTGACCAATGCGCTGTTCCGCGTCGCGATGGCCAACACCGAGAAGCCGCCGCTGCTGGTGGTCGGCGGGGTGGACAAGCTGGCTCGGGACGTGAGCAGTCTGCGCTTCCTGGAGCGGCTGATCGAACTGGGCCGCGAACAGACGGTGATCACCGCCGATGTGAACGGCGTGGCGCGCCAGCCCGGGGTCACCGACGTGATCGAGGTGCCGAACCTGACCGACGACGAATTCGTGATGCTCGAGCGCGAGGCGGTGCTCTGATGAAGATGCTCGCCGCCTTCTCGCCCGGCAGTGACTTCAAGCGCTACTACCGGGGGCGCATGCCCCGGCTCGCGCTCATCGTCATCATCCTGATGCCGCTGCTCTACGGGGCCCTCTACCTGTGGGCCTTCTGGAATCCGTTCGACGCAGTCAACAAGATGCCGGTGGCCCTGGTCAACGCCGACAAGGGTGCGGACGTGAACGGTCAGCGGCTCGAGGCCGGCAACGACGTCGTCGCCGGACTGATCGATTCGCACCAGCTCGACCTGCATGTGGTCTCGGCGGCGGAGGCCGAACGCGGCCTGGCGCACGGCGACTACTACTTCACGATCACCCTGCCCGAGGACTTCAGCGCGGCCCTGGCCTCGCCGACCGGCGACGACCCGCGTTCGGCGCAGTTGCAGTTCACCTACAACGACGCGAACAACTACCTGGCCACGGTGATCGGCCAGGACGCCGCACAGCAGGTGGTCAATCAGGTCGGTGCGCAGGTGGGCGCCCAGACCTTCGACGTCGTCTTCTCGCAGCTCGACCCGATGGAAGCCAAGGTCACCGAGGCCGCCGACGGCGCCGGCGAACTGGCCGCCGGGCTGAAGCAGGCCAAGGGTGGCGCCGACGAGCTGAACGCCGGCGTGCAAGAACTGGCCGGCGGCGTCCTGACGGCGACCGATCCGCTGCTCGCCGCGGCGCAGGAGCACGCGGCCACCGGCCCGAGCGCCGCCGAGGTGAACGCCCGCCTGGAGCGCGTCGGCAAGACCGCCGACACCGTCAACCGCCGACTCTCGACGGCGGCCACGGCGCAGTCGCAGGCCTATCAGGCCGTCGTCGGCCTGATCGCGCAGCTCAAGGCGAGTCCCGATCCCCTGGTGCGTTCGCTGGCTCCCGCGCTGGAGCCGGTCCGGAATTTCCTGGCCACTGAAGGTCTGGGCCCGGATGCCACCGGCGATCTGGCCGCCATCGCCGAGGACAGTGCGCTGCTGGCCGCGCAGCTCAACGATCCGGCCAGTCCGCTGAACAAGATTCTCGGCATCGTCGAAAGCGGCGATCTGGTGACCGACCTGGAGAAGGTGCGCGGCGCGGTGACCGAGCTGTCCGACGGCACCGCGCAGTTGGCGGGCGGTCTCGGCGAACTCAGTACCGGTGCCGATCAGTTGGCCTCGGGACTGCAGGAGGGGGCGGCCGCACTGCCGAACTGGAGTCCGGCCCAGCAGGAACAGCTCGCCAAGGTGCTCGGCCAGCCGGTGGAACTGAAGGAGCGCTACGACAACCGCGCACCCACCTTCGGTACCGGCTTCGCGCCGTTCTTCTTCGGCCTCGCGCTGTTCGTCGGCAGCATCATCGCCTGGATGCTCTTCACGCCGTTGCAGGCCCGCCCCGTCGCACACGGTCTGCACCCGTTCCGGGTGATCCTGGCGTCGTACGCGCCGACCTTCGCCGTCGGCATCCTGCAGGCCGCGATCCTCTACCTGGTCACGGTCTTCGCCATCGGCATGCGGCCGGCCCACCCGTGGGCGACGTTCTTGTTCATGGTGCTGATGTCGGCGGCCTTCCTGGCGATGATTCAGGCCTTCAACGCACTGCTCGGACCATCGGTGGGTCGCGTCGTGACGCTCGCCTTCCTGATGGTGATGCTGACCTCGGCCGGCGGCATCTATCCGGTCCCCACCACCACGCTCCCGTTCCAGTACATCCACTGGGTGGATCCGATGACGTACAGCGTGAACGGGCTGCGTCAGCTGACCCTCGGCGGCATCGACTACCGGCTGTGGGTGGCCATCGCCGTTCTCGCCGGAATCACCGCGCTCTTCCTCGCAGCGTCCACCTGGGCGGCGTACCGCAACCGGCAGTACAACATGGACCGCCTTTACCCCCCGGTGGAGGTGTGACGACAGGACAGGAATCGGCTGGACACCGATATCGAACTCGCGCCGCGGGCGCGTGACACGACAACAGCTCTACGAAGTGAGAACGGAGAACCGAGATGACCTCTCTCGACAACGATCGCATCACACTGCCCGTGTTCGCACAGCACGGTGAGGCGACGACCCTGCCGCGCAACGAATTCGCCGAAGGCATGCTGCCCGCCGACACCGCGTACCAGATCGTTCACGACGAGGCGATGCTCGACGGCAACGCCCGGCTGAACCTGGCCACCTTCGTCACGACCTACATGGACAAGGAAGCCAAGCTCCTCTACATGCAGACCGTCGACAAGAACATGATCGACAAGGACGAGTACCCGGCCACCGCCGCGATCGAGGACCGCTGCTGGCGGATGCTCGGCAACCTGTGGAACGTCCCGAATCCCGAGGACACCATCGGCACGTCGACCATCGGCTCGTCGGAGGCCTGCATGCTCGGCGGCCTGGCGCTCAAGCGGCACTGGCAGGAGAAGCGCAAGGCCGAGGGCAAGTCGATCGAGAAGCCGAACATCGTGCTCTCGACGGCGGTCCAGGTGTGCTGGGAGAAGTTCACCAACTACTTCGAGGTGGAGCCGCGCTGGGTTCCGGTCGACAAGGACCACCTGTGGCTGGACGGCCACAACCTGGAGGACTACGTCGACGAGAACACCATCGGCGTGGTCGCCATCATGGGCCAGACCTACACCGGTGCCTACGAGCCGGTGAAGGAGATCGCCGCCAAGCTCGACGAGATCCAGGCGAAGAACGGCTGGGACGTGCGCATCCACGTCGACGGCGCATCGGGTGCCTTCATCGCACCGTTCTGCCAGCCGGAGATCGAGTGGGACTTCCGCGTGGAACGCGTCGCCTCGATCAGCACCTCGGGCCACAAGTTCGGTCTGGTGTACCCGGGTGTCGGCTGGATCGTCTGGCGCAACAATGAGCGGCTGCCCGACAGCATGGTCTTCCACTGCGCCTACCTGGGCGGCAACATGCCGACGCTGGCGCTGAACTTCTCGCGCCCGGGCGCGCAGGTGCTGCTGCAGTACTACCAGTTCCTCCGCCTCGGCAAGGACGGCTACCGCGCCATCCAGCAGAACTCGCTCGACGTGGCCCAGTACCTGTCCGCGGCGATCGCCGAGATGGGGCCGTTCGAACTGGTGACCAAGGGCGACACCATCCCGGTCTTCGCGTGGCGCCTGAAGTCCGATCACAGCCCCAACTGGACCCTGTACGACCTGCAGGACCGGCTGCGGATGAAGGGCTGGCAGGTGCCGGCCTACCCGATGTCCGACAATCTGGCCGATATGACGCTCCAGCGGATCGTCGTCCGCAACGGGCTGAGCCGGGACCTGGCCACCAGGCTCCTGTCCGACATCAAGGAGCAGGTCGACTTCCTGGAGTCGCTCGACGGCCCGATCCCGCACGAGGAGCACCAGGAGGGCTTCCACCACTAGGGGCGGCAGTACACAGCGGACGTACGACGACGGTGGCCCTCCCGCGTGGAGGGCCACCGCGTCGGCGCCAGACAAGGGGGGCGCGGGGGCGACGGCGGCGCCGATCCGGCGCCCGGGAGAAAGGAAGCATTCGACAATGACCAGGCCGCAGAGCCTCCACGCGGAGAGCCACAGCCGAGTACTCGTGCCCTCACTCACGAAGCAGTGTTGGGGGTTCATGATCGGCTCGGCGCTGTTCGCAATCGGCGCGGCTCCGGGACTGTCGAATCTGCTGGGCGCCGACGGCGCCAACCTCTCCTACTTCATCGGTGCGTGGTTCTTCACGGCCGCCGCGCTGATCCAGCTGGTGCTCAGCGGCGCGATGACCGTCCCGGTCGATTTCGCGCCGGGCACGATGTTCCGTGCCGAATGGCTGGCGGCCTCGACGCAGTTCTTCGGCACCCTGCTCTTCAACGTCAGCACCACGGCCGCGCTGATGGCCCGACCCACCCAGGGGCAGCAGCCGCTCGTCTGGAATCCGGACGCGGGGGGCTCGGTGGCCTTCCTGGTCAGCGCCTGTTTCGTGCTGCTGGCCTTCGTGCGGGCGGGGAACGACTTCCTCTCGCCCCGCAAGCCGGACTTCTGGGCCGGTCAGATCAACATGCTCGGCTGCATCGCCTTCGCCGTCTCGGCGATCGGTGCCTTCGTCAACAAGTCCGGGGACACCATCTCCGCCGACCTGGCGAACTGGGGAACCTTTATCGGCGCGCTCTGCTTCCTGCTCTCTTCGCTGATCGCGCTGCCGCAATGGCCATGGAACGACGATCGGAAGGCAGCATGATTCCCCCCGACAGGTACCGGCGCGGGACTGACCAGACCGTCACCGACGGGGACAAGGTGCTCGACGGCGCGAAGTACCGGGCGTGGCAGCGGCGTCTCACCGAGATCGCCGGCGCGCCGCTGGGTGAGCCCCACCTGCATCTGAAGGGTGAGGATGCGGCCAAGATCTATCACCTGGAAGAAGGCCGATTGATGGCCGACGACCCGGATCGGTGCGAGTTCTACATGTACGTCCGCGATCTCGGCCTGATCAGCGGGGTCTACACGCAGCTGCGCACGCCGCTCTGCCTGGCTCCGGGTGCTTCGGAGAATCCGCGCACCGAGCCGAGCGAGTTCCTCTCCATCTCGACCCCGCTGACCCGGCCCGCGTACCGGATCGACTCGGCCGGTCGCCGGCAGGTGACCCGGCCGGGTGATCTGCTGGTGAGCCGGGACGCGAACACGGTCCAATTGACCGAGACGGTCACCGACTGGGCCGGCGTCATCATCTCGCGCAGCCTGCTCGGGCAGCGTCGCGCCGCCGCCATCGAGCACAGCTGGATCCCGGTGGTCTCGGGCAGTCTGCTGGCCCGGGCGACGGCCTCCTTCATGACCAGCTTCGCGGTGACCACGGCCTGCGGCGTCGCCCCCGATCCCAGCACCGACACCCAGCTCGCAGTGGTGGATCTACTCGCGAGCGCGCTCGGCGAGATGGCGGGCATGAGCTCGTCGCTCACCGATAATCCGGCCTTCGTGCAGGAGGCGGTGATCGACCTGATCGAACGACGGCATCCCGATCCCGAGTTCGGGGTCGACGACATCGCGCGGGAGCTGCACCTGTCGCGTCGGCAGGTGTATCGCTACTTCGAGGACACCGGCCAGTCGCTCGCCGGGCGCATCGCGCAGCGCCGGGTGATCGCCGCGGCACAGACGCTTCGCGGGGAGCCGCGGACTCCGATCGGGAATGTCGCGCGCCGGGCGGGCTTCGGCTCGGTGGCCACCTTCCGCAACCGATTCCGGGCGACGGTCGGCGTCGGCCCCACCGAATACCGGTCGTTGCTGCTCAACGGCGAGCCGGTGCCGGAGATCGTTACGGTCGACTGACCGCGCGGGCCGGGGCCTCGGTCGGCTCCGACAGGCGCCAGAGCGGGCTGACCGGGCCGTGGCCGGAGCCCACCGGGTAGGCGGCCGCGAGGCAGCGGGTGACCCACGACTTCGCGAAGGCCACCGCGTCCGGCACCGACCGGCCGTGTGCCAGCGCGGCGGTGGCGGCCGCGGCCAGGGTGTCGCCGGCACCGTGGTCGTGCGGTGTGTCGATCCGCGGGGCGTCGAACCGGACGAACCGCGTTCCGTCGTACAGCAGATCGGGGCTGCGCTCGCTCCCGCGCAGGTGCCCGCCCTTCACCAGCGCCCACCGCGCACCCAGCGCGTGCAGCGCGATGGCGGCCGCCTCCTGCGAGCCGTCGTCGATTACGTCGATCCCGGTGAGCAGGCGCACCTCGTCGAGATTCGGGGTCACCAGGGTGGCGCGCGGGAAGAGGAGCTCGGTCAGGGCGGTGCGCGCCTCATCCGCCAGCAGGGGGTCGCCGTGCATGGAGGCGCAGACCGGATCGACGACGAGCGGGATGCGGCCGCCGCCGGTCCCCGCCGGGCCGGGGCCCTCGCCGATTCCGGCCGCATCGAAGGCCGCCGCGATCGCCGCGATGATGGGCGAGGAGGCGAGCATCCCGGTCTTGACCGCCCCCGCTCCGATGTCGGACATCACCGAATCGATCTGGGCCGCAACGGTTTCCGGAGCGATCTCGGTGAAACTGGTGACCCCCAGCGAGTTCTGCACGGTCACCGCGGTGACCGCGACGCTGCCGTGCACGCCGAGCAGGGCGAAGGTGCGCAGGTCGGCCTGGATACCGGCGCCGCCGCCGGAATCGGAGCCGGCGACGGTGAGCACGCGCACCGGTGTCGTGCCCGGGCGGGGCGGCGGCAGTGCGGCGGGCTCGGCGCGGGTGGCTTCGACACGGGCTGCTGCGTCGCCCGGCTCAGCCGGCGGGCTTGGGGCGTCGCCATCCCGCTGGTCGAGCGCAGTCGAGACCTCCAGCGGGCTTGAGGCGTCGATATCCCGCTGGTCGAGGTCTCGACTTGAGGCGACCGACGGGGTGGAGGGGGTGGCTTCGACACGGGCGGATCCCGAGCCCGTCGAAGGGCCTGCGTCGGAGGACATCAGAGGGCTTCCACCGGAAGGTAGACGCTGCCGCCGGAGCTGCGGAACTCCGCCGACTTCTCGGCCATCTTGGCCTCGATGTCGTCGGCCGTGGTCAGGCCGTGCTCCTGCGCGTAGGCGCGGACATCGGCCGAGATCCGCATCGAGCAGAACTTCGGGCCGCACATGGAGCAGAAGTGCGCGGTCTTCGCGGGCTCGGCGGGCAGCGTCTCGTCGTGGAATTCGCGCGCGGTGTCCGGGTCCAGGGCCAGGTTGAACTGATCGGTCCAGCGGAACTCGAAGCGGGCCTTGCTCAGGGCATCGTCGCGCTGCTGCGCCCGCGGATGGCCCTTGGCCAGGTCGGCCGCGTGCGCCGCGATCTTGTAGGCGATGACCCCGGTCTTCACGTCGTCCCGGTTCGGCAGACCCAGATGTTCCTTGGGCGTGACGTAGCAGAGCATCGCGGTGCCGGCCTGGGCGATCATCGCGGCCCCGATCGCCGAGGTGATGTGATCGTAGGCGGGTGCGATGTCGGTGGCCAGCGGGCCGAG
>CAZEOP010000115.1:0-10233 GCA_964513715.1 uncultured Gordonia sp.
CGGTGCGGCGGCCTCGATCCGGGCCAGTCGTTCGGCCCGCACCGCGGCGTCGTACCGCTCCTGCGCGGCGGTCAGCACCGCGTCTTGGCTCATCACAGTTCGTCCAATCCGCTCAGCAGCCAGCGGTCGCCGTCGCGCACCAGGTCGGCGGACACCGACTTGACGGCCGCGGCCGGCTCGCCGCGCTCGGGCGTCACCGTCACCCGCACCACGACCAACGCGGTCCCCGCATCGTCGTGTGCGGCCACGACCCCGGTCGACAGCGGCGTCCACGTCACCGCGCGCACTCCGGCCGGCGGCGCGGCCGCCAGGCCGGTGGCCGCCGACGCGGCGAAGGCCGGGGTGACCAGCGTGCGCGCGCGCTCCCGATCGGCCTGCCAGGTTCCGGCCCCGGCGGTGAAGACCTCCGCCACCAGCGGCCCGGCCCGATCCTGCAGCTCCCGGCTCACCGCGAGGCGTTCGACGGCCGGCCCGCGCTGCGCCACGGCAACCCCGAAAGCGGCCAGCGCGACCGTGAGCAGTGCGAGGACGGCGAAGAAACCCAGGACGGCACGGCGACCGGTGACCGGCCGCTCCAACCGGGTGACGAGGCGCTGCCGCCGGGCGCTGCGCGGCATGCTCACGGGAGGAACACCACCCCGGCCAGTTTCAGCACCCCGTCGTCCGGTTCCACCAGGACCCGCAGCCGCACCTGCTGCGGGTTCGCGGCCGCGTCCGGCGCCGGCTCCTGCGGCGCGGTCGTCTCGGTGGCCACGCGCAGGCCCGCGGCCACCAGCACCACGCCGCCGTCGCCCTGCCGGTGCACCAGTGCCGCGCCGTCGATGGTGGCCGCACCGACGGTGCCGCGCTCGGCGACGAAGGCCGAGTAGGCGTCGGCCGACTGGGCGAAGGAGTCGTAGAAGTCGCCGGTGGCCCCGGCCAGGATCTCCCGGGCGCGATCGGGGTCGTGCGCATCCGCGGCCAGCAGGCGCTGCACCCGCGACGACGCCGCGGCCACCAGCTCGGCGTCGCTGAACCGCGGGTCGGCGTGCGCGGCGCGCCAGCCGACCAAGCCGGCGCCGGCCAGGGCCAGCACGGTCAGCGCGGCGAGCGTCAGCCGGGCCGCGAGCGAGAGCCGGCGGCGCGTTCCGGCGCGCACCTGCGCCTCGGCGAGGGCATCGCGGGCCTGTTCGCGGTCGGCGCGCGCCGCCCGCCACCGCTGCACCCTCGGGTCCGCTCCTGCCACCCGATCCACCCTAGTGTCGCGTGTCGAGAATTGTTGAATGGTCGCCGCGAGTCAGCCGGGCCGGGGGTCACTGTCCGATGCGCGCGCTGTAGTCGGCGCGCGCCCGCTGGTCCGGGGTCAGGAAGAGAGTGTCGGTCTTGGTGAGCGCGCGCAGCCGCTGCTTCAGCGTGTGCGGCAGGACGGTGTTGACGCCCACCCAGCCCATCGACCGCGGTGCGGTGACCCGGACCCGCGGCTGCGCGATGATGCCGACCACCTCGGCGGCCACCTGCTCGGGGGTGACCGTTTTGACCAGCGCGTTGGTGGCCAGACCGTCGATCAGTGCGGTCCGGGTGAAGGTCGGCAGCACCGTCGACACGCGTACGCCGTGCGGTGTCAGTTCCGCGTCGAGAGCCTCGGAGAACTCGATGACGCCGGCTTTGGCGCCGTTGTAGACGGTCAGCCCCGGGTTGGGCAGCCGGCCGGCCACCGAGGCGACGTTGACGATCTGTCCGTGCCCGCGCGCCACCATGCGGCGGGCGGCGGCCTGGCTGCCCAGCATCACGCCGACCAGGTCGATGCCGACGGTCCGCCGGATCAGCGTCTCGCTGTAGTCCAGGAAGGGCCCCACCGGCATGATCCCGGCGTTGTTCACCAGCACGTCGACCGGTCCCAACCGCTCTTCCACGGCGTCGAGGAAGGCCGCGACCGACGACGCATCGGTCACGTCCAGTTCCAGGCCCTCCACGCCGAGATCGGCGGCGGCCTTGCCGACCGCGTCGACATCGATGTCGCCGATCGCGACCCGCGCACCGGCGGCGAGCAGTTGTCCGGCGGTCTCCAGGCCGATCCCGCGCGCGCCGCCGGTCACGGCGATCACGGTGCCCGCGAGGGCTTTTCGGGTCTGGGCGAGGCGACGCTCGGCGCGCTCACGGCGCACCCGGGATCCGGGTAACTGCATGTCTGCTCCCATGCGGGCTCGAAGGGACACGTCGGCTGGCGAATCGTCAGGCTGGATTCGTCAGTGGATCATCGGCGCGAGGAAGGTCGCCGCGAAGGACCGCACCGCCTCGGGGCTGGTGCGCGATTCGTCGGACGCGGGGATCTCCAGGTACGAGATCACCAGGCGCACATGGATTTCCACGGCCTGGTGCAGTTCGTCGTCGTCCATGGTGGCGCCGGCCTCGCGGAGCGAACCGGCCACCCGCTCGGTCACCATGTCGATGAACAGCGAACTGAGCGAGGCGGTGAGACCGCGGATCTCCGCGTCCTCCAACACCATTCGGCGCAGCAGCGGATCGGTCTGGATCATCTGCGCACCGTGCGCGAAGGCCTCGACCACCGCGTCGGCCGGCGGGTGACCTGCCACGGCGGCCTCGAGCTCGACCATGCCCCGCTCGAAGGCATCGTTGGCCAGTGCCAGCAGCAGGTTGTCCTTGCTCGGAAACCGCCGATACAGGGTGGATCGGCTGACGCCGGAGGCCTTCGCGATGGCATCCATGTTGGCCTGGCGCACACCGGCCTCGGTGAACTCGCGGGCCGCGGCGGCCAGGATCGCGGTCTCCTGTTCCTCCGGCGAGGCGGTGACGCGCGACTTGCGGGTCCGGGTCATCGACGTACCAGGGTCACCGGCAGCCGGTCCTTGGGCACGGGAAGCGCACTGTAATCCATGGGAATACGGTAATCGGCCGGGACGAACCACTCGTAGTCGCGGAGCAGATTGTGCAGGATCGTCTTGATCTCCATCTGCGCGAAGTACAGACCGATGCACTTGTGCACGCCGCCGCCGAAGGGCATCCACGCCATCCGGTGGCTCTTGTCCTCGGCGCGCTCGGGCGAGAAGCGATCGGGGTCGAAGACGTCCGGCCGGGTGAAGCGCCGCGCGTCGCGATGGTTGGCAATCTGCGGGATCACCACCATGGTGCCCTCGGGAATGAAGAAGCCCTGCACCTGCGTGTCCTTGATGGCCATCCGCGGCTGTGCCGGCACCGGCGGGCACATCCGCAGCGATTCCTTCATCACCGCCTCCAGCACGGTCAGCTCGCCGAGGTCCTCGTAGGTCAGTTCCGGCCCGAGCTCCATCGACTGGGCACGGGCCTTGGCCTGCCACTTCGGGTGCTGGGCCATCCGGTAGGCCATCTGCGTCATGGTGATGGTCGACGTATCGTGCGCCGCCATCAGCACGAAGATCATGTGGTTCACCACGTCCTCGTCGCTGAAGCGGTGGCCGTCGTCGCTCTCGGCGTGGCACAGCACCGAGAACAGATCCGCCGTCGCGACGGCCCGCTTGGCCGCGATGTGCTCGTAGAAGAACTCCTCGAGGATCTTGCGCGAGCGCAGTCCCTTCCACCAGCGTCCGCCCGGCACCGGGTAGCGGACGAAGGCGACACCGGCGCGCACCGTCTCGATGAACGCCTTGTTGAGCCGGTCGGCCTCGGGCTTGCTCAGCTCCAGACCGAGAAAGATCTCCAGGGCCACGTCCAGGGTCAGTTCCTTGAACTGCTCGAAGAGCCGCACCTGCCCGGGCCGGCCGCCGCCGGCACCGTCGCTGGTCGGGAACTCGGCGACGCGGTCGATGATGACCGGCTGCATCTCCGCGAAGTAGCCCTTGAGCTTGGCTGGCGAGAAGGCCGCCTGCATGATGTGCCGGTGGTGGCGGTGCTCGTCGAAGTCGAGCAGCATGATGCCGCGGTTGAAGAACGGCCCGATGAAATAGCTCCAGGCCGGCGCATTGGCGAAGGCCCGGTCCTTGTTCATCAGGATCTCGCTCGCGGCCTCGGCCCCGTAGGCGGTGACCACCCGGGTGCCGAGTGCGTTCATCGCGAAGACGTCGCCGTACTGCTTGCGCCGCTGCTCGGCGAAGACGAACGGGTCGTGGCGCATCGACAGCACCTCGAGCACTCCGTTGCGTTCGGAGACCGGTACCGCGTGCAGATCGCTGTCGGCGGCGGGCTGGGCGAGCAGAGGCGTGGCCATGGGTCCTCCCGGATCGGGCGCGGTGCGTTGTGAACCAACTCACTCAATTGAAACAGATTCGATGATCTGTTTCTAGTGGTGCACGCCGCGCCCGGCCCATCAGCTCTCGGTGACGTCGTTCCCCCACGCGGAGATCGCCGTCGACGACAGCCGGAAGCCCTCCGCACCGAGGGTGCACTGCACCGCGTCGGCGGCCTCGATCGTGCAGGTCACCGCACCGGAGGCGACCCGCTGTCCCACCTGTGCGGCGGCGATCTGGCTCGAATCCTTCGCGAGGAACCAGCCTCCCGCGCACATTCCGGTGGCCACCCAGCCGGGGCCGAGCGCGCCGGCCCCGCCCCAGTGGCCGGCACCCTGCGAGCACTTCGACAGCTCCGGGCGGGGAATGGACGCCTGGGTGCTCGCGCAGGCGAAGTCGGGCTTCGCGTCCTGATTACCGAAGGCTCCCGACGCCGGGCCCACGCCACACCAGATCTGCCCGTCGGGCGTGCTGAAGAACTGCATCGGGACGGCCTGCTCGGTGACCGTCGTCGTCGGCTCGTCGGCCGTGGTCGTCGCGGGCTCGCCGGCCGACTGCGCGCCAGCCGGCGGCGCCACGGTGTTGCCCTCGGCGTCAACGTAGACCATCTCGGTGACGACCGGCGCCTCCCCCGAGTCACCCGAACACGCCGTCGGCACCAGCAGTGCAGCAGCGATCAACGCAGCGGACCCGAGACGTCTCATGGGCCAGAGTCTCGCACCCCGGCGATCAGCGCGTCATCAGAATCGCGTGACAGCGCCGCAGCCGCGCCTCCCACCAGGCGGCGCGCTCGGGCGAGGCGAGCGGGAGATCGTCGAACGGCTGAATGATCTTGGGCGCCACCGCTCCCTTGCGCGGCAGAAACGGCGGGGCTACGTCGAACTCGAACAGCGCGCCCGTGCCCAGCCCGCAGGCGTGGTTGAGGATCGGCAGCGCCGCTGCCGCGGCGACGTTGGCGCTCATGCCGATCGCGGTGTCGAGCGCCGACGAGATCACCACGTCCATGTTGAGCGCGGTACGCAGCGCCAGCACCTTGCGCATGCCGCCGAGCGGGGCCACCTTCAGCACCGCGATGTCGGCCGCATCGGCCCGCTTCACCAGCAGCGGATCCTCCGCGCGACGGATCGATTCGTCGGCGGCGATCGGCACGTCCACCACGCGCCGCACCGCTGCGAGCTCGGGAACCGTGGCGCACGGCTGCTCCACATATTCCACGTCCCCGAGGGCACCGATCGCCTCGATCGCGGTCGGCACATCCCAGGCGCCGTTCGCATCGACGCGCACCGTGGGGATCAGCTCGCGGACCGCGGCGACGCGTTCGACGTCGTCATGCAGACTCTGGCCGGCCTCGGCGACCTTGACCTTGGCGGTGGTGGCGCCGGGATAGCGGGCCAGCACCTCGGCGACCTCGGCGGCCGGGACCGCGGGCACGGTCGCGTTGACCGGGACCGTGTCACGGACGGCCGGCGGCGGCCCCTGCCAGGCGGCCTCGATCCCGGCCTCGAGCCAGTTGGCCGCCTCCGCATCGTCGTACTCGGGGAACGGAGCGAACTCGCCCCAGCCCTTGAGGCCCCGGAAGAGCATCGCCTCGCGGTGGGTGATCCCGCGGAACCGGGTCACCATCGGCAGCGAGACGACCACCGCCGATTCCAGAATCAGGTCCACCGGCGGGAGCTGCGGCGCGGCCGCCCGGACCACGAAGGTCGGCATCTCCCCGTGCTTGCCGGGGATCGCGAAGGGATTGTTGGCGCCGGGTTGATAGACCATCTGCTGAGCCTAGCGAGCCGGCGACAGGCGCGAACCCGTGGAGCGCAGCAGCGGCAGGAGATTGAAACAAATTGGTAATATTGTGTCTTGCGGACGCTATTCTGACTTCATGAGCATCGACTTCTCCACCGGCGTGCGCGAGGCGCAGCCGTCGATCCTCGATGACGAGGCCGACATCGCCGCGCTGCCGCTGCGTCTGGGTGCCGATTCGCTGCTGTGGAAGTTCTCCGGCGACATCCGCATGGTCCTCGGCTTCCAGCGCCTGGCCGGCACCGAGAACTGTATCGAGCAGCTCGCCCAGGGCGTGGAGGACCACTCGATCATCTTCAGCGACTTCCTCGGCCGGGCTCGGCGCACCGGTCCGCCGGTGATGCGCACCGTCTACTCCGACGACCCGCGCGCCTGGGGCCACCGGGTGCGCGACTTCCACCGGGAGATCAAGGGCACCATCGCCGACGGCTCCCGCTACCACGCACTGAACCCGGAACTCTTCTACTGGGCGCACGCGACCTTCGTCGACCAGGTCCTGTACATCACCGACACCTTCATCCGGCGGCTCTCGGCGGCCGAGAAGGAGCAGATCTTCGAGGAGTCGAAGATCTGGTATCAGCTCTACGGCGTCAGCGCGCGCAGCCAGCCGCAGACCTACGACGAGTTCCGCACCTACTGGCAGCAGATGTGCGGCCGGTTCGCGCCGACGCGGACCATCGTCTACGCGACCGGCTACCTCCGGCAGGGTGTGCCGGGTCCGCGATGGTTGCCGAAACCGCTCTGGCGCCTGGCTTCGGCGCCGCTGAACGGCTTCCTGCGGACGGTGATCGTGGGCACCCTCCCGCCGGAGATGCGCGAGGTCTGCGCGCTGGATTGGTCACCGCGCCGGCAACGCCGCTTCGATCGCTTCGCCGCCGTGATGCGCGCGGCCAATCCGCTGTTCAACCGGCTGCCGGTGCGCCGGCTGTATGTGCCGTGGGCCTACGAGGGCTGGGCGCGCACCGGCGTCGATCCGCGGCCGCTGCACAACACGCCCGCGCAGTAGCGGCTAGCCGCCCAGGGGATCCCGGATGAGCGGGCAGGTCATGCAGTGCCCGCCGCCGCGGCCGCGACCCAGCTCGGCCCCGACGATCTCGATCACCTCGATGCCCTCGGCCCTCAGCAGCGCATTGGTGTAGGTGTTCCGGTCGTAGGCGAAGACCACGCCCGGTTCCACGGCCACCAGATTGTTGCCGCTGTCCCACTGCTGGCGTTCGGAGGCGTACTCGCTGCCACCGGCCTCCACCACCCGCAGCCGGTCCAGGCCGAGCGCCCGGCGCACCACCTCCAGGAAGTGCCCGGGCTCCTCGATCACCGTGAGCCCGGGGTCCGTATCTGCCGGCACGATGGTGAACGCCCGGATGCTGTCCACGATCTTCGGGTACACGGTCACCACGTCGCGATCGGCGAAGGTGAAGACGGTGTCCAGATGCATCGCCGACCGCAGCTTCGGCATTCCGGCGACGATCACCCGGGACGCCGCGCCGGCCGCGAACAGACTCGAGGCCACCTGGGTGATCGCCTGCCGGGAGGTGCGCTCGCTCATCCCGATGAGCACCACGCCCGAACCGGCGACCAGCACGTCGCCGCCCTCGATGGTGGCCGATCCCCAGTGCTTCTCCGGGTCGCCCCACCACACGCGGGATCCGGCGAAATCCGGGTGGAAGCGGTAGATCGCCTTCATCAGCAGGGTCTCGTCGTGGCGGGCCGGCCAGTACAGCGGATTCAGCGTGAGCCCACCGTAGATCCAGCAGGTGGTGTCCCGGGTGTAGAGGGTGTTGGGCAGCGGCGGCATCAGGTACTCGTTGACCCCACCCGATTCGCGCGCCAACGCCAGCGGCCCGGGACGCAGTTCCGCGGGCAGATCGCGCGTCGAGAGCCCGCCGATCAGCAGCCGCGTCAATGCGACCGGATCCAGCTCGTCGAGGTAGGCGCGGGTGGCGCCGACCAGCCCGACGCCGACCTCGTTGGGCACGATCTTGCGGTCCAGCAACCAGTTTCGCGCCTCGGGCCGCGCCATCGTGGCGGCCAGTTCGGCGTGCAATTCGACGACCTCCACGCCGCGCTCGGTCAGCTTGCCGACGAAGTCTGCGTGATCGCGCTGCGCATTGCGAACCCACAGCACATCATCGAACAGCAGATCGGCCGCGTTCGACGGGGTGAGTCGCTCGTGCGCCAGACCGGGCGCGCAGACGAGCACCTTGCGCAGGCGGCCGACCTCGGAGTGCACGCCGTAGCGTGCGGCGGTTGCGGTCATCGCGGCCTCCCGGCTTCGGCGGCGTCCAGTCGATTCTTCGACGCTACCCGGCCCGGCCCGCGCGCATCACCGCTCCCGACGGGTCAGGGCTCCAGGTGCGCCAGGGCAGCGGCCAGGAACTCGCGCGGCCGGTCGCGGTGCACGCTGTGCCCGGTGTCGATGCGGGTGAAGCCGCCCTGCGGCAGCGCCTCGGCGACCCGCCGCAGATGCCGCGGCGGCAGAAAGCTGCGGTCGCCGCCGGAGACCACCAACGACGGCCCGCGGACGTCCGACAGCGCGTCCCACCAGCGCTCGTCGATCTGCCGGAACTGCATGAGCACGGCATCGGGTACCAGCCGGTCGAAGCGCAGGAAGGGCCGCGGGGCGAGGGCGACGGCCCGCACTCCGCGCGCCTTCTCCCCCAGGGTGCTGCTGCGCGGGACGATCTGCTCGGCGAGGTCGTCTCCGGTGGCCGGCATCGGGGGTGGCTCCTCGAGCACCAGGCGCCGGACCCGCTCGGGCTGCGCCATCGCCAGTCGCAGCACCGAATGCGCACCGAGCGAATGGCCGATCACATCGGCCCGGTCCACCTCGAGGATGTCGAGGACATGCGCCAGGTCGTCGCGGAAATCGTCGAGCCGGTAGTGCGGAGAATGACCGCTGCGGCCGTGCCCGCGCAGGTCGACGGCGATCACGGTACGCCCGCGGCCGGCGAGCGCCCCGGCCACGGCGCGCCAGGTGGTGTGGTCGCCGCCCATCCCGTGGACCAGCAGCACCGGCGGTTCACCGCTCTCCGCGATCCCGGCGCCGACCACCCGGACCGCGAGGTCGGGCCGGTCTCCGGGAGTCTCGATCATGCGCACGCAGTCCACTGTAGGCGGCCCCTTCCGCGGCAGCGCCCGCCGGAGACTGGCGTGTACGGAGTTGCCGGCATATACGAGGCCTCCGTGGTCACTATGTCCACGGAGACCCCGTATATGCCGGTAACTTCCCGCGCGGGCGGCCGCCGGACCGCATGCGGCCAGGCGATACCGTGGGCGCCGTGGATGATTCACGGCTCACCGGCGGCCTGATCTTCGCGCTGATCTCGGCGACCTCGTTCGGACTGTCCGGCACCATGGCGCGCGGGCTGCTCGATGCCGGCTGGTCGGCGGGGGCCGCGGTGACCGTCCGCGTAGCGGTCGCGGGTCTGGCCCTGCTGCCGTTGGCCTTCTGGTCCCTGCGCGGCCGGCTCGGGGTGCTGCGCGACCGGCGCGTACTCGGTGAGCTCGCCGTCTACGGTTTGGTGGCCGTCGCAATCCCGCAGCTCTGTTACTTCTACGCGGTGCTGACCCTGCAGGTGGCCGTGGCACTGCTGATCGAGTACACGGCACCGGTGGCCGTCGTGGTCTGGATGTGGCTGCGGCACGGGCAGCGCCCCACCTGGCTCACCGTGTGCGGAGCGGTGATCGCGGCACTCGGCCTCGCCCTGGTGCTGCAGGTCTTCGGCGGCGTCACGCTCGACGCGGTCGGCGTCGCCTGGGCGCTCGGGGCGATGGCTGGGGCGGCCGGCTACTTCCTGTTGTCGGCGCACTCCGCGCCCGGCCTGCCCGGCATCGCCCTGGCCGCCGGAGGTCTGCTGGCCGCCGCGGCCGGCCTCGGGGCGGTGGGCGCCGTCGGCCTGCTGCCGATGAGCGCGACCACCGGCGACGTGCTGCTGGCCGGCGCACAGCTCCCCTGGTGGGCGGCCGCCGGAATCCTCGCGCTGGTGACCGCCGCGCTGGCCTACGTCACCGGCATCGCCGCCACCCGGCGACTCGGTGCCCGGCTCGCCTCGTTCGTGGCGCTGCTGGAAGTGGTGGCCGCCGTGTTGTTCGCCTGGGCCCTGATCGGCGAGGTTCCCGCGCCCGTGCAGTTTCTCGGCGGCGCGCTCATCCTGGTGGGCGTCGTCGCCGTGAAACTGGGCGAACGCGAACCCATCCGGATGGACGAACTCGATCTCGTCGAGCCGTAGCAGGTTCC
>CAZEOP010000116.1:0-10135 GCA_964513715.1 uncultured Gordonia sp.
GGCCCTCCTTGTTCACGAGTTCGCCGCCGAGGATCGACTGGACCTTCTGGCAGGCGGCGAGATCCTTGTCGGCGTCCGCCTCGGCGGTGGTGTGGCACTTGACCGACCAGTTGGTGCCGTAGACGGTCGCCGCGGCCATGGCGCTCGCGCCCTGCCGCACCATGTCCTCGTCGATCTTCCGGTTGTTCTGCAGGTCGGCGTCGGTGTCGAAGACCGTGATCTCGAGGGTTACCGGTTCGGACGCGATACCGGTGAAGGTGCAGTCCTGCAGGCTGCCGTCGGGGGCGGTGGCGCTGCACGCCACTCCGCCGTCGTTCAGCGCGGCCGCGACCTGGGTGGGCGCCGGATAGTTCTTGGCCTGCGCCGCAGTAGTGGAGTTCGCGTCGTCGCTGCCGCAACCGGCCAGCAGTGCCAGGGCGGCGAGCGCACCGGCGCCGGCGAGGAGATTGCGTTTCATGAGGTTCCGTCTCTCTTTTAAGGTCCGTGGTTCGGGGTTGCCGAGAATCTAGCAAGGCCGCCCGGGGCTACTTCGCCGTGACCGAGACCGACACCGGGCCGGCGCCGTCGGCGACCACCCGGATCGTGTGGCCGTCGACGCCGCCCTCGGTGTGCCCGCCGAGCACCTGTACGGCGTGGCCGCGCGGGTAGTGGACGTCCGAGATGTAGACGATCGTCGGCGCGGAGATCGCGGGGTTCGGGCGGTAGGTGTAGCCGAACGCGCCGGTCCCGGCGTCGAACTTCATGGTGATGGGTGTGCCGGCCGTCGCCTGCGGGTAGGTGCGGACCACCTGGCGCCCGACGCTGCCGCCGAGCGGGTCCGGTGTCACGCGACCGTGGCGGTAGCGCGACTGGTAGTGCCAGTACATCCAGCCGATGAAGCGTTCGTCGGCGCGGCGGAGGGTGTTGGCCAGCACGGTCGCGTCGCCGTCGCCGAACTCGGTGACCAGGGTCGGTCGGTTCAGCCGGCGCGAGACCGTGTCGATTTGCCGCCAGGTGAGATCCTGCTGGGCCGAGCACAGCGACCGCAGTCGCTCGGGGAGCCCGAGGTAAATCGCCAGCTGCGACGGGATGCAGTAGTCGTGCGGGGCGAAACCGACGTTGGCGCCCTTGACCTTCGACAGGCCCAGGTACGACGGCATCATCTGGTTCCAGGTGACGTTCGGCTCCCAGAAGACCGGCACCGAGCCGTTCTCCTTGCGGATCGCGTCGGTCAGCTTCTGCATCACCGACTGGTACTGCTTGTCGAACAGCGGGCAGCCCGCCGGGAAGCAGGTCCGCGCGGCGGTGCCCGGCCACGGCTCGTTGAGCAGTTCGATGCCCATCACGCCGGGCTTGCCGTTCACCGCGGAGGCGAGCGCACCGAGCGCCCTGCCGAGGTAGTCGACCACGCCGTGCCGATTGGACCAGACCTCGTCCCAGCCCTGGTTCATGCTGGGCATGACGTAGTAGAGCGGGAAGCCGGGGTTCGGCTCCCACGACGGAGGACGCGCCTTCAGCGACCAGGCGGGGAAGCCGTTGCCGCCCCACACCTCCGACAGGCCGTCCTGATGGTTGTCGATCAGCGTGTAGATGCCCTCGGCGGCGAGTGCGTCGATCGCCTCGACGACCCGCCCGATGTACGCCTCGTCGATCCGGTCGCGTTCGGGCATCAGGGCATCGAAGCTCACGCCCAGGCGTACGACGTTCAGGCCGTGTCCGACGAGGTCCTTCGCATCCTGTCGGGTGAGGGTGAAGCCATCGCCCACCTGGATATACGGCGCTTCCTTGTCGACGTTGTTGACGCCGTGCAGCAGCACGACGCGGCCCTGGTCGTCGACGATGTACTTGCCGCGCATCGACAGCGGGCTCAGCGGCTCGGTCGCGGCCGCCGGCGCGGCAACGACGACGCCCAGCGCCAGCAACAGTGCGGCGAGCAGAGCGATGAAGGGACGTGATCGAGTTGTCGGCATGGACCGGCCTCACTGAGTTGCTGACATAAAAGTGCTGTCCCCCTTGCAGGGGACAGCACTCTCGATTCTGTCTTGAGCGTTAGACGAAATCCAGATGCCGTCTCAGTCGTGACCCGATTGTGATATCGCGCTGTGTCAGATTTGCCGCCGACTTTCCGACAGGGACCGCGAGCCGGTCGGTCCCTGTCGGGTGGTTGGCCGCCGGGCGGTGGTGGCTGCCGGGCGGGTGACTGTCGGGCAGCGGTGCCTGTCAGGCGGTGGTGGCGGGCGCGCGCAGCGGGCGCAGCGCCGCGTCGAGGGCGACCAGCTCGTCGAGCTGGGACTGCAGCACCGTCTCCTGCTGCTCGGTCGGGGTGAAGATGCCGTCGGAGACCTGCCCGAACGGCATGTTCATCTCCACGCTGCCGTGGGTGCTGACCATGCCCAGAGCCGTGACCACCGGGCGCAGGGCGACCTGTGCGCGGGTGCCGCCGGAGTTACCGCCCCAGTTCACGAAGCCGACCGGCTTGCGGTCCCACTCGGTCGCCAGGTAGTCCAGCGCGTTCTTGATCGCGGCGCCGTAGCTGTAGTTGTACTCGGGGAAAGCGAAGACGAAGGCGTCGGCAGCCTCCACCCGGCGGCTCCACTCCTTGGTGTGCGGCTTGGTGTACTGGCGCATCCGCGGATGGTTCGGCTCGTCCATCAGCGGCAGGGCGATCTCGCCGAGGTCGGCGAAGTCGATCTCGAATCGTCCGTCGGCCTCCGCGGTGCGGCGCACCCACTCGGCGACGGGAAGGGCGATGCGGCCCTCGCGGACGCTGCCGACGACGATCATGAGCTTGGGCATGGCGCGATCTTTCTCTCGGGGAAATGCAGACCCCAGGATAACCGGGCTGCGGTCCGGATAATTCCCGGCGCCACCGGCCCCGGCCTCACCCCGGCACCCGAGCGAAAGGCAGTTTTCGCTGGTCGAGCCCAGTTTTCGCTGGTCGATCCCAGTTTTCGCTGGTCGATCCCAGTTTTCGCTGGTCGATCCCAGTTTTCGCTGGTCGATCCCAGTTTTCGCTGATCGAGCCCAGTTTTCGCTGATCGAGCCCAGTTTTCGCTGATCGAGCCCAGTTTTCGCTGATCGAGCGCAGTCGAGATCCCCTCGCAGCCGACGACCACGGTCATGTGTCGGGCTGTCCTGCCTGGTCCGATAGGCTTTCTGACACGTCGAGCAGGGCGACTCCTGCGACGCCCCCTTAGCCCAATTGGCAGAGGCGGCAGACTTAAAATCTGCGCAGTGTCGGTTCGAGTCCGACAGGGGGCACCGGACCGGACGACCCGGCGCTGCCGGAGTTGTCGGCACAGAGCGAGGGTCCGGGGACTATATGGGCACGGCGGCTCCTCCTGTGCCATCAACTCGGGCTTCATTCGTGATCGTGGTTCGATGCCAGGTATGAAGGTCGAGATCTGGTCCGACGTCAACTGCCCGTTCTGCTACCTCGGGGTGCATCAGTTCCTCGAAGCCCTCGGGGGCTTCGCGCATCGCGACGAGGTGGCGGTGATCCATCGCTCGTTCGAGCTCGATCCGACGCAGCCGCGCGGCGCGTCCGGCGATGTGGTCGCCCATCTGGCCGAGAAGTACGGGTTCACCCTGGAGCAGGCCGCGCAGGGCGAGGTGCAGCTCGGGGAGCGGGCCGCCGAATTCGGCCTCCCGTACGTCACCACCGGCCGCGACTTCGGCGACTCGTTCGACATGCACCGGCTGATCCATTTCGCGGCCGAACAGGGTCGGGCCGAGGATCTACTGCTGGCCTTGTTCCACGCGGACTTCGCCGATGAGCGGCCGCTGTTCGGCGACACCGAGCGGCTGGTGCAGGTGGCGGTGAACGAGGGCTTCGACGAGGCGCAGGTCCGCGCCGTGTTGGCCGACGAAACCCGCTACGCCCAGGCCGTGCGCGACGACGAGCGTCTCGCCGCCGAACTCAACTGCCAGGGCGTGCCCTACTTCGTCTTCGACCGGCACTTCGTGGTGCCCGGCGCGCGGGTGGCTCAGGACTACCTCGACGTGCTCAATCAGACGTGGGAGCACCGGGGGCAGTAGCGATGTAGTCGTCGAAGCCGTACTGGTCGTGCGGTCCGATGACGGCGAACTCGAACAGTCCGGTGCCCTCGTGGACCGCGCCGTCGGCGGCGGTCAGGGTGAACGACGCCAGGTAGTCGATGGGGCAGAAGAGCTTCATCGTCGGATCGAGTTCGGAGACGCGCAGGCGCTGGGCCTCCACCTTCTCCTCGCCCTGCCACATGCCGTGCCGCCAGTCCTGCTCCAGTCCGTAGCCGGTGCCGAAGCCGAGGAAGTTGGCCAGCTCGGGCCGGCAGTCGACGGTGGTCGTCGCGCCGGACGGCTTGATGAAGCGCAGCACCGCCCGGGCCGGTTCGCGGGTGCCGGGCACGAATTCGACCTCGTGCTCGACGCGTCCCAGCCACTCCGGGGCCCGATTCGGATCGGCCCAGACCAGCCGGGCGTCGTCCATCACGCGTTCGCCGTCGCGCTTCTCCTGCACGATCGTCACGACCGCGAAGTCCGCGAAACGCATCACCGAGTAGATCCAGAAGAAGCTGTTACCGTCGGTGTCGGCGGCGCGCCGTCCCGGCGGCTCGGCCTCGCCGACCGGGCGCACGCCCCACGAGCGGTCGCGGTTGCCGCTCCACTGCTCCGGGCTGACCGGGAAGTCGTTGCCGTCCAGGGTGATCGATCCCGACCACCGGCCGGTCTGCACGAAGCGCTGGGTGTCGAAGGTGACGCGCTCGAGCTGGCGCTGGAAGTGCCGCGGCTCCAGCACGGCCGGGGTGTCGGCGGCGAACTCCAGATCGAAGGACACGTCGCCGTGCCCGGGCTCGAGTGAGATGCGCAGGCGCGCAAGACCTTCCAGGACCCGGATGCGGAACGGCCCGACCATCAGATCGGCGCGGTCGTCGCCCAGGGCGCGCGAGCCGCGGACCACGACGTGATCGTCGCCGTGGCGCACCACCACGAAGCAGTCGGCGACGCCCAGGTTCGGGTAGACGCCGAAGCCGAAGATGAACCACGGGTCGTCGGGTCCGGCGTGGCAGTTGAAGTAGTAGCGGTCGTAGAAGTTGCGGTCCGAGGTGCCGACGTGGCGGACCGGCTCGGCGATCTGGTGAATCGGCAGATCGTCCAGCGGGGAGAGCGTCATCGGATCGACCCCCAGTAGGTGCCTTCGAGCATGGCCTCGAGGCTCTTGCGATGCAGGATCATGTCGTCGGGATCCTCCGGCTCGGGTGCCTGCCCGAAGGCGATGGCACGGCTCTGGATGCGGTACATCACCACCGCGTGGGTCAGGGCCGAGAACAGGGTGTAGAAGTCCAGATCACGCGGTCGATAGCCGGTGAGCGTCAGGTACTCGCCGGCCACCTGGTCGCGGGTGAGGAAGTCCGGAAGTCCCTCCATGCCGGCCAGCTCGGTGAGGTCCTGGAAGAAGCGGTGGATGAAGATCATCCAGGCCACGTCCAGTTCGCGCGGGCCGATCGCAGCCATCTCCCAGTCGAGGGTGGCCGCCGGCGCGAAACCGTCGTAGATGATGTTGCCGATCCGGGAATCGCCCCAGCACACCACCGGCTCGGACTCCTCGGGCCGATTGGCCAGGACGTACTCGAAACCCCGCTCGATCAGTGGCGAACCCGCGCGGTCCGCGCTGGCCCAGTCGTAGAACTCGCGGAGCCGTCGCACCTGGGCGACGAACGGCGACTCACCTGCCGCCGGCTGCTCCAGTCCCGATCCTTCGATCGGGGCGGCGTGCACCTTGGTCAGCACGCCGACGGTCAGGCGCATCATTTCGGCGCGCTCGGCGTCGGTGGCCTCGGTGACCCACGAGCCGAAGGTGTAGGGCATCACGTCCGGCGGGACGCGTCCGTCCACCCGGCTCATCACGAAGAACGGTGCGCCGAGCGGCTCGGGGTCCGGTTCGGACCACCACAGCCGCGGCAGCGGTACGTCGGTGGTCGCGGCCAGGTGCCCGATCAGCCGGAACTGGCCGGGCAGATCGTAGGCGGGGAAGACCGGATTGCTCGACGCCAGCGGCGCCACCCGGGCCACGAGCCGTTCGGGGCGGCCCTCCACGACGGCGTCGACCAGCAGGGTCTCGCTCGACATTCCGTTGGCCGAAGGCAGTTCCACCGCGGTCACCTCCGCGGTGGCGCCGGCCTTGGTCTTGATCCAGCTGTTCAGCCGGTCGCGCAGCCACTCCGGGTCGCGCTGGGATTCGGTGGGGCGGGCGATCTCCCGGCCTTCGTCTTCAGTAGTGGGGTGAGACACAGTCGCCATGGAAACACGTTCCAGCTCACTCCGCGGCGCGATTGGCGGGTTCGTGGTGTTTACTCAACGCCTGAAACAAGGAGAGGTTCGCCGACGATGCTGGAAAGCCTGACCCGCCGGGTGATCGCTGCGCCGCGCCTGGTGCTGATCCTCACCGTCGCGCTCCTGGTGGGCGCCGCACTGTACGGCGCCGGCGCTGCCGAGAAGATGCTCGCCGGCGGCTACGAGGACCCGTCCGCGGAGTCGTCGCACGCGATCGGCGTGCTGCACGACACCTTCGGGCAGGGCGGCGCGCAGGCGGTGATCAAACTCGACGGGCCGGCCGGCACCGACATCTCCACCGATCGCGCCGGGAAGGCCGTCGGACAGCAGATCGTCGACCGTCTGGCCGAACTCGACTGGGTGCAGCAGCCGGTGCGGACCGTCTGGAACTCGCCGATGATGGTCGACGAGTTCCTCAGCCGGGACAAGACCTCCACCCAGATCCTCGTCGCGATCGAGGGCGGCGACGAGCTGGCGCCCAAGCGCGCACAGAGTCTGGCCGACGAACTCGACGGGACGCGCGACGGTATCCGCATCCGCGTCGGCGGGCCCGCGATGGTCTACAGCGAGGTGAACCACCAGACCACGCGCGACCTGCTCGTGGCCGAGGCCATCGCCGTGCCGATCAGCTTCCTGCTGCTCATCGTGATCTTCGGCGGACTGGTCGCGGCCGCGCTGCCGGTGGTGATCGGGCTGGTCTCGGTGGTGGTCACCATGGCCTACCTGCGGGTGCTCAGCGGACTCACCGAGGTCTCGGTGTTCGCGCTGAACCTGACCACCGCGATGGGGCTGGCGCTGGCCATCGACTACACGCTGCTCATCCTGACCCGCTATCGCGAGGAGGTGGCGGCCGGACGCTCCCGCGACGAGGCGATCGTGCGGACCATCAACACCGCCGGGCGCACGGTGATCTTCTCCGCGGTGACCGTCGGGCTGTCGCTGGCCGCGCTCGCGATCTTCCCGATGTACTTCCTGCGCTCGTTCGCCTACGCCGGCATCGGGGTGGTGATCGTGGCGATGATCGCGGCCATCGTCGTCACCCCGGCGCTGCTGATCCTGCTGGGCGATCGGGTCGACGCCCTCGACCTGCGCCGCGGTGTACGCCGGCTGTTGCGCCGCCCGGAGCCCGCACCGAAGCCGCTGGAGGAGACGTTCTGGTATCGCTGCGCCCAGTGGGTGCTGCGGCGCGCGGTGCCGGTGGCGGTGGCCGTCACCGCCTTCCTGGTGCTGCTCGGGCTGCCGTTCACCGGGATCGCGTTCGGCTTCCCGGACGACAGGGTGCTGCCGGAGAGCGCAGCCGTGCATGTGATGCAGCAGGAGATCCGCGACGACTTCGCCGAGGACTCGGCGGCGACCGTGACCGGCATCGTCGAGGGCGTCGCGCCGCACAGCTATGCGATGAGCGACTACGGCAAGGCGCTGTCGGAAGTGGACCGGGTGAACGCGGTCGTCACCGCCTACGGGGTCTTCCGCGACGGCACACAGATCGCTCCCGCACTGCCCGATGCGGACCTGGTCCGGGACTCCACCACGCTGATCAGCATCACCACCGATGTGGAACCGATGCAGTCCGAGGGGCAGGAACAGATCAAGGCGCTGCGCGCGATACCCGCGCCGGACGGCACCCGGGTCAGTTTCACGGGCATCGCGGCGATCAACGCCGACGTCGTCGGCGCCACCTTCAGGTACATCCCGTGGGTGCTGCTGGTGATCGCGGTGTCCACCTACATTCTGCTGTTCCTGTTCACCGGCAGCGTGCTGTTGCCGCTGAAGGCCCTGGTGATGAACGTCCTGTCGCTTTCGGCGACGTTCGGCGCGATGGTGTGGATCTTCCAGGACGGCCACCTGGGTGCGTTCGGCACCAATGCCACCGGGCTGCTCGACGCGACCATGCCGGTGCTGATGTTCTGCGTCGCCTTCGGTCTGTCGATGGACTACGAGGTCTTCCTGCTCGGCCGTATCCGCGAGGAGTGGCTCAAGTCCGGGCAGTCGCGTGAGGACAACGACCGTGCGGTCGCGATCGGCCTGGCGCGTACGGGGCGGGTGGTGACTGCGGCCGCACTGCTGATGGCGATCGTCTTCACCGGCATCGCGGCCTCGCAGGTCTCGTTCATGCGGATGTTCGGCGTCGGCCTGGCCCTGGCGGTGCTGATGGACGCCACGCTGATCCGGATGCTGCTGGTGCCGGCGTTCATGCGGCTGGCGGGTCGGTGGAACTGGTGGGCGCCCGGACCGCTGCGCCGGCTGCACGACAAGATCGGGCTCGTCGAAGAATGACCGCCTCGTCGTGAGACGGGTCTCGGCCGGGAACATTTCGGCAGTCGTGTTCGTCGGATTAGCGAGAGAATCGGTAATGTCGGAATCAATGCGCGACGTCGCGCGTTGACGCAGAGTTACCGTCCGCATCCACCAGCTAAGAGGAGCAACACAGTGCGCGACAGCAGCAACCCGGTGATGCGCGGAGTGATCCGTGACAATCAGCCGGCCCCCTACGCCGGCTTCGGCCAGGCTGCGGCGGGTGCCCAACAGGGCATGATGGCGCAGGCCCAGCAGGCCAATCCCTACCTCAACCAGCCGCCGACGTACGCGCCGCCGACGTCGCGGCAGATCACCATCGACGACGTGGTGATGAAGACCGGCATGACCCTCGGCGTGCTGATCGTCGTCGCGATCGGCGCCTACGCCGCGATCGCCAGCCGGACCGGTATCGACGCGCAGACCGCGCTGGCGCTGCCGCTGCTGGCTGTCGGCGGCATCGGTGGCTTCATCCTGGTGATGGTCGCCAGCTTCGGCCGTAAGCAGGACAACCCGGCCATCGTGCTGTCGTACGCGGCGCTCGAGGGCCTGTTCGTCGGCTCCATCTCGTTCGTCTTCGCGAATCTGTCCGTCAGCGAGGGCACCAGTGCCGGCGCGATGATCGGCCAGGCGGTGCTCGGCACCATCGGCGTCTTCGTCGGCATGCTGATCGTCTACAAGGTGGGTGCCATCCGCGTCACCCCGCGCTTCACCCGCATGCTGATGGCCGGCTTGATCGGTGTCCTGGTGCTCATGCTGGGCAACCTCGTGCTGAGCCTGTTCGGGATCAACTCGCACCTGCGCGACGGCGGTCCGATCGCCATCATCTTCTCGCTGGTGTGCATCGCGCTGGCGGCGTTCAGCTTCCTGATCGACTTCGACGCCGCCGACCGCCTGGTCAAGGCGGGCGCTCCGGAGAAGGCCGCGTGGGGCGTCGCCCTGGGCCTGACCGTCACCCTGGTGTGGCTGTACGTCGAGATCCTGCGTCTGCTGAGCTACCTCAACAGCGACTAGCTCTCCCCGGCGCCACTCGGCGTCGTCGTAAGACACCACTGCCGTCTGCTGCAGTCGTATATCGACTGCACCAGACGGCAGTGTGCATCTGTGGGTCGTCAGGCGGCGCGGAAGGCGTCGCTGAGGCGGGTCACGTCTGGTGAGTGAATCTGGGTTGCACCGAGGAAACCGTCGAGCACTCCGACGGTCTTGTCGATGCACGCCGACTGCATCGAGGCGTACCGCGTCATGCTGCGGAGTTCCTGGTCCACACCGTCGGGCTGGCTCAGTGCGAGGGGCTCGATGACCACCGGGTCGCCGGATTCCGGAATCAGCTTCATGGACAGCGACACGACGACGGGGTTGCCGTTTCCGACCGGATCAGGACCGACGGTGATGACCATGCGATCCACGGACGAGGGTTTGACGGTGAAGTCGATGTCGCTGGTCACGGTTTTCGACGGAAGATTGTTGGCGAACGGCTCGAAGGGGATCTTCACCGAGTAGAACGCCGACACCATGGCGCCGCTGCCCTGTGGGTTGCAGGAGATCGTCT
>CAZEOP010000117.1:0-10066 GCA_964513715.1 uncultured Gordonia sp.
CCCACGCCGACGAGCTGGACCTGCAGGGCGCCGGCGACCAGGGCCTGATGTTCGGCTACGCCACCGACGAGACGCCCGAGCTGATGCCGCTGCCGATCGCGCTGGCGCATCGGCTGGCCCGTCGCCTGACACAGGTCCGCAAGGACGGCACGCTGCCGTACCTGCGGCCGGACGGCAAGACGCAGGTCACCATCGAGTACGCCGGCGACGTGCCGGTCCGGCTGGACACCGTGGTGGTCTCCACCCAGCACGCCGCCGACATCGACATCGCCGGCATGCTGACCCCGGACATCGCCAAGCATGTGCTGGAGCCGGTCTTCGCCGAACTGGACCTGCCCACCCCGCTGGACACCGCGAACCCGCGCCTGCTGGTGAACCCGACCGGCAGCTTCGTCCTGGGCGGTCCGATGGGCGACGCCGGCCTGACCGGCCGCAAGATCATCGTCGACACCTACGGCGGCATGGCCCGCCACGGCGGCGGCGCCTTCTCCGGCAAGGATCCGTCGAAGGTGGACCGCAGCGCCGCCTATGCGATGCGCTGGGTGGCCAAGAACGCCGTCGCCGCCGGACTGGCCAAGCGGATCGAGGTTCAGGTGGCCTATGCGATCGGCAAGGCCGCCCCGGTCGGACTCTTCGTCGAGACCTTCGGCACCGAGAAGGTGGACGTGGGCACCATTCAGAAGGTGATTTCGGAGGTCTTCGACCTGCGTCCGGCCGCCATCGTCCGCGACCTGGAACTGCTGCAGCCGATCTACGCCCCGACGGCCGCCTACGGTCACTTCGGCCGCACCGACGTCGACCTGCCCTGGGAGCGCACCAACCGCGTCGCCGAGTTGCGCGCGGCCGCCGGCCTCTAGCCCCGCGCCCGTGTCGGCGAGCGAGAAGAACCGCCGCCTGCCGGCCGCGCACCTGCCGGTGGCCCGGGTGCTGCCGATGCTCTCGCTGGCCCACCTGGACCGGCCGTTCGACTATCTGGTCGATCAGGCGATGGATGCCGATGCGCAACCGGGCACCCGGGTGCGCGTCCGCTTCTCCGGGCGCCTCGTCGACGGCTTCGTGCTGGAGCGGCTGGCGGCCAGCGACCACGGCGGCAAGCTCGCCTGGCTCGAGCGGGTCGTCTCGCCCGAACGGGTGCTCACCGACGAACTCGCCACCCTGGCGCGGGCGGTCGCCGATCGCTACGCCGGCACCGTGCCCGACGTGCTGCGGCTGGCCATCCCGCCGCGGCACGCGCGGGTGGAGAAGGCCGAGCCCGCGCCCCCGCCGGCCCATCCGGTCGCCGAACCGGACCTGTCCGGCTGGCACGCGTACGCCGGCGGCGCCGACGTCACCGCCCTGCTGCGCGACGGCGGGCATCCGCGGGTCTGCTGGCAGGCCCTGCCGGGGGAGGACGTCGCGGCGCGGCTGGCCGAACTGGCCGCCCTGGTGGCGGCGGGCGGGCGCGGCGTCATCGTCGTCGTGCCCGATCAGCGCGACCTCGATCGGCTGGCCGCCGCCTGCGCGCCGCTGCTCGGCGACTGGTGCGTGACGCTGGCCGCCGGCCTCGGCCCGACCGCGCGCTACCGCCGGTGGCTGCAGGTGCTGCGCGGACAGGCCCGGGTGGTCATCGGCACCCGCAGCGCGGTCTTCGCGCCGGTCCGCGACCTGGCCCTCACCGTGGTCTTCGACGACGGCGACTCCAGTCTCGACGAGCCGCGCACCCCCTATCCGCACCCGCGCGAGGTTGCCGTGCTGCGCGCGCATCAGACCGGCTCGGCGCTGCTGATCGGTGGCTTCTCCCGCACCGCCGAGGCGCAGGCGCTGGTCGAGTCGGGCTGGGCCGGCAGTCTGTCCGGATCGCGCGAGGCGGTGCGCACCGCGATGCCGCGCATCGAGGGCATCTCCGAGGACGACCGGCGGGTGGAACGCGATCCGATCGCCCGCTCGGCCCGGATCCCGGGCATCGCCTTCGACGCCGCCCGCCGCGCGCTGGCCGCCGAGACACCCGTGCTCTTCAGCGTGCCGCGCCGCGGCTATCTGGCCTCCACCGCGTGCGCCAGGTGCCGCGAGCACGCCCGCTGCCGCGCCTGCCACGGGCCGCTGCAGATGAGCGAGCGCGGCGAGCTGAGCTGCCGGTGGTGCGGCCGGCCCGAGCACAGGTTCGTCTGCGCCAAGTGCGGCGGCACCGCGGTCCGCGCGCTGATGATCGGGGACCGGCGCACCGCCGAGGAACTCGGCCGGGCCTTCGCGGGGGTGCCGGTGGTGACCTCGGGCGGCGACAAGATCGTCGACACCGTGCCCGGCGGCGCACGCATCGTCGTCGCCACGCCGGGCGCCCAGCCCCGCGCCGAGGGCGGTTACGGCGCCGCGATCCTGCTGGACACCTGGGCGCAGCTGGACCGCCAGGACCTGCGGGCCGCCGAGGAGGCGGTCCGCACCTGGATGGCCGTGGGCGCCCTGGTCCGCCCGCACGGCGACGGCGGGACCGTGGTGATCGTCGCCGATGCCGCGGCGCTGCCGGTGCAGGCGCTGATCCGCTGGGACCCGATCGGTTTCGCCGCCCACGAACTGGGCATCCGAGCAGAACTGGGCTTTCCGCCCGCGGTCACGATGGCCTCGGTGGACGGCCCGCCCGCGGCGATCTCGGCCTTCCTCGGCATGGTCGGCGAGCCGCCCGGCGTGCAGCGCCTCGGGCCGGTTCCGCTGCCGCCCGGGGTGCGGCGACCGGCCGGTCTGGACCCCGGCGGACCGGCCGAACGGGTGCTGCTGCGCACCGATCGCGCCCACGGCCGCGACCTGGCCGCGGCGCTGCGCGCCGCCCAGGTGCTCCGGCACGCCCGGCACGAAGACACCGCGGGCATCCGGGTCCAGGTGGACCCGCCTACGATCGGTTGACATGAGAGTGGTGTTCGCGGGTACCCCGCAGCCGGCCGTCCCGACCCTGCAGGAACTGATCGATTCCGACGACCACCAGGTGGTCGGCGTCATCACCCGTCCCGACACCGTCGCCGGCCGCGGCCGCACCCCGGTCCGTTCGCCGGTCGGCGAGCTGGCCGACGAGCACGCCATCGAGGTGCTGACCCCGGCGCGGATGAGCGACCCGGAGGTCGCCGAGGCCCTGGCCCGCTGGGCGCCCGAGCTGGGCGTCGTGGTGGCCTACGGCGGACTGATCCCCGCGGACGTCCTGGCGGCGGTACCGCGTGGCTGGATCAACCTGCACTTCTCGCTGCTGCCGGCCTGGCGCGGCGCCGCGCCCGTGCAGGCCGCGCTGGCCGCGGGCGACGAGTTCACCGGCGCCAGTGTCTTCGCCCTCGAGGAGGGCCTGGACACCGGACCGGTGTACGGCATGTTCACCGAGCGCATCCGCGGCTCGGACACCGCCGGCGACCTGCTCGACCGGCTCGCCGAGGCCGGGGCCCTGTTCACCCGCAACGTGGTCGACGGCATCGCCGCCGACGAACTGGTGCCGGTGCCGCAGGACGCCGACGGGGTCTCGTACGCGCCGAAGATCGACGTCGCCGACGCCCGGGTGCGCTGGGATCTGCCGTCGCACCTGATCGACCGCGCGGTGCGGGCGCACACGCCCGCGCCCGGCGCGTGGACCGAACTCGGCGAGGCGCGGATCAAGCTGGGACCGGTGAGCGCGGCCGACGACGACGAGCAGGCGCCCGCCGGGCTCGCACCGGGCGCACTGGCCGCGGGCAAGAAGGCCGTCTACGTCGGCACCGCCTCCGGGGCGGTGAAGCTCGGCCTGGTGCAGCCACCCGGCAAGAAGGCCCTGCCCGCCGCGGACTGGGCTCGCGGGGCCCGGCTGACCGGTGAGGAGCGTTTCGCATGAATCCGCGACCCGAACAGGGCCGGGACGCCGGCCCCGGTCGGCCCGAGCGGGGGCGTAGCGGCGGGGGCCAAAACAGCCGGGGCGGCGGGGGCCAAAACAGCCGGGGCGGCGGGGGCCAGAACGGACGGGGCGGGCGGGCCCGCGCGATGGAGAAGAAGTATCGCGACAAGGAGCTCGATCCGGCGCGACTCGTCGCCCGCGACGTGCTCCGCGCGGTCCGCGAGCGCGATGCCTACGCCAATCTGCTGCTGCCGACCCTGCTGCGCGAGCGCCGGATCACCGGCCGCGATGCGGCGCTGGCCACCGAGCTGACCTACGGGGCCACTCGCAGCCAGGGCCTGCTCGATGCGGTGATCGCGTCGGCCGCCGGGCGCCCGATCGCCGAGATCGACGGGCGGCTGCTCGACGTCCTGCGCCTGGGCGCCTATCAGCTGCTGCGCACCCGCGTCGCCGCGCACGCGGCCGTGGCCACCTCCGTCGATCTGGCCCGCTCCGAACAGGGCCAGGGGCCGAGCGGCTTCGTCAATGCGGTGCTGCGCAAGATCTCGCAGCGCAACGAGGCCCACTGGATCGATGCCCTCGCGCCGTCGATCATCGACGATCCGGTCGGCAACCTGGCCTTCACCTACGCCCATCCGCGGTGGATCGCCGAGGTCTTCCACCGGGCGCTCGGCGGCTCGGTCGGCAATCTGCAGGCGGCCCTGGCCGCCGACGACGAACGGCCCATCGTGCACCTGGTGGCCCGCCCGGGCCAGATCACCGCCGAGGAACTGGCGCTGATCAGCGGGGGCGAGGAGGGCCGCTACTCGCCCTACTGCGTCTACCTGCCCGAGGGCGACCCGGGCAAGCTGGACGCGGTGCGCGAGGGCTTCGCCGGCGTGCAGGACGAAGGCAGTCAGCTGGTCGCGCTCGCGCTGGCGCGCGCTGACGTCGACGGCGAGGATCGGGGCCGCTGGCTGGACCTGTGCGCCGGCCCGGGCGGCAAGGCCGCCCTGCTCGGCTCGCTGGCCGGCCTCGACGGCGCGCACCTGGATGCGGTGGAGATCTCCGAGCACCGGGCGGCGCTCATCGAGAAGGTGGTCGACGGCCTGCCGGTCGACGTCCACGTCGCCGACGGCCGGTCGAGCGGGCTGGCTCCCGGCTACGACCGGATCCTGGTCGACGCGCCGTGCTCCGGCCTGGGATCGCTGCGCCGCCGGCCGGAGGCCCGGTGGCGGCGCACGCCGGACGAGGTGCCCGAGCTCGTCGCACTGCAGACCGCACTGCTGACCGAAGCCCTGCGCCTGGTCCGGCCCGGCGGCGTCGTCGTCTACTCGACGTGCTCGCCGCATCCGGCCGAGACCACCGGGGTCGTGGAGGCGGTACTCGCCGCGACTCCCGGTGCCGCACAGGTCGACGCGCGGACATTCGTCACCGGCGGGCTGTTCGACGCCGCGGTGCTCGGCGCCGGCCCGCACGTTCAGCTGTGGCCGCACCTGCACGACACCGATGCCATGTTCCTCGCCGTCATCACCACCGCGCCGGCGCCGGAGGAGTAGACCCGTGGCGCAATATCTGCAGTTCTACTTCTCCCTGAACGATGCCGGCGCCGCCGCCGAGGAGCAGCTGGCCGCGGCGCTGCGGCTGGTACTCAGCGCCGACCGCGACGCCGATCCGGTGCGCGCCGGAACCGTGCCCGTCGACCAGGAGTATCTGCGCCAGATCATGGCCGTCGCCCATTCGGCCGCGCAGGACGGCGAGCCGGTGCCGCTCGACGAGCGCGCGGACGTCTCGGTGGATCTGGGCCCGGGGGCCACGGTGAGCGCCTTCGCCGACAGCGCACCGCCCGAGTGCCCGCGCTGCTACGAGATGTTCGACGAGTGGGACCCGCAGGACTGGTACGACGGCGGCGACGAGCCGACCGAGCAGTGCCCGTCGTGCGGCTTCACCGCGCTCATCGGGGACTGGCACATCGGCAGCATCGCGTACGCGCGCACCGAGTGCGGCCTGGTGCTGGTCGACTGGCCGAACCTGGAGGAGTACGGCCCGGAGCTGCACGACGCCCTGCTGGCCGCGGTCGGCAGCCGGCCGCGATACGTCTCCGGGACCGTCTGAGCCGCTCCGGGCGGCGTATAGACTCACCCGCATGTGCACCCCCGCCGGGCCGATGATCGCGCCCTCGATTCTGTCCGCCGACTTCGCGAATCTGGCCTCGGAGATCGCCGCGGTGGGCCCGTCCGACGTGGACCCGGGTGTCGACTGGGTGCATGTGGACGTGATGGACAATCACTTCGTCCCGAACCTGACGCTCGGTCTGCCGGTGGTGGAATCGATCCTCCGGGCCACCGACATCCCGATCGACTGCCACCTGATGATCACCGATCCGGGTCGGTGGGCGCCGGGCTACGCCGAGGCCGGCGCGCACAATGTCTCCTTCCACGCCGAGGCCACCGACGATCCGGTGAGCGTGGCCCGGGACATCCGCGCCGCCGGCGGCAAGGCCGGTCTGGGTATCAAGCCGGGCACCGCGATCGGGCCGTACCTGGAGATCCTCACCGAGTTCGACACCCTGCTCATCATGAGCGTGGAGCCCGGTTTCGGCGGCCAGAAGTTCATGCCCGAGGTGCTCGGCAAGGTCCGCGAACTGCGCAAGGTGATCGACGCGGAGCAGCTGACCCTGCTCATCGAGATCGACGGCGGCATCGCGGCGAGCACCATCGAGGAGGCCGCCGAGGCCGGGGTGGACTGCTTCGTGGCCGGCTCCGCGGTCTACGGCGGCGACGACCCGGCCGCCCGAGTGGCCGAGCTGCGGGCCCTGGCCACCGCGGCCTCGGCCGGCCGGCGCTGACCCGGCGATGACGGCGCCCGGCGACGCCGCGATCGACCGCGCGATGTCCCTCGCGCGCGAAACCGCGTGGGCCGCAACGGGATTCAGCTCCCCGAACCCGCCCGTCGGCGCGGTGATCCTGGCCGCCGACGGCACCGTCGCGGGTGTCGGGCACACCCAGCCGCCGGGCGGGCCGCACGCCGAGATCATGGCGCTGCGCGCGGCCGGGGAGGCCGCCCGCGGCGGTACCGCGGTGGTGACGCTGGAGCCGTGCAATCACACCGGCCGCACTGGGCCGTGCGCCCGGGCCCTCCTCGACGCCGGGATCGCCGCGGTGCACTACGCCGTCGCCGACCCGAATCCGCAGGCGGCCGGGGGCGCCGAGACACTGCGGGCCGCCGGCATCGAGGTCCGCGCCGGGCTCGGTGCGGACGCCGCGGCGCGCGGCGCACTGCGGCCGTGGCTGTTCCGGCAGCGCACCGGCCGGCCGCTGGTCACCGTCAAACTCGCCGCCACCCTCGACGGCCGGGTGGCCGCCCCCGACCGCACCAGCCAGTGGATCACCGGCCCGCAGGCGCGCGCGCACGCGCACGCCCAGCGGGCCCGGCTGGACGCCATCGTCATCGGTACCGGCACCGCGCTGGCCGACGATCCGTCGCTCACCGCCCGCCGGCCGGACGGCACCGGGTACCCGCACCAGCCGACCCGCATCGTGCTCGGCACCCGCGAGCTGGCGCCGGATGCCCGGCTGCGCAGCGACGAGGCCCCGTTCGTCCAGGTCCGTTCGCACGATCCGCGCGCGGCCCTGGCCGCCGTTCCCGACGCGCTCTGGGTGCTGGTGGAGGGCGGTCCGGGCATCGTGGGTGCCTTCCTGGCCGCGGGGCTGGTCGACGAGGTACAGGCCTATCTGGCGCCGACGATCCTCGGCGACGGCTCACCCGCCGTGCTCGACCCCACCGTGACGACGCTGGCGCAGGCGCACCGCTTCCGCCGCGAGTCGGTCATCGAGCTCGGCGAGGACCTGCTCGTCACGCTCGTCCGCCCGCAGTGACGAAATCAAATATGTACACTGGTGTACATGTCTGCGGAAATCAGCGTGAAGGAATTGCGTGACCAGTTGGCGTCCGTCCTCGATGAGCTCGCGGAACACGGCCGCGCGGTGAAGATCACCCGGCATGGCCGTCCGGTCGCGGTGCTGATGGGCTTCGACTCGTTCGAGGAACTGCTCGACGATCTGGACGATGCGTCCGATTACCGTGCGGTGGCCGAGTTCGACGCGGCTGATGAGAAGACCATCGCCTGGGAGCTCGCAGCGCGGGATCTGGGAGTTGCGTGAGCGCCTATCGAGTCGAACGGACCAGAGCGGCGGACACGGCGCTGCGCAAACTGCCGAAGCAGGATCGGCTGCGGATCGAGGCCGCCGTCGCACTGCTCGCGGAGACACCGCGTCCGCCCCGGGCGACGAAGCTGGTCGGCTCCGACGGCGATTGGCGGGTCCGAGTCGGCGACTACCGGATCGTCTACCGGATTCTGGACGGAGAGTTACTGATCATCGTGATCCGGATCGGCCATCGTCGCGACGTCTATCGCTGACTTGCCAGGTCCTACTCGTCGCCGCGGCGGCCCAGGTACCAGCCGATCACGGCGCCGATGAGCAGGGTGATGGTCAGCATCAGCCACAGCGGCGCGGTGATGCCGATCCACGCGATGTTGAACGTGGTCTGGTTGGTATTGGTCGCGATGAAGACGATCGCCACGATCGCCAGCACGATCGGCAGCCAGAAGCGCTTGAGCAGGCCGACGATGCCGCCGGACTCGGTGGCGGGGGACTGGGTGGCGGGGGACGGAGACGAGGTGTTCGGCATGGGATCTTCCTCTGGGCGGTGAGCACGGGGGTGTGGGCGGGCAGGCCTCGCGGTGGATTTCGCGCGCCGTGCACACATTGAACACCGCAGGCCGGGGCGGGTGTGGGCGGCGCGCGGGCGGACCGGCGTGCTAGCGTCGACGGTGAGTTCTCGGGGCGGGGTGCGATTCCCCACCGGCGGTGATGGACTCCGGGCGGCCCGGCCGTCCGGCTTCCGAGCCCGCGAGCGCCCGCACCTGGTGCGGGGACAGCAGATTCCGGTGCGATCCCGGAGCCGACGGTCATAGTCCGGATACGAGAGAACGACGGCGCGGCACCCGGCTGCGACCTGTCTTCCCCGAGCGCACGATGCGTGAAGGAGAGACGGTGTTCACCGGAATCGTGGAGGAGCGCGGCGAGCTCGTCGCCCGCGAAGACCTCGACCGCGCCGCGCGGCTGACCATCCGCGGCCCCCTGGTCGTCTCCGATGCCTCCCCGGGCGACTCGATCGCGGTGAACGGCGTCTGCCTCACCGTGGTGGAGCGCGACGGCGAGGCCTTCACCGTCGACGTGATGGACGAGACCCTGCAGCGCAGCTCCCTCGGGGCGCTCGGCGCCGGGGCCCCGGTGAATCTGGAGCGTGCCATGGCGGCCGGCGGCCGCTTCGGCGGGCACATCGTGCAGGGCCACGTCGACGGCGTGGGGGAGATCCTGGCGATCTCGCCGACCGAGCACTGGACGGTGGTCCGCATCGCGGTGCCGGCGGATTTGGCGCGGTACGTCGTCGAGAAGGGTTCGATCACCGTCGACGGCACCTCGCTGACCGTCTCGGCAGTCGGCGACGACGCCGGCCGGGACTGGCTGGAGGTCTCGCTGATCCCGACCACGCTGGCCGAGACCATCCTGGGCACCGCCCGGGTGGGCCAGCGGGTGAACCTCGAGGTCGATGTGATCGCCAAATATGTGGAGCGACTGACCCAGCGGAAGGGCGAATGAGATGAGTGACGTGACCCAGCAGACCCGGCTCGACAGCATCGAGCGGGCCCTCGCCGACATCGCCGCCGGCAAGGCCGTGGTGGTGGTCGACGACGAGGACCGCGAGAACGAAGGCGACCTGATCTTCGCGGCTGAGAAGGCCACCCCCGAGCTGGTCGCGTTCATGGTGCGCTACACCTCCGGCTACCTGTGCGTGCCGCTGGAGAGCGCCGACTGCGACCGGCTGGGCCTGCCACCGATGTATTCGGTGAACCAGGACAAGCACGGCACCGCCTACACGGTCACCGTCGACGCGCGCGAGGGCATCGGCACCGGTATCAGCGCCGCCGACCGCGCCACCACCATCCGCAAGCTCGCCGAGGCCGATTCACAGGCCCACGACTTCACCCGGCCCGGCCATGTGGTGCCGCTGCGCGCGAAGGAAGGCGGTGTGCTGCGCCGGCCCGGACACACCGAGGCCGCCGTCGACCTGGCCCGGCTGGCCGGCATGCGGCCGGCCGGTGTGATCTGCGAGATCGTCAGCCAGAAGGACGAGGGCGAGATGGCCCGCACCGACGAGCTGCGCGTCTTCGCCGACGAGCACGATCTGGCGCTGATCTCCATC
>CAZEOP010000118.1:0-9997 GCA_964513715.1 uncultured Gordonia sp.
GCGGCCGAGCCGCGCAGCACCGAACCGAACGGCAGCTGCGCCGCGTCCCGGGCGGTCGGGTCGACGATCGCGGCCGCGGCCACGGCCCGCGAGTAGTGCAGCCGGCCGTCGTGCAGCGCCGAGTCGTCGGCGCGGTACGGGTAGATCCGGTACGAGGCCATGGTGTCGCGGGTGATCGGGAACTCGGTGAACCAGAGGTCGGTGCCGCCCCAGCGCCGCAGTTGCCCGCGATCCTGCCGGGCACCGTCGGTGAGCCGGTTGGCCCAGAGGTAGACGCCCGCGACGTCCGGCTCGGCGAGGTAGGTCAGCAGCAGGCGCTGGCGCCCGGGATCGTCGGGGTCGTCGGTCAGCAGCGGGGTGCCGTGCTCGGCGAGCGCGGCGATCACCGCCGGGGCCTCCGGCCCCGGATCGCCGTCGACGATCGCCGCGCGCAGCCGCTCGGCGTCGCTGGTCGCCCCCGGCGCAACACCGGGGGCCGCCCCGTCCAGCAGCGCGGCGATCGCGGCCAGCGACTCCGGCGCCACTATGCCGGGATGGGTGACGGGCAGGGCCGTGCGGTGCACGGTGCCGGTCACCGCGGCCGCCCAGGCGGCCGGATCCAGGAAGTCCTCGGTGCTCGCCGCCGCGGCGACATGCCAGACGTCGCCGTCGAGCACCCGGGTGCGGTGGGTGCGCATCAGCTCGGCGAAGTGCGCGACGACCCGGGAGATCCGGGCCACCTGCTCGGTCGACAGGCTCCCGAGCGGGGTGCGGGTGCCGCGCAGCGCGGCGAGCACGTCGTCGTCGCTGTCCAGGGCGTCGGCGGTGTCGGCGCCGGCCATGATCAGCAGTGCCCGGCGGATCTCGGCCGGTGAGGCCGGCGGCCGGTCGCGCCAGGACTCGCTCGGATAGGCATCCAGCAGCACCGTCTGGCGCACCTCGCGGCCGCGGGCCGCGGCGGCCACCGCGAGCTGGTGGGCGATCACGCCGCCCACCGACCAGCCGAGCAGCCGGATCGGTCCGTCGGGGGCCACCGCCTCGATCGCCTCGAGGTAGGCATCGACGACCTCGCTCAGCGAGGCCGGGAGGTCGCCGCCGGTCAGCCCGTCGGCCTGCAGTGTGTACAGCCCGGTGTCCGGGTGCAGTTCGGGGAGCAGGCCGACGTAGCACCAGCCCAGCCCACCGGCCGGGTGGATGGCGAAGACCGGGGCGCGCCCGCTGCCCGCCGGGGTGGCGCGCAGGGTGAGCAGCCGGCCGAACGGATCGATCGACCGGTCGCCGTCCAGCCGGCGGGCCAGCGCGCCGACCGACGGGGCGGCGAACAGGTCCGCGACGCCGACCGGGACGCCGAGGGCCGCGGCGCAGCGCCCGGCCAGGACCGCCGCGCTCAGCGAGGTGCCGCCCAGGTCGAAGAAGCTGTCGTGCACCGAGATCCGGTCCCGGCCGAGAGCGGCGGCGAACAGCGGTTCCAGGGCGGCCTCGGTGACCGAGTCGGGTGCGATGACGGTGTCCGAACCCAGCCGGGGCGCGGGCAGTGCGCGTCGATCCAGTTTGCCGTTGCGGGTCACCGGCAGTGCGTCGAGCAGCACGATCGCGTCCGGGACCAGGTACGACGGCAACTCCCGGGCCAGCTGTTCGCGCAGCCGGTCCGGTGCGAGGCCGGCGCCCTCCGGCACGGTGTCCTTGGGTGCGGTGTCCTCAGGCACCACATAGCCGACGATCAGGGTCGCCGGGCCGGTGCCGGTCTCCACCTCGCGGGTCAGCACCGCGGCCCGGTCCACCCCGGGCAGGCGGGCCAGCGCGGTCTCGATCTCGCCGAGCTCGATACGCCGGCCGCGCACCTTCACCTGATCGTCGATCCGGCCGTCGTAGATCAGCCGGCCGTCGGTGTCGCGGTGCACCAGATCGCCGGTGGCGTACATCCGGGCTCCGGCGGCGAAGGGATCGGCGAGGAAACGCTCGGCGGTGAGCCCGGGACGCGCGGCGTAACCGCGGGCCAGTTGGATACCCGACAGGTACAGCTGGCCGACGGCCCCGGCCGGCTGCGGGCGCAGCGCGGAGTCGAGGACGTAGCAGGCGGTGTTCGCGATCGGGGAGCCGATCGGCACCTGCGCGGCGTCCCAGTCCGGTCCGGGGCTCCACGCGGTCACGTCGACGGCGGCCTCGGTCGGTCCGTACAGATTGTGGATCGCTGCGCCCGCCAGCAGCCGGCGCCCGCGCGCGAGCACCGGCGCGGGGAGCGCCTCGCCCGAGCAGATCACCAGCCGCAACCGGGGTGCGACGACGTCGGTGCCTCGGCTTTCGCCGATCGCGGCCAGCAGGGCCGCGAAGGCGGACGGCACGAAATGACAGACGGTGACGGCGTTGCGGGTCAGCTCGGCGGCCAGCGCGGGACTGTCTCGTTCGATGCCACCGGTGGCGAGCACCAGTTGCGCGCCGGTGATCAGCGGCCAGAAGAACTCCCAGACCGAGACGTCGAACGAGGCCGGTGTCTTCTGCAGTACGCGGTCGCCGGGGGTGAGGCGGAAGGCGCGGTCCATCCAGCCGAGACGATTCACGATGGCGCGGTGCTCTACCACCACGCCCTTGGGTCGGCCGGTGGAGCCCGAGGTGAAGATCAGATAGGCCGCATCGGCGGGCGACGGCGGACCCGCCGCCGCGGCCGGGGTTCCCGGTCGCCGTGCGCTGACGTGCAGCCGCAGGTCGCCGGATCGCCAGTCGGACCGGTTGCGATCCGGCGCCGCCGACGGGTCCGGGGCGGCCCCTGCGTCGGGGGAGGCTGCTGCGTCGGGGGAGGTCAGCACCACGCGTGCCCCGGCGTCGTCGAGCATCGAGCCGATCCGGGCCTCGGGCAGCGCGGGATCGATCGGGAGATAGGCCGCGCCGCAGGTCAGGGTGGCCAGCATCGAGCAGACCAGCTCCGGGGACCGCTCCAGCACGAGGGCGACGACGTCCCCGCGGCCGACACCGCGCGTGCGCAGGGCGGCGGCCAGCTCCGCGGCGGCCTCGTGCAACTGCCGGTAGGTGAGGGCGCCGGTGCCGTCGGCCCGGCGCAGTGCGGGCCGGTCGGCGTGGCGGTGTGCGGCGCGGTGCAGCAGCTCGGTGAGGGTGGTCCCCTCGGCGAGGGCCAGCAGCTCCGGCTCGGCGGTGCGGTTGCGCTCGGTGATTTCGGCGTGCACCTCGTCGGGTCCTGCGATCGGCAGGGCGCCCAGCAGGGAATCGCCGTCGTCCTCGTGGAAGCGGCGGACCAGGGCGCCCAGCCGCCGGGCGTGGCGACGGGTGTCCGCGGCGGTGTAGCGGCCGGGGGCGGCCTCGACCTCGAGCAGGAAGCCGCCGTCGTCCTGCGGTGAGCCGGTGACGGTCAGGTCGTCGACCGGGCCCATCGCCAGGTTGGTGACGGTGCCCGTCGCCGGTCCGAAGGTCAGTTGCGGGGTGAAGTATTTGAGGTTGGCGCCGGGGCCGAACAGCGGGGTGCCGCTGCCGACCACGCCGAGGTCGCGGCGCAACTGCTCGGCCCGGTACCGGGTGTGCGGGCGGACCGTGTCGAGTTCCCGGGTCACCGCGCCGACCAGCTGGTCGACGGTCATCGCCGGGGAGACGCCGAGCCGCAGCGGCAGAATGTTGACCGTCGGCTCGAGGGTCGGCGGTGCGCCGAGGGTGCGATTGGCCCACGGAACGCCGAGGGTCACCGTCGTCTCACCGGACCAGGCGGCGACATAGCCGGCCAGGGCCGCGATGGTCGACTCGGCCCAGCCGCGCCGGGCCGGGGTGGCCGGCGGATCGAGCCGGATGCCGGTGCGGTGGGCGCGGGCGGTGGCCGGTGCGGGTTCGGCGGGCGAGAGCGAGGCCGGCCGGTCCGGCTCGGTGTAGCGATGCCAGAACGCGGCATCGGCCTCGTCGGGCAGCGGGCCGGGCGCATCGGTGCCGGCGGTTACGGCCCCGGGCGGGGCGAACGGGGGAGCCGGCTGCGGCTGCCCGGTCAGGTCGGCGGTGTACGAGTCCGCCACCCAGCGAAGCAGTTGGGCGAAGGAGTAGCCGTCCACGGCGATGTGGTGGATGCGAGGGATCCAGATGTGATGATCGGCCGACACGGCGATCAGCTGCTGGGCGGAGAGCCGGTCGCCGCTGATCCCCGGACCCGGGTGCGACGGGGTCAGCGCCGCCGCGATGATCGGCTCGAGTGCCCCGTCACTCTCGACCCCGTCACTCTCGGCCCCGGTATTCGCGATCCCGGTATTCGCAATGCGATGCACGACGACCTCGTGCGGGCGGGGATCGGGGACGGCGCGGGGCCCGTCGCCCTTGTCGCGGTAGTCCGCGTTCAGGGCGGGGAGGCGCCGCAGGCAGCTGGTCAGCACCCGGGCGAAGCGCGCGGCGTCGAAGTCGCCGCGGATGTCGACGCGTTCGGCGCACTGATAGACGGGGGCATCGCCCACCTGCTGCTGGGCGAACCACACGGCCGATTGCGCGGGGGTGAGGTCTCGGGACACAGCGCCTTTCAGCGGGGACTTCCCGTCGAGGTTTCGGTCGACGGGGTTGCTAAGTTAGCCTAGCCTTATGTCTTCTCGATCGTACTCCCGCCGGGCGGCCTGCGGCGTCACCGTCGCCGCCGCCCTGTCGCTGCTGACCCCCGCGCTGGCGCATGCCGAGCCCGCTTATCAGGTCGCGTCGGTGCCGGCCGGGGTGACCAGCGGTGGCGAACTGGCCCTCGACCCGGAGCGCCACCAGCTGTTCATCGCCGACAACAACGATCCCTTCCGGACCACCGGCAAGGACGTCCTGTTGGGCGAGTTCCCGGTGACCCCGCAGGTCACCGTGTTCAGCACCGCCAAGAACAAGCCGGTGCGGAGCATCGACCTGGCCAACCAGCCGTGGGGCGCGATGATGATCGGGTCCACCGAACTGGTGCCCACGCCGCAGGTGCCCGACGGTTTGGCGATCGATCCGGTGCGCGGCCGCGTGCTGGTCACCAACGCCCATGCGAGCGGCGTCACCGTCTTCGGCATGGACGACAAGGCGGTCTCGCCGCGCAATCTGACCGCGCTGCCGACCTCGCACCCGATGGGCGCGGTGGCCGACACCGTGCGCGGCCGCTTCTACGTCGGACTGAACGGCACGGGCAAGGTGGCCGTCTTCGATTCGGCCAGCGGCCGGCACCTGCGCGACATCCCGAACCTGAACAAGGCCTCGTTCCTGGACGTGGACCAGAGCCGGGACCGTCTCTATGTGGGCAACGCCGATTACCAGGAGAAGAAGGACAACTTCGTCGCGGTGATCGACCTGAAGACCCAGCGGGTGATCAAGAAGATCGTCACGCCGTCGAACTCGCGGCCCAAGGTGGACCCGGCGACCGGCCGGGTGTGGGCGGCCAGCTTCGACACCGGCAAGATCTCGATCATTGATCCGGACTCGCTGACGATTACCCAGACCATCGACACCCGGACCAGCCCGTCGAAGGTCGCGATCGACGCGCAGCGGCGCCGGGTCTACACCGCCAACCTGCAGAAGAAGTCGATCACCGTGCTCGACGCCGATTCCGGGGCGATCCTCGCGACGGTGCCCGTCGGCAAGGCCGTGCACACGATCGTCGTCGATCCGCAGACCGGCGTGGTCTACGGCACCCAGCACATCTCCGGCCAGCTGACCGTCGTCACCCCGCGCTGAGCGGTCCGCCGGTTGAGGGTTGGCACTCATCTGGGTAGAGTGCTAATCGGCTCTGGATCACCGCCGCGGCACCCGCGACGACGCGGCAACCGATCCGAGGCCGGCAAACGTATCAGTGACACGAGCAAAGGACTGACATCGTGGCAGGCGTGAACATCAAGCCGCTGGAAGACAAGATCCTGATCCAGGCCGTCGAGGCCGAGACGACCACCGCTTCCGGTCTGGTCATCCCGGATTCGGCGAAGGAGAAGCCCCAGGAGGGCAAGGTCATCGCCGTGGGCGAGGGCCGCGTGACCGACCAGGGCAACCGCATCCCGGTCGACGTCAAGGAAGGTGACACCGTCATCTACAGCAAGTACGGCGGCACCGAGGTGCGCTACGGCGGTCAGGAGTACCTGATCCTCTCGGCGCGCGACATCCTCGCCGTCGTCGGCTGAGCTGACAATCGTCGTCGTCGGCTGAGCCGACAATCGGCAACGTCGGCTGACAGCATCGCAGTAGAGACCACCGCCTCCGCAGTTCGCTGCGGAGGCGGTGGTCTTTTCGTCGTCGGGAGGCCCGCCGTCGGGATGCCGCCGTCGGGTCAGGAGGCGGCGCCCAGCAGTCCCGGGTGTGCGGGCCGGCGGCGGCGCAGCACGGTCCGCTCGTGTTCGCCGAGACCACCCCAGATGCCGTAGACCTCGTCGGTGTTCAGTGCGTGCTCGCGGCAGCGGGCCAGCACCGGGCACTGCGCGCAGATGGCCTTGGCGCGCCGCTCGCGCTGCAGTCGTGCGTGGCCGCGCTCGCCCTCGGGGTGGAAGAAGACCGCCGAGTCCAGGCCGCGGCAGTGTCCGTCGATCTGCCAGTCCCAGAAGTCGGCGTTGGGACCGGGAAGGAGCGTGTCTCGGTTCATGGGGCTCACGCTAGGGCGGCGGCTTCGGAGGCGTCAAACAGCGCTGACCTGCGATTCGAGGGCGCATCTCACGGTCAGGTTAACGGCCGGTACGTCGTCCAGGGGATACTCCGCAGGGACGAAACACGGAGTGAACACGACGTGGCCCGGCGTCACCCGATGGTCACAAGAAGTCACCGGATGTTACGGCTGGGGAAACATGTGATTCGGGGGCCGGCGGCGCAGGCCGCGAAGACGAGTCGGGGGCGAGAGCGAGAACGATGCACGACGACGAAGCGCCGCGCACAGCGTGGGCCGACGCGGTGGAATTGGGTGCGCACGGCCGGGTCGCGGCGGCCCGCACCGCGCTCGCCGCGCTGGTGGCCGATCCGCAAATCACCCCGGCCCTGGCCTCCCTGGCGCACAGCACCCGCGCCTCGCTCACCCGGCAGGCCGGCGGCCACGCACTGGCTCGGTGCGGTGACGGGCGGGCCTGCGTGCTGGCGGCGCGGGCCGTCGAAGATCCCGGCGATGCATGGCTGTCGGCGGCCTGGCTGGACGGGCTGATCGGGCTGGCCGCCGACAATCTGGGAATCGGGGAGTTCGCGCTGTCCCGCCGTCTGCTCGAGCGGGCCCGGACGCACCTGGACACGGCCGGCGCGGACCCGCGGTCCGGCGACGGCGGTTGGCGCACCATCGCGCGCAGCCGGCTGCGCTGGGCGTGGGTGTCGGCCGAATGGGGGCTCTACGCCGGCGATCTGCCCCGGGCACAGGCCGCGATCGCCGACGCCCGGGAGCTGGCGGCCGCCGTGCCGTCGCCGCGGCACCGGCTCAAGACCGCGTTGATCGCGGCGGCCGTCGACGCCGCGTGCGGCGACACCGGACCGGCGCTCGCCGGTGGTGAAGCGGCCTTCGACGACGCCGCGGCGCTGGATCTGCTGCCGCTGCAATGGGCCGCCGCGAGCCTCCTAGCAGGCCTGTCACCCGAGGCGGGGGGATGGCGCGAGACGGTCGTCGTCCTGCGCGGCCGCCTCGCGGAGCGGGGGATGGCGATGGTGCCCCTGTCCTCGGGGGAACGGCTCGGCCGGTAACCTGGACCGGTGGCCGCAGCGCCGCTGTAACACTTTGAGCACTAGGTGACGATGAAACTGACAGGTGAGGCGCTGGACCGGAAGGTTCGCGAGGCGGCCGTTGGCGACCGCGATGCGCTGAGCTCAGTGCTCGAGAGTGTGCGGGAACCAGTCCTGCGTTACTGCCGGGCGCGGATGGGTGCCGGTGAACGGCACCTGTTCTCTGCCGACGACGTGGCGCAGGAGGTGTTGATGGCGGTGATGACGGCAGTGCCCCGGTACCAAGACCAGGGCCGGCCATTCATGGCATTCGTCTACGGCATCGCCGCGCACAAGGTGGCCGACGCGCTGCGCTCGGCCGCTCGCATCAAGGCCGATCCGGTGGAGACGATCCCCGAATCGGTGGACATCTCCTCCGGGCCCGAGCAGCTCGCGATCGACAGCGACGCGAGCCGTCGCATGGGCGAACTGCTCGAAATCCTGCCGGAGAAGCAGCGCGAGATCCTCATGCTGCGCCTCGTGGTGGGCCTGTCGGCCGAGGAGACGGCCGAGGCCGTCGGCAGTAGCCCGGGCGCGGTGCGCGTCGCCCAGCACCGGGCACTGGCGAAACTGAAGAAGACCCTGAGTCCGGGAGGTGAGCGCTGATGCACGACGACGATTTCGACCCGTCCGGCGCACACGTCGATCTGACCGCCGTCCACCGCGACGACCTGTTCCTCGACGAGCTGTCGGAGGGCTATTCGCTGCCCGACCCGGACCGCGACGAACAGCTCCTGTCGGCGCTGATGAATGCCTGGCGCGAAGAGGTGCTCGCCGCACCGGTGCCGGTGACGCCCACCCTCGCCGACGTGGAGCACGCGATCGCCGCCGACGCCGAGCGCCGTCGCCGTGCCAACACCTCGCGCCGGCTGCGGATCATCGCCGGAGCCGCGGCGATCACCGCCGTGGCCGCCGCCGGACTGCTGGTGCTCTCGGAGAACTCCCAGCCGGGCGATCCGCTGTGGAACGTCAAGAAGGTGGTCTTCGCCGAGCAGGCGCAGCAGACCCAGGCGACGGTCAACGTGCAGAGCAGCCTGGAACAGGCCGAGACTGCGCTGGCTGCCGGCGACACCGCTCGGGCCGCCGTGCTGGTGGCGCAGGCGCGGATGGAGCTGGACCCGGTGCACGACCCGGCGACCCGCGACCGGATGAGCCAGTGGATCCGTCGTCTGCAGGACGAGACCCTGGGCAAGCTGGTGCCGTCGAGCACGCAGCCCAGCAAGTCCACCACGTCGTCGGCCAGCTCGTCGGCCACGCCCGGCGACGGTGCGGTTGATTCGGACAGTCAGGTGCCGGTTACCGACACCGCGACGCCGTCGGTGCCGTCCTCCGGCGACCCCTCGTCGCTGCCGCCGGAGGTCTCCGGCTCGCCCTCGCGGCCGTCGGTCACGGTGCCGTCGAGCACGCCGCCGGCGCGCCCGGCCCCGGGCAGCGACACCGTGGAGCCTACGGTGGATCCGGCGGCGACCAGTGTGCCGGACGCGGCGAAGCCGACCCAGCAGATGCGGCAGTTCCCGACCTTCACCTTCCGCATCGGCTGACGAGGCGGGTTTTCCGGCGGATCGCCGGGCGGATCGAACGGCTCGGCGGACCTGACGGCCCGACGGCTTGACAGTCCGACGGGGTGGGGAGGACCGGTCAGCGGCGGTGGCGGAAGATCGCGTGCGCGTCGGCGAAGCCTCGGCAGTAGTCCCAGGTGACGTAGTCCTCGGGCCGCGGATCGACGGCCGGCTCGTGCGGGCGCACCGAGCCGTCGGCCAGCAGCTGGTGCAGGCTGGCGCGCAACATGTCCCAGTCGTGGAAGTGGTCCTCCCGGCAGTCCTCGCAGACCACGACCAGCCCGCGCACTCCGCGCGGTGCCAGCAGCTTCTCGTAGACGTCCAGATCGGCCAGATCTTCGCGAACGGCCTCGCGCTCGGCCGCGTCGAGCGGCACTCCCGGCTCCAGCGCATCGAGGGCCGCGGCGGGGTCGCTCGGATCGTCGGCGAAGGGGTCCGGCGGCATGCCGGGCGGGTAGCGGTCGTGCACGCCTCCACCGTAGCCGATCGCCGGCGGTCGATGCGGCCCCGCTTCCACCTGGCCGATAGGATGGAAAGATGACGCACGTTCGCACCGGCGGAGACGATCCCGCCAAGGTCGCCATGCTCGGCCTCACCTTCGACGACGTACTGCTCCTTCCCTCGGCTTCGGATGTGGTGCCGAACGCCGTGGACACCTCCTCGCGACTGACGCGCGAGATCACGCTGCGCGTGCCGCTGGTCAGTTCCGCGATGGACACCGTCACCGAATCGCGGATGGCGATCGCGATGGCCCGGGCCGGCGGCATGGGCGTGCTGCACCGCAATCTGTCGATCGAGGCGCAGGCCGCGTCGGT
>CAZEOP010000119.1:0-9984 GCA_964513715.1 uncultured Gordonia sp.
TTCGCCACCAAGTACGCCCAGGCCGTCTTCGGCCGCGACCGCTCCACCGTCGACACCGCCTACCCCGGCGACGTGGTGGGCCTGGTCAACGCCATGGCGCTGGCCCCCGGCGATACCCTGTTCACCGAGCCGAAGGTGCAGTACCCGCCGATCCCGTCGTTCGCGCCGGAGCATTTCTCCTCGCTGCGCGTCACCACCGCCGACAAGTACAAGCAGTTCCGCAAGGCGATCGACCAGCTCGACGCCGAGGGCGTGGTGCAGGTGCTGCGCAACGATCTGCGCGGCGACGCCTCCCCCGTGCTGGCGGCCGTCGGCCCCATGCAGTTCGAGGTGGTGACCGCCCGGATGAAGGCCGAGTTCAACGTCGACACCATCCTCGAGCCGCTCGGCTACTCGCTGGCCCGGCGCACCGACGAGGCCAGCGCCCCGGAGCTGGCCAAGCAGCGCGGCGTGGAGGTCTTCACCCGCAGCGACGGCGCCGTCCTGGCACTCTTCAGCGACAAGTGGCGGCTGCAGTTCATCGAAAAGGAATTCCCGGACCTCACCCTGGCCCCGCTCGTCGCCGCGGCGGACTGATGACGCACCCCCGGCCGCGCATCGCGATCGACTGCGGCCAGACCGGCGCCCGGGTGCGCGTCAGCGGCGCCGGTGGGACACAGCCGCTGGTCGTCGAGCTCCCCGGGGTCCGCACCGACCGTCCAGTGGTTCCGCAGGTCGCCGCGATCGCCGAGCAGGCCCTGCGCGACCCGGCCCTGTCCGATATCACGCTGTCCGGTACTGCACTGTCCGGTACTGCACTGTCCGGGGCGGAACTCGCGGCCGGCGTCTCCGGTCTGACACCCGGCGCCACCCGGCCGGGCGAACTGCTCACCGCGTGCGCGCCGCTGGGCATCACCCGGGTGGCGCTCGCCCACGATTCGGTGACCTCGTACCTCGCGGCCAACCGGCTCGAGTTCGGCGCCGTGGTGGCCGCGGGCACCGGGGTGGTCTCCCTGGGCGTCGGCATCGGCACCGCCAAGGTGGACGGCTGGGGCATGTTCGGCGATGCGGGCAGCGGCTACTGGATCGGCCGGGCCGGCGTGGAGGCCGCGCTGCGCGCCTTCGACGGCCGCGGTCCGGCCACCGCGCTGACCGAGCTGGCCGAGGCGGAGTTCGGAGCGCTGCCGGAGATCTACATGGTGGTCCAGGCCGACCCGCTGCGGGTGCGCCGCACCGCGGGCTTCGCGAAAGCCGTCGCCGCGGCCGCCGATGCGGGCGACACCGAGGCCGGACGCATCCTCGACGCGGCCGCCGCCGAACTAGCCCTGTCGATCGGTGCCGCGCTGCACGGTGCCGGCCGCCGGCCCGGCGACCCCTGGCGGGTCAGCTGGATGGGCGCCGTGCTCACCGCCAATCCGCGCCTGCGGACCCGCTTCCGGGACCTCGTGGCGCAGGCGGAGCCCGGCATCGTCACCGGCGCACCGTACGGCGGCCCGCTCGACGGCGCGGCACTGCTGCTCGACGTACCCGGCGATCACCCGATCGCCCCGCTCATCGCCACCGCCGGGAGCTGACGGTCTCCTCAGGCGCCGACTGTCAAACCCCGGCGATGCGGGCGACGACGGCCGGGTCCACCGCGTCGAGCGTCGGCGGCGCGAACCTCGGATTCCGGTCCTTGTCGACCAACACGGCCCGGACGCCCTCGGCGAAGTCGTGGGTGGCGGTGATGGTCTCGGCGGCGTGCAGTTCCCGTTCCAGACACTGCGCCAGTGAACTCTGCGCCCCGGCGCGCAGTAACGCGGCGGTCACGTCCAGGCTGGTGGGCGAGGCGCCGTCGAACAGTGCCGCCGTCTGCGCCGCCCATTCGTCGTTCACGGCGCCGCGCAGGCCGCCCAGGATCGCGGCCGGCGCGGCGTCGGACGGGAAGTAGCTCGCGATCTTGGCCAGCGGCAGCTCGGTCGACACCGGGGCGCGGTGGTTCTCCAGCGCCGCGCGCGGGCCTCGGCCCTCGCGCAGCGCCCGGGCCACCTCCCCGAGTTGATCGGACGGCACGAAGTGCGTGGCCAGGCCGACGGCGACGGCGTCCGCGCCCCGCAGACGCGCACCGGTCAGCCCCAGCCACAGTCCGACGCCCTCGGGCAGCCGCGGCAGGAAGTAGGTGGCGCCCACGTCGGGGAAGAAGCCGATCGCGGTCTCCGGCATGGCGATGAGCGCCTTCTCGGTGACCACGCGCAGTTCGCCGTGCACGCTGATGCCCAGGCCGCCGCCCATCGCCGCGCCGTCGATCAGCGCGATGTAGGGCTTCGGGTACTCGGCGATCAGCTGGTTGAGCCGGTATTCGCTGGAGAAGTACTCGGTGATGGCCGCGGTGTCGCCGGAGAGCGCATTCTCCCGGATCGCCCGGATGTCGCCGCCAGCGCAGAAGGCGCGCTCACTGGCCGACGTGACCAGCACCAGTTCGACGGCGTCGTCGTCGCCCCATTCGAGCAGGACCCGGTACATGTCGTCGATCATCGTCTGGTCGAGGGCATTGAGCGCCTTCGGGCGGTCGAGCACGATCTCGCCGACGCCGTTGGCCACCTGGGTGCGGATGTAGGACATGCCCACACGCTAGCGCAGCCACCGCGCGCCGATCCCCGGGTGATGCGCGGAGCCCGGAAAACCCGTGGACACCGGATGCGCACGGCCGTAGCGTCGGGAGACGACATGCCCTTCCCCACCCAGACCTCCCCCACCCAGACCTTCCCCACCCAAACCTCCCCTGCCTCGCCGGTCCTGCTGAGCGCGACCGGACTGCACTTCTCCTGGCCGGACGGCTCGCCCGTCCTCGACGGCGTCGAACTGTCTCTCGGCCCGGGACTGACCGGATTGGTCGGCGACAACGGCGCGGGTAAGACCACCCTGCTGGAAGTCCTCGCCGGGGTGCGCAGACCGGACCGCGGCAGCGTCCGCGCCGCCGCCGACGTCGCCCTGGTCCGCCAGTCGCCGGCACTCCCCGGCGCCGGTACCGTCGCCGACGGCCTCGGCCTGACCCCGGTGCTGGCCGCGCTGCGCCGCATCGAGGCGGGCAGCGTGGACCCCGCCGACTTCGACGTGGTCGGCGACGCCTGGGACGTCGAGGCCCGCGCCGCGGCCCGGCTCGACCGCCTCGGCCTGCCCACCGATCTGGACCGCCCACTCACCCGGCTCTCCGGCGGCCAGTACCGAACCCTGACCCTGGTGCGGGCGCTGCTGGCCGAGCCCGGCGTGCTGCTGCTGGACGAGCCGACCAACGACCTGGACGCCGAGTCCCGCACTCGGCTCTACCGCGCGCTCGACGAGTTCGGCGGTGCGGTCCTGACCGTCAGCCACGACCTGGAACTGCTGAACCGGGCCGGCCACACCCTGGAGCTGCGCGACGGTGCGGTCCGGTCGTTCGGCGGCGACTACGCGCACTATCGAGAGGTGCTGGCCGCCGAGGCGCGGACGCACGCCGAGCAGACGGCCGCTGCGGCCGCCCAGGTGCGCCGCGAACAGCGACAGTTCGACGACGCGCAGACCGCGCTCGCCCGCCGTCGGCGCACCGCTCAGCGCGCCCAGGCGCAGAAGCGGGTGCCGCCGATCGTCGCCGGGCTGCGCGCCGGCAAGGCGGAGGTTTCGGCGGGCAAACTCGAGCGCGGACAACGGGATTCCGTGGCCCAGGCGCGGGAGGAACTCGACGAGCTGCGCAGCCGGCGCCGCAACCCCACCGCGCCGGCACTGCGGCTGCCGGAGCCGGAGGTGGCACCCGGCATCCAGATCGTGGTCGATCCGCGCCTGCCGATCACCGGCGCCGAACGGGTGCTGGTGACCGGACGCAACGGTGCGGGCAAGTCCCGGCTGCTGGCCGCCCTCACCGCCGACGCGAGCGCGATCGTCGTCCCGTACGTCTTTGTCCCGCAGGTGATCTCGTTCGACGACGAGGCACGCGGCTCCGAATCCCTCAGCGTTGCCGAGGCCGCCCGCGCCGCGGCCCCGAGCGGCGAGCCGGAACAGCTGCACGCGCACCTGGCGCGCTTCGGTTTCCTCGGCCACGCCTCCGAGCGGGCGCTGCACGAGCTGTCCGGCGGCGAGCGCCTGCGCGCCGGTCTGGCGCTGGCGCTGCTTGCGAACCCGGAGCCGAAGCTACTGATCCTCGACGAGCCCACCAACAATCTGGACGTCGGCACGGTCGAGTCGCTGCTGACTGCGCTGAACGCGTGGACCGGCGCCCTGGTCGTCGCCTCACACGACAGCGGCTTCACCGCGCGGCTCGGCCTCACCCGGACCGTCGCGGTCTGCCAGCCCCGCGCAGCGGAACCCCAGCCCCGAGCAGCGGAACTCCAGCCTGGTCACGGGTAGGTCGCCGTTCTATAACCACACTGGCCACTCCAGTCACATCGGTGACATACTTCTGGACTTGTGTGGGTCGTCGGGGAAGCGCTCCACATCGACGTGCGAGCGGCTGCCGCCGAGACTCATCCTTCGAGGAGCTCGGCGGCCGCCATCCACTCGAGTTCGACGGCCTCCTTGTCGGCGAGTACCGCCTGTAGTTCGTCGTTCAGACCGGCCAGCGCCGTCGGATCGACGGCCGCCTCGATCATCGCGGCGTGCAGTTCCGATTCCCGTTTCCCGAGTTTCTCCAGCTGACGTTCGGCACGGCTCACCGCCTTGCGCGCGGCCTGGTGATCGGCGGCGCTGAGCGACGGGGTCTCGACTGCGCTCGACCCGCGAGAGACTGCGGTTCGGGTCTCGACTGCGCTCGACCTACGGGGGGACTGGGCAGGCGGGGCGGCGAGGTCGGCGCGGCGCTCCAGGTACTGATCGATGCCGCGCGGCAGGTTGGTCAGCTTCCCGTCGCCGAACAGCGCCCACGTCGAATCGCAGATGCGCTCGATCAGATAGCGGTCGTGACTGATCACCACCAGCGTGCCCGCCCACGAGTCGAGCAGGTCCTCCAACTGCTGCAGGGTGTCGATGTCCAGGTCGTTGGTCGGCTCGTCCAGCAGCAGCACGTTGGGTTCGGCCATCAGCACCCGGGTGAACTGCAGGCGCCGGCGTTCACCGCCGGACAGATCGCCGATCGGGGTGCGCTGGCGGGCCGGCGAGAAACCCAGCCGCTCGGCCAGCTGGCTCGCCGACAGTTCCCGGTCGCCCAGCGTGACGTGCCCGGCCACCTCCTCGACGGCGTCGAGCACCCGCATCGACTCGTCCAGATCGTCGAGCTCCTGGCGCAGCCAGCCCAGTTCCACCGTCTTGCCGACGATGCGCTTGCCCGGCGTCACCGGCACCTCACCGGCCAGCGCGCGCAGCAGTGTGGTCTTGCCCGAGCCGTTGACGCCCACCAGACCGATGCGCTCGCCGGGCGCCAGTCGCCAGGTGGTGTCGGTCAGTAGCGTCGCCCCCGGGCTGCCGTCGGCCGCGGCCGGGGCGTGCACCTGCGCGTTCTCCAACTCGATCGCCACCCGGCCGAGCCGCCGCTTGGCGAACGCCGACAGGGTCACCGTGTCCCGCGGCGGCGGGACGTCGGCGATCAGCTTCTCGGCGGCCTCGACCCGGTACTTGGGCTTGGAGGTCCGAGCCGGGGCGCCGCGGCGCAACCAGGCGAGTTCCTTGCGCGCCAGATTCCGGCGCCGCTCCTCGGCGGCGTCGGCCAGCCGGGAGCGCTCGGCCCGCGCGAAGATCCAGTCGTTGTAGCCGCCGTCGTATTCGTCGACCCGCCCCGAATGCACCTCCCAGGTGCGCTGGGCGACGGTGTCGAGGAACCAGCGGTCGTGCGTCACCACCACCAGCGCGCTGCGCCGGGCGATCAGATGCTCGGCCAGCCAGTGCACGCCTTCGATGTCCAGGTGGTTGGTCGGCTCGTCGAGGATCAGCAGGTCGGCGTCGGTGATGAGCGCCGCGGCCAGCGCGACCCGGCGGCGCTGCCCGCCCGAGAGCGCCCCGGTGTCCCGGCCCAGCAGCTCGTCCACCCCGAGTCCGGCGAGGATTCCCCGGATACGGGCGTCGGCGGCCCACTCGTGTTCGGCCGCACCGGCGCCGAGGACCACGTCGGAAACCGTTGTGCCGGAAGGGAGTTCGCCGCGCTGGGTGACGGTCACCAGCTCCAGCCCGCCGACCCGGGAGACCCGGCCGGAGTCCGGCTCGGTGATCCCGGCGAGGATCTCCAGCAGGGTCGTCTTGCCGCCGCCGTTGAGGCCGACGACGCCGATGCGCTCGCCCTCGTGCACGCCGACACTCACCTCGGACAGCAGCGGCTTGATGCCGAAGCTCTTGCTCACCTTCTCGGCGATCACCAGCGAGGTGTTGGTACCCGGAGCCATCTGTTGCGTTCCTGTTCTCGTGCGTGCCGCTAGTGCGCGGCGGGGATGAGCCGGGCACCGGGCACCGGGCCGTACGCGGTGCGCACCGCCTTCGCCACGCCCAGCCCGGAGAGTTCTGCGGCCACCGCGACGGCGGCGTCGGCGTCGGCGCACAGGAAGGCACACGAGGGCCCCGACCCGGACACCAGCCCGGCCAGCGCACCCGCCTCGGCACCGGCGCGCAGCGTGCGGCGCAGCAGCGGCTGCAGCGACAGCGCCGCGGGCTGCAGGTCGTTGTGCAGCAGCGGGGCCACCGCGTACGGGTCGCCGACGGCCAGCGCCTGGATCAGCGCATCAGGCCGCTCGGGCGGCGGGACCGTCTCCCCGCGACCGGCCCGCAGCCGGTCCAGTTCGCGGTACACGGCCGGGGTGGACAGCCCGGTCTTCGAGACCACGATCACCCAGTGCAGCTCGCCGCGATGCAGCACCGGCAGCAGCTTCTCGCCGCGGCCGGTGCCCAGCGCCGCCCCGCCCAGCAGCGCGAAGGGCACATCGCTGCCCAGGCCTGCCGCCAGCTCCATCAGCACCTCGCGCGCCACGTCCAGGCGCCACAGCCGGGCCGCGGCCACCAGCGCACCGGCCGCATCGGCCGACCCCCCGGCCATCCCGCCCGCCACCGGGATCTGCTTCTCGATCGCGATGGCCACCTCGCGGTCGGGGACGTCGGCGTAGTCGGCCAGCGCCGCGACCGCCCGCGCGGCCAGATTGCTCGGATCGCCCGGCACCTCGTGCGCGCTCTCGCCGGTCACGCTCACCGAGCCGGCGTCGGCCGCCCGGACGGTCACATCGTCGTACAGCGACAGCGCGTAGAAGACCGTGTTCAGATCGTGGTAGCCGTCCTCGCGCAGCGGCCCCACCCCCAGGTGCAGGTTGATCTTGGCCGGCACCCGGGCGACGGCCCCGCCCATCATCGGGTGATCCCGACAGCCGCGCCGCCGGCGCTCTGGGCGGCCGCGGCCAGCCGGACGAAGTCGTCGACGGGCAGCCGCTCACCGCGCACTCCCGGATCGATACCCGCCGCGCGCAGCAGTTCCTCGGCGCGCGGGGCGCTGCCGGCCCATCCGGCCAGCGCCGAGCGCATGGTCTTGCGGCGCTGGGCGAAGGCGGCGTCGATCGCCGCGAAGACCGCGGCCCGCTGCTGCTCATCGGTCCCGAAGCGGTCGCGGCGGTCGATGCGGACCAGGCCCGACTCGATCTTCGGCTCGGGCCAGAAGACATTGCGGCCGATGGCACCGGCGCGCTTGACGTCACCGAAGTAGCGGGCCTTGACGCTCGGCACCCCGTAGGTGCGGCTGCCCGGTCCGGCGGCCAGCCGGTCGGCCACCTCGGCCTGCACCATCACCAGCGCGGTGCGCAGCGACGGGAAGTGCGCCATCAGGTGCAGCAGCACCGGGACCGCCACGTTGTACGGCAGATTGGCCACCAGGGCGGTCGGCGCCGCCGGTAGGTCGTCGGGCTGCACCGTCATCGCATCGGCGCAGACCACCTGGAAGTCGGCGGCGCGGCCGGGCGCGAACTCGGCGATGGTCTGCGGGAGGCGCCCGGCGAGCACCGGATCGATCTCGACGGCCAGCACACGTCCGGCGGTCTCCAGCAGCGCCAGGGTCAGCGAGCCGAGTCCCGGCCCCACCTCCAGCACCACGTCGTCGGGACCCACCCCGGAGCCGGCGACGATCCGTCGCACCGTGTTGGCATCGTGGACGAAGTTCTGGCCGAGCTGCTTGGTCGGGCGCACCCCGAGTTCGGCCGCCAGGCCGCGGATCTCGGCGGGGCCCAGCAGGCGCACTCCGGTCGATTCAGTCACCAGAGCATCATCCCCGGTGCGTCAACCCCGGGGCGAATCGCCGTCGCCCCGAAGAGGTCGAGGTCCGGCGATCGCGGTGGGTTCAGCTCAGGCCCATGGCGGCGGTGCAGGCCGGCCACGCACCCCAGCCCTGCGCGGCCTGGACCTTCTTGCCGACCGCGATCTGCTCCTCGCGGGTGGCCAGGTCGGCACGCGGCGCGTATTCCTGGCCGCCGAAGGCATCCCAGGTGCTCTGGGTGAACTGGATGCCGCCGTAGAAACCGTTGCCGGTGTTGATGGCCCAGTTGCCGGTCGACTCGCACTGCGCGATCTGATCCCAGACGCCGTGCGGCTCGAACGGTGCGCCCGGCTTGGTGCCGACACGGATGGTGGCCGGCTTCGGCTTCACCAGGACTTCCTGGTTCAGCTTCTGGCGCTTGGTGACCTTGCCGTTCACCGTGGTGACCTTGTAGGTGACCTTCGCCGAACCCGGGGTGCCCGGCTTCTCGACGACGGTGCGCCCGTTGACCATGCTCGGATCGTTCTTCTTGACGGCCGGGGCCTCGACCTTCTCGTCGACGGTGACCTCTTCGGTACGAATGCGGGTCACCTTGACGACCATGTCCTTGCTGACCGGGGTGTCCGCGGCCGGAAAGACCTTGTCGGTGGGCGCCAGCGGCTTGCCGACGCGGTCGAACAGGTCGGCGACGGTCTTGGCGGCGACGACGGTCCGCTTGGTCTGGCCGCCGTCGGTCACGATGACCGGCTTGGGCAGGGTGACGTCCACATCGGCACCGGCCACCGGCACGGGCGTATCGAGCGAGGACGACACCGCGGCGGACTCCAGGCCACGCTCGGCGAGGATCTCACCGACGGTGCTCTTGTTCGTGGTGACCAGCTCGGTCTTGCCGTCCAGGTTGAGTTCGACGGTCTTCAGCCGCTGCACGGAGACGTTCTGCCCGTTGCGCGGCGTGCTGCCCAGCGCAACGTCGACGTGATCGCCGGGGGCCGGGTCGATGCCGTTCTCCTTGAGCACGCTCTCGACCGAGAAGGCCATCGTCGAGACCTGGCGCTGCTGTCCGTCGACGGTGAGGGTGAGTTCCTTGTGCATCACAGCGCCGGTCACGCCGCCTGCGGTCAGGGTCACCAGGAGAGCACCGGTCACGATGCGCGCGCCCTTGGAATCGGTCGAATTGATGCGCTTGAAGACGGACAAAACTCTCTACCTGCCTACTGTCACGTCCCGCCGTTGACGACTCGCGGGATCACAGTACGGTAACGAAAACGCTGCCGTTACCGCAACGGCAAGCCATAGGCGCGCCGGGCATTGGCCCCCAGAGTTACTGCCATCTGTTCGGCCGACACCCCGCGGATCTGCGCCAATGCGCGCGCGGTGTACGGCACGCAGTACGACTGATTCGGCTGGCCACGGTACGGATGCGGGGTCAGGAAGGGCGCATCGGTCTCCACCAGGAGTTGATCCTCGGGCGTCAGGGCCGCGGCCTCGCGCAATTCGCCGGCCGAGGCGAAGGTCACAGTCCCGGAGAAGCTCAGCAGGTAGCCGCGGTCCACGCACTCCCGCGCGACCGGGACGTCGCCGGAGAAGCAGTGCATGATCACCGTCTCCGGGTCGCCCTCGGCCGCCAGCACCTCGAGCAGGTCCCGGTCGGCCTCCCGGTTGTGAATCATCAGCGGCTTGCCGCTGCGCTTGGCCAGGTCGATGTGCCAGGCGAAGACCTCGCGCTGCGTCGCCGGATCGGCGCAGCTGTCCGAGTGGACGGTCCAGTAGTAGTCGAGCCCGGTCTCGCCGATCGCCACCACCCGCGGATCGGCGGCCATCGCCTCCAGCTCGGCCTGCGCCGC
>CAZEOP010000120.1:0-9871 GCA_964513715.1 uncultured Gordonia sp.
GCCGATCACGTGCAGGCCGTGGAAGCCGGTGGCCAGGTAGAAGACCGAGCCGTACGCGGACGACGAGAGCGTGACGCCCTCGTTGATCAGCGTGTAGTACTCGAAGGCCTGGCCGGCGACGAAGGCGGCGCCCATGATGAGGGTGATGGTGTACCACCGGCGCAGGCCGAAGACGTCACCTCGCTCGGCGGCGAAGACGCCGAGCTGGCACGTCACCGAGCTGAGCACCAGAACGGTGGTCACCGGGATGGCGAGCGCCAGATTCAGGTGCGCAGGCGGCTGAGGCCAGTCGGCGACGGCATTGGCCCGCGCGACGAAGTACATCGCGAACAGGCCGGCGAAGAACATCAACTCGCTCGACAACCAGACGATGGTGCCGACGCTGACCATGTTGGGTCGGTTCAGCGAATGCACACGCGAGGTGATGGCGGTTCCTGGGGTTCCCACGGCGCTAGTCACATCAGAAGTATGACGGTTCGTAGTAAGACATGACCACCCGGGTCCCAAATTGGTCGGAAATAGTTGCTGCGGCGCAGGTCGCGGCGGTGTGGGCGGGTGGCTCCGGCGTGTCCTACCTGCCGCGGAAGGGTGGCGCGGGCGAGGCTGGGAGGGCCGGGTGCGGCTGAGAGGACGGTGTGTGGCCGATGAGACGGTGGTGGCGGGGCGCGAAGCAGGTGCGCGAGGCGGCCGACGAGCTCGACGGCGCGCAGGTGCTGGTCGAGTCGCACGACGAGATGGCGGCCGCCTCGTCGGTGCTGGGCGCGGCGGGATTCGCCGGCGAGGGCGAACTGCTGCTTCGGCATCTGCTCTTCGTCGACGCCGGGGCCGTGGAGCCGGTGCTGGCGCGCTTCGCGCCGGACGGCTACGTCCCGGCCCCGCCGCTGCCGGGTGATCCGCCGGCGCCGCCGGGGACGGTGCCGGTGGCCTTCGCCCGATTGCAGCCGGTGACCGCGGTGTCGGTGGCGCAGGAGCGGTCGGTGGTGAGTTCGGTGACCGCGCGGCTGGGTGGAACCGTCGGCGGCTGGGCCGTGCTCGACGGCGCCGAGAGTGCCGCCGAGCCGGTGAGGCGCCCGCGCCGGCGCGGGTGATCGCTACGCTGGCGGGGTGAATTCCGCGCACCCAGTCCCGCAGTCCGCCGATGCCGTCGCGCACACCTGGCCCGAGATCCTCGGCAAGGTGACCGACGGCGAGGATCTGTCGACCGACGAGGCCTCGTGGGCGATGCGCGAGATCATGTCGGACTCGGCGACCGGCGCCCAGATCGCGGCGTTCGGCGTCGGAGTCAAGATGAAGGGTGCGGCGCCCACGGAGCTGCGCGGACTCGCCGATACCATGCTCGCCCTGGCCAACCGGGTGCACGCACCGGTCGAGGCCGTCGACATCGTCGGGACCGGCGGTGACCGATCGCACACGGTGAACATCTCGACGATGACGTCGATCGTCGTCGCGGCGGCCGGGGTGCCGGTGATCAAGCACGGCAACCGCGCGGCCTCGTCGAAGAGCGGCGGCGCCGACGTCCTCGAAGCCCTCGGCGTCGCGATCTCGCTGGGACCCGCGGCGGTGGAGCGCTGCCTGACCGAGGCCGGGATCGGCTTCTGCTTCGCGCCGGTCTTCCACCCGGCCTTCCGGTTCACCGGTCCGCCGCGCCGGGAGATCGGTGTGCCGACCGTGTTCAACGTGCTGGGCCCGCTGACCAATCCGGCCGCCCCGCCGGCCGGCCTCATCGGCTGCGCCTTCACCGACCTGGCGCCGGTGCTGGCGCGCACCTTCGCCGAGCGCGGCAATCGCGTGCTGGTGGTCCGGGGCGACGACGGTCTGGACGAGCTGACCACCACCACCACGTCATCGGTGTGGCAGGTGGTCGGCGGTGCGGTGCGCGAGCATTCGCTCGACCCGCGTGAGCTGGGTATCGAGTTGGTGGAACTGTCGGCGCTGCAGGGCGGCGATGCGGTGGTGAACGCCCGCATCGCCCGCGAGCTGTTCGCCGGTGCGCCGGGCCCGGTGCGCGATGCGGTGACGCTGAACGCGGCGGCGGCGCTGGTGGCCTTCGAGCAGGAGCGTCTCTACGAGACGGCGGAACTGATCGCGGCGCTGCGGTCGGCTGCCGACCGGATCGGGGCGGTGCTCGATTCGGGCGCGGCGGCGCAGCGGCTGGAGCAGTGGGCGGCGCTCAGCACCGCGCTCGCGGACTGAGCGAGATCACTCGTCGCCGATGGAGAAGCCGCCTTCCACCTCCGAGCTCGAGTAGCTGCGGAAGGCGATGTGCGTGGCGCTGCGCAGGACTCCGGGCAGCCGGTTGATCTTGCCGGTCACCACCTCGGCGATCTCGTCGTGGTTGCGCACCCGCACCTTGGCGATCAGATCGACGTCGCCGGCGCAGGAGTAGACCTCGGTGACGCCCGGGATGTCGGCGACGGCCTGGGCGGTCTCCGGGATCTGGTGGATGTCGGCTCCGATGAGGACGATGGCGGTGATCATGCGCCAAGCCTAATCGCCTCCCGGGCGGCCCGAGAGAAGTCGAGTCGGCGCTGGGCCGAGGCGATCGGGGAGGAGAGCTCGCCGGAGGCCGAAACCAGCCGGGTGCCCGGCTCGGCGATCCACCGGGCGAGCAGCGCCACCTCCTCGTGCGGCGCACCGGCGAGCGGACCGTCCGCCGGGGTGGGTGGCGGGATGCTCTGCGCCGCGGCCACCAGGGCGTCGATCACCGGCATCGGCGCGGCGCCGGGCGGTGCGCACCCCGCGCCGGCGAGGCGCCCGTGCCGGATCACCGAGATCTCCCAGCCGCCCGCGGCGGCCGGGCGGGCCAGCACCAGTTCGTCCGCGGCCGCCACCGCGGACAGCCGCTGGCAGCGGGCTAGAGCGTCAATCGTGGCGGCCAGCCGGTCCCGGGCGCGGGCGGCGGACTCGAAGCGCCGTTGCCCGGCCAGGTGTTCCACCCGCGTCTGCAGGGCGGCGAGCAGGTCGTCGGAGCGCCCGAGCAGCAGATCGTGCACCGCTCGCACGCGCGGCAGGTAGTCCGGCAGCGTCTGCGGGCGATCGCTGGCGCCGCGGCAGGTGCCGGGGACGGCGGCGACCAGCGGATCGGGTAGCGCGGCCGCGGCCGCGCCGCCGGCGCAGAAGTGATGATCGGCGGTGGTCAGCCGGGTGGTGCAGGTGCGCAGGCCGGCCGCTCCGGCGATCACATCGGCGATGTCGGCGGCGGCTGCCCGGCTCGGCAGTGGGCCCAGACTCACCTCGCCGGGCGTCCGGCTCACCGTGAGTCGGGCAAAGCGTTCGGCGGTCAGGGTGATCCACCAGCCGCGCTGCGGATTGCGCGAGCGCCGGTTGAACGACGGCTTGTGGACGGCGAGCAGGGTCAGCTCGCGCACCCCGGCCTCGAGCGCATGGGCGCATTCGATGTGGTCGACGCGGGTGGCCAGCCCGACCATCTCGGTCATCCGGGTGCGGGTGTCGCCACCGCTGAAGTAGCTGGACACGCGTCGGTGCAGATCGATCGCGGTCCCTATATAGAGGACCTCCTCGCCGGGGCCGCGGAACAGGTAGACGCCCGGACGATGCGGCACGCCGTCGGCCAGTCGCCGTTTGGCGCGCATCGCGGGTGTGGCGCGCGGAAGATAGCGGGTCAGGTCGCGGTAGGTCCGCACCCCCTGATTGCCGACGCGCTCGAGCAGGCGGTGGAAGACGTCGACGGTGGCCCGGGCATCGTCGAGGGCCCGGTGGGTGGGCCGGACCGAGACGTCGAACAGCTCGGCCAGCGCGCTCAGCTTCACGGTCGGGGCCTCCTGCCGGGTGAGGATGCGCCGGGCCATCACGACGGTGCACAGATGCGCGGGGAACGGCCAGCCCAGGTGCTGGCGCGCCGCGGCCTGCTTGAGGAAGCCGATGTCGAACCGGGCGTTGTGCGCCACCAGGATCGCCCCGCGGGCGAACTCGAAGAAGGAGGGCAGCGCCTCTTCTATGCGCGGGGCGTCGTGCACCATCGCGGTGGTGATCCCGGTGAGCGCGACGATCTGCGGCGGGATGGCGCGCCCGGGATCGACGAGGGTGGCGAACTCGCCGAGTACCTCGCCGCCGCGGATCTTGACCGCGCCGATCTCGGTGATCGCATCGCGGGCGGCGCTGCCCCCGGTGGTCTCCAGGTCGACCACGACGAGGACGGTGTCGAACAGGGCGGCGTGCGCGAACTGCTCGTCCTCGGGCAGGTCGGCGAAGCTGAGTTGTCCCGCGGGGCCGGCGGGCGGTGTGTGCGATCGCGGCATGGTTCAGACGGTAGGACGACCCTCGGACAGTGTCGGAGGGTCCGCTTAACCTCCACCCGAGGTCGAGTGTTGGGCCCGACCCCCGATGTGTCTCGGTGGCCCTGAAATGGGGGACGGGCATGTCGCCAGCGGAAATGAGAGGTAGATCACAATGATCATCGACTGCGCCACCTGCCCGGCCCGGAATCGGGCCTGCGAGGACTGTCTCATGCAGGTCCTTTTTCGGCCCGCTACCAGGGACTTCGGTCCCGGTGAGCGGGATCGGGAGGCCGTCGGCCGATTGCTCGATGCGGTGGATGTGTTGACCGACACAGCGTTGATATCGGAAGAGATGGCGCAGTCCGCAAGGTCTGACATATTCGCAGGTCAGAACGTGGATCTGGGAAGCGGGCCCCGACTGCGCCGGGTCGTGTGAGTCGACTTGGTCAAGCGCTTGGTCGCACGACCAGTGGACATCGGGGGTCCGGGTTTCGTAATCTTTCCGAGACCTTCGAACGACGGAGCTTCCGCCAGGACGCTTCACCGCGGGGGACACCGCCTAATCGCGACTCCACCAGAGGAGCGAACCGGGGAACCAACTCTTCCGGGCACACGCATAAACACCGTGTATCCGGATCGGGGTGAATCGCGGGAGACCGCGTAGGGCCAAGCTCTTCCGGCCCGAACCCGACAGCTAACCCGGTCGGCGGTCAGGGAGAACAACAAGGAGAACCGTTTCCGTGGCTAAGCACCGTCAGGAACAGGCCGGCCTCACCGCCAAGGCCGCTAAGACCGCCGTCGTCACCGGCTCGATCGCCATGGGCGCTCTCGCCCTTGCCGCGGGTCCCGCCGAGGCCGCCCCCGTCAACGTGCCGGGCGTCGGCACCTTCGACATCCCGGGCATCGACAACAGCCAGATCCCCCCGCAGTTCCAGCAGGGCGGCAACCAGGCGAACCCGCGCGGCGGCCTGCTCAACAGCCAGCCGGTGCGCGCCCAGAAGGCGCTGCGCGCCGCCGAGTCGAAGATCGGCTCGCCCTACGTCTACGGTGCCGCCGGCCCGAACGCCTTCGACTGCTCCGGTCTGGTCTACTGGGCCTACAAGCAGGTCGGCAAGACCATCCCGCGCGACAGCTACGGTCAGCTCGGCGGCGGCACTGCGGTGCCCTCGCTCGCCGCTGCCCGCCCGGGCGACGTGCTCATCTTCAACGGCGGCGGCCACGCCGGCATCTACGCCGGTGACGGTGTCTTCGTGCACTCCTCGACCGAGGGTGTCCCGGTCAAGCGCGACCGCGTGAAGGCCTGGTCGCTGACGGGTATCCGCCGCTACTGAGCGCGACCCCCGCAGCGAAGTGACTCCGCAACGAGCCGCGTGCCCCGAGGGTGCGCGGCTCGCTGCGCGCAGGTAGGAATGTTGAAGTGATGCGTAATTCTCATACCGGACGTCGCCCCGTGCGACGTGCCGTCGCCCTGGCCGCCGCACTGAGTGCGGCGTCGACCCTGGCCCTGGCCCAGCCGATCCCGGCGGCGGCCGAACCCGCGCGCAGCGCCGATCAGCTGCTGGCCAGGTACAAGCAGTTGTCGATCAAGGCCGAGAAGTCGGCCGAGGCGATGAACCACGCGCAGGCCGAGTACGACAAGCAGCGCAAGGTGGTCTCCACGCAGCGCAAGCTGGCCGCCGATGCGGAGAAGCGCCGTGCGAAGGCCGAGAAGGACATGGCGGCGGCGCAGGACAAGGTCGATGCGCTGGTCCGGGTCAGCTATCGCGGCGCCCGCGTCAACCGGCTGTACGCGATGCTGGTCAGCGACTCGCCGCAGAACCTGCTCGACAACATGACCGACCTGGAAGTGATCTCCCGGCAGGCGGCCGGCGACCTGCAGTCGATCCGCAAGAAGGCGGCCGACGCCACCAAGGCCAAGGCGGGGGCCGAGAAGACCGCCGCCGCCGCGGCGACCGCTGTGAAGGACGCCGAGCGCAAGCGCGGCGAACTCCAGAGCAAGCAGGCCGACCTGCAGCTGGAGGCGGTCTCGGTGCGCGCGCTGTACCAGTCGATGACCGGCGTCCAGCTCGCGGCGCTGCGCGGACCCAAGTACAACTTCGATCCGAAGTCGCTCCCGAAGGGCACCTCGCCGGCGGCGATCGCGGTCCAGGCGGCACTGACCCGCATCGGTGATCCGTACGTCTGGGGCGCCACCGGACCCGATCAGTTCGACTGCTCCGGTCTGATGGTCTGGTCGTACGCGCAGGCGGGCAAGACGCTGCCGCGCACCAGCGAGGCGCAGATGGGCAGCGGCACGCCGGTCGATCGCAACGATCTCAAGCCGGGCGACCTCATCATCTACTACCCGGATGCGCATCACGTCGGCATGTACGTCGGTGACGGCTATGTGATCCACGCGTCCACCTTCGGTGTCCCGGTCGCGGTGGTCCCGGTCGACAAGGGCGGCCAGTACAACACGGCACGACGGTACTGACTTGGCGCACCCCGACCGGCTCGCGCGTGCACTGCTGGCCACCCCGCTGGTACTGACGCTGACCCTGGCCGGGACATCGGCCTGCTCGTCGACCCCGACCCCGGCGGCGCAGTCGTCCGCGCCGGCATCGACCAGCGTCCCGCCCAATGTCTACGAGCAGCAGCGGACCGACGGCGTCAATGCCCTGCTCAAGCGCTTCACCGCGGCGCTGACCAGCGGAGATCGCGGTAAGCTCGACGCTCTCATCGACCCGCTGGCCGGCTCGGCCTTCCGGCGCTCGCTGTACACCGCGCAGGACGATCTCGGGCCCACTCCGGCGGGCCGCACGCGCACCGCGGCGCCGACCGCGACCTCGGCCCGGCCCACCCCGGAGCAGGTCGCGCCCGGCAGTGCCTCGCGCACCGATCCGGGAGCGGTGACGGTGCCGGGCTCGGGCAGCGCCGCCCCGCGTCGTGGCGCCGCACCGGCACCCCGCGGGGTCAACCTGGTCCTGCGCACCCTCGACTATCGGGTGGCGCCCACCGACGGACCGGAACGCCTGGTCGGCGGCGCGCTCGGGGTCAAACTCACCGAACAGGGGAGCACGGACTCCTGGGTCACACCGGTCACCGTCAGCTACGCACTCGGCGGCACCGTGCGGCCGGGTGTCGACGAGCCGGTGATCGACGTGCCCGCGGTGCTGGCCTTCTCCCGATACGGCGAGGACTGGAAGCTGCTCGGCGACGGATCACTGGCGCCCGATCCGTGGGTGGATCCGGAGGAGCCGGTGGAACCGCCGGCGTTGACGCCGTGGACCTTCGCCGGGTTGCAGGCCGACGATGTGGCGACCGCCGGGGGAGCCTCGGCGGTGCTGTCCTATCCGGGCACCGACGCGACCGTCGACAAGGTGCGCCGCGAACTGGGGCCGGCGGTTACGGCCGTCTCGGACTTCTGGGGCGATCAGTGGAGCCGGCGCACCGTCGTCATGGCCACCGGCGATGAGAAGCAGTGGTCCGGTCTCACCCGGACCGCGCCCGGCGCGACCAGTGCCGCGGCGGCGGCCACCGTCTTCAGCCGGATCGATCGGGGCAAGCGGGTGGTCGTGGGGCAGCGGATCGTGCTCGCCCCGTCGGCGGCCCAGCTGTCCGATGCCGGACTGGCCGTGGTGCTGCGCCACGAGTTGGCCCATGTGGCGACCCGGCTGGAGACGGCCGAGAAGGCCCCGATGTGGCTCACCGAGGGGGTCGCCGAGTATGTGGGACGGCGCGGACAACGCGCTTCACTGACCGATGCGGCCCCGGAGCTGGCGGCCGCGGTGGCCGCCGGACGGGTGCCCGCCGCATTGCCTGTGGACAAGGATTTCGCGGTGAACTCGCAGGAGGCGCGGATCGCGTATCAGAGCGCCTGGAGCTTCGCGGCCTTCGTCGCCGCGAAGTACGGTGACGGCAAGCTGCGCGATCTGTATCGCGCCGTCGGCGGCGGCGAGGCGTCGAAGCAGGACGCCGCCTTCACCCGGATCCTGGGTGCCGATGAGAAGGCCGTGGTCGGCCAATGGCAGACCTGGCTGCGCCGTCAGGTCCGCTGATGCGGCGAACCCTGTTGCTCACCAACGACTTCCCGCCCCGGCCGGGCGGGATTCAGTCGTACCTGGAGAATCTCCTCGCATACCTGCCTCCCGAAGACGTGATCGTCTACGCGCCCAGCTGGAAGGGCTGCGAGGAGTACGACGCCGCGGCGCCCTACCGCGTGGTGCGGCACCCGACGACGCTCATGCTGCCCACCCCGGCCGTCGCCCGCCGTGCCGCGAAACTGGTGCACGACAACGATATTCAGACGGTCTGGTTCGGTGCGGCCGCACCGCTGGCCGTCCTCGGTCCGGTGCTGCGCCGGGCCGGCGCCGATCGCATCGTGGCGAGTACGCACGGTCACGAGGTCGGCTGGTCCATGCTGCCGGGCTCGCGGCAGGTGCTCCGGTTGATCGGCGACACCGCGGACGTGATCACCTTCGTCAGCAAGTACACGCGCGGCCGCTTCGCCTCGGCGTTCGGCCGTTGGGGTGCCCTGGAGTATCTGCCCTGCGGGGTCGACGTGGACCGCTTCGCGCCGGATCCCGTTGCGCGCGAAGAACTTCGGCGTCGCTACGGGCTGGGGGACGCGCCGGTGGTGCTGTGCCTGTCCCGCCTGGTGCCGCGCAAGGGACAGGACGTACTGATCGAGTCGCTCGGTGCGCTCGCCGAACGCATCCCGGACGTGCAGCTGATGATCGTCGGCGGCGGGCCGTACGGCGACCGGCTCGCCGAGCTCGCGCGCTCGCGGGGGGTGGCCGATCGGGTGACCTTCACCGGCTCGGTGCCCTACGCCGAGCTGCCTGGGCACTATGCGATGGCCGATGTCTTCGCCATGCCGTCGCGCACCCGCGGGGGCGGGCTCGACGTGGAGGGCCTGGGCATCGTCTTCCTGGAGGCCTCGGCGACCGGTGTCCCGGTGGTCGCCGGTGATTCCGGCGGTGCTCCGGAGACGGTGCGCGACGGCGAGACCGGCATCGTGGTGGACGGGCGCGATCGGGCCGCGGTGGCCGGGGCGATCGCCGATCTGCTGGACGATCCCGAGCGGGCCGCGGCCATGGGGGCGGCCGGCCGCGAGTGGACGCGGGCGCACTGGCAGTGGCGCCAGCAGGCCGCCCGCCTGCAGCAGCTGCTGTAGGCGGGGCGCCTACGTCCTCACTCGGCCTTGCTCACTTGGCGTAGAGGGCGTCGATGTCCGCGGCGAACTTCTCGGCGACCACCTTGCGCTTGACCTTCAGCGTCGGGGTCAGCTCGCCGGTGTCCTCGGTGAAGTCGGTGGGCAGCACCCGGAACTTCTTGATGGCCTCGGCGTGCGAGACACCCGCATTGGCCTCATCGATCGCCACCTGGATCTCGGCGCGCAGGTCCGGGTCGTCGATCAGATCGGCCGGGGTCAGCGAGGCGGCCTTGCCGTGCCGCTCCAGCCAGGCCGGAATCACCTCCGGGTCGATGGTGATCAGCGCGCTGATGAAGGGCTGCTGATCGCCGACGACCATCGCCTGGGAGACCAGCGCGTGGGCCCGGATGACGTCCTCCATCGGGGCCGGCGAGACATTCTTGCCGCCCGCGGTGACGATGATCTCCTTCTTGCGGCCGGTGATCTTGAGGTAGCCGTC
>CAZEOP010000121.1:0-9758 GCA_964513715.1 uncultured Gordonia sp.
TGTTGCTGCCGGTGTCGGCGTCCGGGATCGGAAAGACGTTGAGGTCGTTGATCTCGGCGCGCTGCGCCTGCAGGCCGTCCGCGCAGGCGTGGGCCCAGTCCCGGATCAACTGGGGACTCACCGCCGTCCGCCCGGTGGTCTGTGTCACCCGCAGGCCCCTTTCTCGCGCGCTGCGCTTGAGGTTACGCGGCGCCGCCGACACCGACGGCGCGAACCCTGCCCGACAGCGGCGACGCACGCGGCGCGATTTGGCCTTCGGGCCCCCCGCCGGTTAATCTGGTCGGGTTGCCCGACGCGGTGCCGTCGTTTGCGCGCGTCCGCCGGGCAGGACCTTTACGACAATCTTCAACCAAGGGAGTTCGACATGGCTGCCGTTTGTGACATCTGCGGCAAGGGCCCCGGCTTCGGCAAGTCGGTTTCGCACTCGCACCGTCGCACCAACCGTCGCTGGAACCCGAACATCCAGTCGGTTCGCGTCGAGGTGGCCCCGGGCAACCGGAAGCGCAAGAACGTGTGCACCTCGTGCCTGAAGGCCGGCAAGACCGCCACGGTCTGAGCCGCCCGCTCGACACAACAGATCTTCCCGATCGCCGCCCGGTTTCACCGGGCGGCGATTTGGGCATCCGGCCCCACCCGCGGCAGCCTGGGCGGTGATTTCCCGATCCCGGCGGGCTCTTCCGCCCACCGGCGCCGGGCCGGATCGCGCGGCCTACAGTGGTCCGCATGAGCAACGACTCGACCCTCCTGCACGACGACGGCGTCCTGGAGCTCCACGTCTCCTCCGCGGGCGCCGGCAACTCTCTCGACCACGACTACGTCCTGGCGGCGACCGAGGCGCTGCACGCGGTGATGCGCGGGCACAGCGAGGCCCGGGCCATTCTGCTGGCCGGTGAGGGCAAGAACTTCTGCGCGGGCGGCAATGTCGCGAAGTTCGGTTCGGCCGACGACCGCCACGCCTACCTGGGCGGCCTGGCGCACGATCTGCACACCATGATCACCACGTTGCACGCCACCCAGCTTCCGACGGTGGCGGCGGTGCGCGGCTGGGCGGCCGGTGCGGGCATGAGCCTGCCGATGCACGCGGACTTCGCGGTGGGCGGTCCGGGCACCAAGATGCGCCCGGCCTACCCGGGGATCGGTCTGTCGCCCGACGGCGGGATGTCGTGGCTGCTGCCCCGCATCGTCGGCCTCGGCCGGGCGCGCACCATCCTGATGCGCGACGAGATCCTCGACGCCGACACCGCCTATTCGCTCAGCCTGCTCTGCGAGCTGACCGACACCGACGACGACGTGTTGCCGCGCGCCCGGGAGATCGCCGCCCAGCTGGCCAACGGTCCCACCGGCTCGTACGCGGCGATCCGCCGGCTGCTGTTCACCGCAAGCTCGCACACCCTGGCCGAGCAGCTGACCGCCGAGGCCGAGTCGATCGCCGATCTGGCGATCACCGGTGAGGGCGTGGAGGGTGTGAACGCCTTCCTGGCCAAGCGCGCCCCCGACTTTCCGGCCGCCCGCGGCTGACGCTCACCGGTTAGTGGCACAGAGCGAGGGTCCGTGGACAAATAGTCCACGGACCCTCGCTCTGTGCCGGTTACTCACCCCGGAGGAGTGTCGAGAGCACCGGTGAGCGCGCGGGGCACCTCACGGAAGTCGCCAGTCGACGGGCTCGCCGCCGAGATCCTCGAGTTCCGCGTTGGCCCGGCTGAACGGGCGCGAGCCGAAGAAGCCGCGGTTGGCCGACAGCGGCGAGGGATGCACCGACTCGATCACCGGAACATCGGGCAGCCACTGCGCGGTGCTGCGCGCATCGTTGCCCCACAGGATCGCCACCAGCGGCTCGTCGCGCGCGGCGAGCGCCCGGATGGCGCATTCGGTCACGGCCTCCCAACCCTGGCCGCGGTGGGCGCCGGCGTTGCCCGGCGCGACCGTCAAGACGCGGTTGAGCAGCAGGACGCCCTGATCGGCCCACGGCGATAGATCACCGGTGGACGGCGGCGGGTAGCCGAGGTCGTCGGAGTACTCCTTGTAGATGTTCACCAGCGACTTGGGCAGTGGCCGGACACCGGGTGCCACCGAGAAACTCAGACCCACCGCGTGCCCGGGAGTGGGATACGGATCCTGCCCGACGATCAGCACCCGCACGTCGTCGAACGGACGGGTGAAGGCACGCAGGATGTTCTCCCCCGCGGGCAGATAGCCCCGTCCGGCGGCGTTCTCGGCGCGCAGAAACTGCCCCAGCTCACCGATTCGATCCTCGACCGGCGCCAGCGCACGCGCCCAGCCCGGATCGACCAGTTCAGCCAACGGCGCCATCAGTCCAGCCGCCGCAGGTTGGCCGCATAGAACTGCGCGTTCTGGTAGTATAGCTCGATGTTGTCCCGGACGTGGCCTTCGGGCACCTCGACGCCCTCGCGCACCTTCGCCGGCACGCCGACGGCCATCGACCGCGGCGGGATCACCGTCTTGTAGGGCACCACCGCGCCGGCGCCGACCACACTGCCGGCGCCCACCGTCGAACCGTTGAGCACCACCGAACCGGAGGCGATCAGGCAGTCGTCGCCGATCTGCGCGCCCTCGATGTGCGCATTGTGCCCCACCACGCAGCCCGCACCGATCACCGTCTGGTCGTGGAAGGTGCAGTGGATGACGGTGCCGTCCTGGATGTTGGTGCGCGCGCCGACGGTGATGGTGCCGTAGTCGCCGCGCAGCACCGCGCCGGGCCACACCGAGACACCGTCGGCCAGAGTCACCGCCCCGATCACGGTCGCATCCGGGTGGACGTAGACATCCTTGCCGAGTACCGGTTCCCGCTCACCGAGCGCGTAGATCGCCATGCCAGTGATCTAACCATCGGCGCGCCCGCGCGCGAACCGGCCTCGCGGCGAGTCAGTTCCCGAAGTCCAGCGGTCCGGCCGGCAGACCGGCCACCAGCCCGGAGATGTCGGTCAGCGGACCGTTGCCCGCCCCGACGGGCACCCACACCGCGACATACGGGCGACGATCGACCACCACATAGGCCTGACCGCGCGCCGGGTCGGTGTCGGTGATGAACCACTGCACCGGGTTGATCACCTGCAGCGCACTGGTCGGCGCCAGCGCCTCCGGCCGCGCGACGCCGCAGTGCAGCACCAGCGGCTCCCGGCTGCCGCCGTCGGTCCGGGACCAGCGGACGACATTGCCGTCGACGGTCTTGTCGCCGTAGTCGCCGAACGAATCGGGCAGCTTCTCGATGAGCGGCCCGCACTCCTGGGCGCCTTCGCTCACCGTCGCATACGACTCCACCGGCGTCGACCGGACCTGTCGGTTCTTCAGCGCCGCGACGAAGACGAAGGCCGCGATCACCATCACCGGCACGGCGATGAGGGTGGCGATCAACGCGGGGCTGAGCGGACCGCGCTCACCGCGGGCGGGGGGGCCGTCGGACGGCTGTGCGGTCATCGATCTCTCCTCGTATCGCGCGCCGGGCACCCGGCGACCTGCGCGCCAGCCGTCACGGGGCGAGCGGCGCCGACCGCCGGTGTCGCCCACGACTGTATCGAGTCGCCCGCGCCGGCCGCCGCGTAGTCTCGGGCGCGTGCACATGCTTCCGGACACGGCGGGCCGGACCGTCGGCGAGGTCGGCGAACGCGCGTTGATCGCCCTGTTCACCGCCGCCGCCGGCGGAGCCGGCAACGACCACACCGCCGGCGGAGCCGGCCAAGACAACACCGCCGGCGGAGCCGGCAACGAGCACACCGCCGGCCGGGCGGGCGCCGGCACGCTCGGCGACGTGGTGATCGGCTCGGGCGACGACGCCGCCGTGCTGCGGGGCGACGGCGCGGTGGTGGTCAGCACCGACACCGCGGTGGCCGGCCGGCATTTCCGGTTCGATTGGAGCACCCCCGGGCAGATCGGGGCGCGCGCCGTGGTGCAGAGCGCCGCGGACATCGCGGCGATGGGCGGCACCCTGAGCGGGACGGTGGTGTCGATCGGCTGTCCGCCCGCGACTCCGGTGGAGCGGCTGCTGGCGCTGAACGACGGCCTGGTTCAGCAGACACATCTGCTGGGCGGCCGGGTGCTGGGCGGGGATCTGGTCTCCACCCCGACGGTGGTGCTGACGGTCACCTCGGTGGGCTCGCTGGCCGGTCTCGCGCCGGTGACGCTGTCCGGCGCCCGGCCGGGCGACGCGCTGGCGGTGAGCGGTCCGCTCGGCGGCGGCGCAGCCGGGCTTGCGGTGCTGTCGGCGATCGAGAACGGCGCCGATCCGGCACTGGCGCAACGCTACTGTGCACTGGTCGCCGCGTATCGGCTGCCGCAACCCGATCTGGCGCAGGGTCCGATCGCCGCCCGCGCCGGGGCGCACGCCATGACCGACGTGTCCGACGGCCTGGTGGAGGAGCTCATCACGATGGCAACGGCCTCGGGACTGCCGGTGGACGTCCGCTCGGCGGCGGTGCCCCGCCCGGCCGGCCTCGACGCACTTGCGGCCGAGCTCGGGGTGGATCCGGTGCGCTGGGCGCTGACCGGCGGCGAGGATCACCAGTTGCTCGGGGCCTTCGCGCCCACCGCGGTGCCGACCGGTTGGGTGGTGATCGGTGAGGTCGGCGACGACGCGGGCGGCGAAGCTCCGGGACGCGCCACCATCGACGGTACCGCCGTCGACGGTTTGCACGGCTGGCAGAGCTTCAGCGAGACCTGACCGTCGGATCCGTCGAGAATCGCGCGGCGCCGCCTCAGACCACTTCGGGTTTGGTGGTGCGGCCCAACAGCATCGCCACCATGTCGCCGACCGGCATGCCCTCGTGGCACACCTGGTAGACGGCCTCGGTCAGCGGCATGTCGACGTCGTGCCGCTGGGCCAGCGCCCGCACCGACCGGCACGACTTGACGCCCTCGGCGACCTGCCCGTTGGTGGCGGCCTGAGCTTCCTCCAGCGACGCGCCCTCGCCCATCCGGGCGCCGAAGGTGCGGTTGCGCGAGAGCGGCGACGAGCAGGTCGCCACCAGATCGCCGATGCCGGCCAGTCCGGCCAGGGTGCGGATGTCTGCACCGAGCGCCACGCCGAGGCGCATCGTCTCGGCGAGGCCGCGGGTGATCAGCGTGGCCAGGGTGTTCTCGCCGAAGCCCATCCCGGCGGCCATGCCGCAGGCCAGCGCGATGACGTTCTTGGCCGCGCCGCCGATCTCCACGCCCACCACGTCGGTGTTGGTGTACGGCCGGAAGTACGGCGCGGCGAAAGCCTGCTGCAGGCGCGTGGCGGTGGCCTCGTCGGTGCACGCGATCACCGTCGCCGCGGGCTGCTCCTCGGCGATCTCGCGGGCCAGGTTCGGGCCGGACAGCACCGCGATCTGCGCATCGTCGAAACCGCTGACCTCCTTGATCACCTGGCTCATCCGCTCGCCGCTGCTCACCTCGACGCCCTTGGCGAGAGAGACGAGCACGGCGTCGGGAGGCAGAAACTCCTTCCACTGCGCCAGATTGTCGCGCAGCGTCTGCGAGGGCACCGCACAGACGACGATCTCCTTGCCGGCCAGTGCCTCCGCGATCGACGAGACCGCGACGATGGACTCCGGCAGCGCGATCCCGGGCAGGTAGGCCGCGTTCTCGTGCTCGCTGTTGATCCTCTCGGCACGCTCGGGCGAGCGGGCCCACATCGTCACGTCGTTCCCCGCATCGGCGAGGATCTTCGCCACCGCCGTACCCCACGATCCCGAACCCATGACCACCGCGCGCACTGCACCACTCCGTTTCCGGCACCGACTGATTCGCTTCAGACTAATGGTCCGAGGCGGGCCGGGGCGCACCTTTGGCGCGCTGGGGTGCACCATGGTCACATGTCCGACGACGTGCTGGTGGTGCTCGCCCTCAAGTCGTTGGATCGCGCCAAGAGCCGTCTCGCCGCGCGGCTGCCCATCGGCCTGGACCGCGAGGAACTGGTCGCGGCGATGTTCGCCGACACCGTCGAGGCCGCGCAGGCCGCGGGGCTCCGCCGGATCGCCGTCGTGAGCCCGGATCCGCGGGTGCTCGCACTGGCCGAGCGGCTGACCGCGGCGGCGATCGCCGAGCCACCGTCGACAACCGGCCTGAACGCGGCACTGGTGCACGCCGCGGGCCACGCACCCGGCGCCGCGGCGGCATCGCGGATCGTCTATCTGCAGGCGGATCTGCCCGCTCTGCACGCCGATTCGCTGCGCGCGGCGCTGACGGAGGCGGCGCCGCACACGGCCGCATTCGTCGCCGACCGGTCCGGCGAGGGCACCGCGATGCTCACCGTCCGCCGCGATTCCGGTGCGCTGCTCCCGGCGTTCGGCCCGGCATCGGCGAACGCGCATCGGCGCGCGGGGGCCGTCGAACTCGATCCCGGCCGCGATCGCTGGGCGGATCTGCGCTGCGATGTGGACACCCCCGACGATCTGCGGGCCGCGCAGCGCCTCGGACTGGGGCCGCGCAGCGGCGCGGCGCTGGCCCGGCGCGCCGTCGGCTACGCCGCGCACGATCAGCGGTGATGAGGAAGAATGTATCCGTGACCGCCACCGATGAGACCACCGAAGACGCCGCCACCCGACTGCCTGCGGCGCTCCCGGCCGAGACCATCGATCCGGACGAGACCGCCGACCTGCCCGCCGGGCGCTACTTCAACCGGGAACTGAGCTGGCTCGACTTCAATTCGCGCGTGCTGGCGCTGGCCGAGGACACCTCGCTGCCGCTACTGGAGCGCGCCAAGTTCCTGGCGATCTTCGCCTCCAACCTGGACGAGTTCTTCATGGTCCGGGTCGCCGGACTCAAGCGGCGCGACGAGACCGGGCTGTCGGTGCGCTCGGCCGACGGGCGCTCGCCGCGCGAACAGCTGCAGATGATCGCCACCCGGACCCAGAAGATCGCGGACCGGCACGCGCGGGTCTTCCTCGAATCGGTGCAGCCCGCGCTGGCCGCGGCCGACGTCGTGATCGCGGGCTGGGACGACATGACGCCGCAGCAGCAGGCACGGCTGCGCGAGCACTTCCACAACGAGCTGTTTCCGATTCTGACGCCGCTGGCGGTGGATCCGGCGCATCCGTTCCCGTACATCAGCGGCCTGTCGCTGAACCTGGCGGTGACCGTGCGCGACGACGCCGAGGGCGGCGAGCACTTCGCGCGGGTGAAGGTGCCCAACAACATCAACCGGTTCATCCGGGTGGACCGGCTGATCCCCGAGGCGGAGCCCGCCGATCCGGACGCGCCGCCGCGCGCGGTCTTCCTGCCGCTGGAGAACCTGATCGCGGCCAACCTGGAGTACCTGTTCCCCGGGATGGCCGTGGTGGAGCAGCACGTCTTCCGGGTGACCCGCAACGCCGATTTCGAGGTGGACGAGGACCGCGACGAGGACCTGCTCCAGGCCCTCGAGCGCGAGCTGGCCCGGCGTCGATTCGGGCCGCCGGTCCGGCTCGAGGTGGGCGACGACATGAGCGAGCACATGCTCGAGCTGCTGCTGCGCGAACTCGACGTGGACCCCGGCGATGTGATCCGGGTGCCCGGGCTGCTGGATCTGACCGCGCTGTTCGAGGTCTACGGCCTGGACCGCGCGGCCCTCAAGGAACGCCCGTTCGTCCCCAAGACGCATCCGGCGTTCGGCGAACGGGAGACCCCCAAGAGCATCTTCGCGACGCTCCAGGAGGGCGACGTCCTGGTGCATCACCCGTACGACAGCTTCTCCACCAGCGTGCAGCGCTTCATCGAGCAGGCCGCCGCCGATCCCAAGGTGCTGGCCATCAAGCAGACGTTGTACCGGACCTCCGGCGACTCGCCGATCGTCAACGCGCTGATCGACGCCGCCGCCGCGGGCAAGCAGGTGGTGGCGCTGGTGGAGCTGAAGGCCAGGTTCGACGAGCAGGCCAACATCCGGTGGGCGCGCAAGCTGGAGAAGGCCGGCGTCCATGTGGTGTACGGCCTCGTCGGTCTCAAGACGCACTGCAAGACCTGCCTGGTGGTCCGGCGCGAGGGGTCGACGCTCCGCCGCTACTGCCACATCGGCACCGGCAACTACAACCCGAAGACCGCGCGCCTGTACGAGGACGTGGGCCTGTTCACCGCCGCGCCGGAGATCGGTGCGGACCTCACCGACCTGTTCAACACGCTCACCGGCTACTCGCGCAAGGCCGAATACCGCAATCTGCTGGTGGCTCCGCACGGCATCCGCACCGGTATCGTCGACCGGATTCAGAACGAGGTGGCCGCGCTCCGCGCCGGTGACACCTCGGCCCGCATCCAGCTCAAGGCCAACGCCCTGGTCGACGAGCAGGTGATCGACGCCCTGTATCGGGCCTCGCAGGCGGGGGTGCCGGTCGACATCTTCGTCCGCGGCATCTGTGCGCTGCGCCCCGGCGTACCCGGCCTGAGCGAGAACATCACGGTCCGGTCCATCTTGGGCCAGTTCCTGGAGCACTCGCGGATCATCGTCTTCGGCGCCGCGCAGGAGTACTGGATCGGCAGCGCCGACATGATGCATCGCAACCTGGATCGCCGGGTGGAGGTGATGGTGCAGGTGCGCGATCGGCGCCTGACAGCCGATCTGCAGGAGATCTTCGACTCGGCTTTCGATCCGCGCACGCGCTGCTGGGAGTTGCAGCCGGACGGGGCGTGGACCGCCTCCCCCGCCGAGGGCGTGCAGGTGATCGACCACCAGCGGCGCATGATGACGCGCGCGCGCCGCCACCACGAAGTCGGCTCCGGCACATGACCCCGACACCGCGCACGGTGTGGGCCGCCGGGGCGGTGCTGTGGCGCCGCACGGCCGGCGGCAAGGTGGAGGTGGCCGTGGTGCACCGCCGCCGATACGACGACTGGTCATTGCCCAAGGGCAAGGCCGATCCGGGCGAACTGCTGCCGGCCACCGCGGTGCGGGAGGTGGTCGAGGAGACCGGTTTCACCGGGCGGCTCGGCCGACACCTCGATACCGTCGGCTATCCGCTCAAATCCGGTGCGCGCAAACGTGTTTCGTACTGGGCCATGGAGTCGACGGGCGGACGGTTCGTCGCCAATCACGAGACCGACGACCTGCAGTGGCTGTCGGTGAACGGCGCCAAGCGGACCGTCAGCTACGACGCCGACCGCGCGGTGTTGAAGACCTTCGCCGCCGAGCCGGTCACCGGTTCGGACGACCGCGGTGAGCTGCACCAGCTGATCCTGGTACGGCACGCAACGGCGGGCCGCCGCGGCCGCTTCCGCGGCGACGACCGGAATCGGCCGCTCGACGAGGCCGGGCGGGAACAGGCACGCGCACTGGCGGTGCTGCTCGGCCTGTTCGGCGCCCAGCACCTGTACGCCGCCGACCGGCTCCGCTGCGTGCAGACGCTGGTACCGCTGTCGGAGGAACTGCGCACCGAGATCACCCCGGTCCCCGAATTGAGCGAGGAGGCCTACGCCGCCGATCCCGAGGCCGCCGACCGGCGGTTGCGGGAGATCGCCGGGTCGGCGGCCCCAGGGGTGCCGGTGATCTGCAGCCAGGGCAAGGTGATCCCCCCGCTGCTGAACCTGTGGGCCGCGCGGGACGGCGTCGAGTTGCCGGCCTCACGCAACCGCAAGGGCAGTCTGTGGATTCTCACGCTGCGCGGACAGACTCTGGTGCAGGCCGACCATCTGGCGAGCCCGCTGCCGGGTAAGAACGGGCACTGAATCCACCGACACCGCACCGGGATCCATCGTCTCCGGCGGCGCTGCCGGCGCGGATCGCGGCAGCGGACCCGTAGACGGCCGTCGCCCCGCCCCACCCGGGGGGGGGGGGGGGGCGCGCGGGGAGCGCGGAC
>CAZEOP010000122.1:0-9671 GCA_964513715.1 uncultured Gordonia sp.
GGCCGATGTGTGTGTCGCGGTTGGTGCTCCGGGCAGGCTGTTCGGACCGCGCAGAACGCGGTTCGAGCAACTTCCGCAACTCGCCCCACCAGGACAACCGTCCTGGTCAGTGGGTTATCGTTTACCCGAGGTCGGGCGTGTCGCACTAGGTGCGACCCGATCACGACGTCCCGCCCCCGTTCCGGGGAGTCCGGGACGGAGACGACGGGCATCCAGCGTGGCCGGACGCCGACGAACTACTCTACCGGCCCGATTTCGACAGGTCAAAACCATTGACAGCGGATCCATCCGGCACCGGGCCCGCCCGCATCCGCCGCTCGGCGCACCCGGTCGACTGTCCAGATATTGAACAGTCGACGGCTGTGTTCGGTGTCACGATGAGAGCACGGCGGTGCCGACCACACCGTCGCCGTGTAATCGCACTCCGCGGCGCTGCCCGCTCGCGCGTTCCGGAGTGTCTTGCAGGCCCACCGGCCGTTCCTCCCCCCGATCGGCCGGTGGGCTTGTTCCACTTCGGCCGGCGCCGCCGGCCCGTCCCGCCCCCACCGGATTCGCCGCCCGGCGACCGCCGATTCGTGTCACAGTGAGACCGTGTCCAGCACACTTCCGCAGCGCCCGATCATCGCGGCGGCCTGGGAACGCGCCCGCAGTTCGGGCCTGACTCCCACCGACCGTCCCGAGCCCGTGCTCGGCGACGTCGCGTCCGCGGATCCGCTCCTCGATGCCGCCCGGCCGGTGCTGCAGCGGGCCGCCGAAGCCCTGAACGGGACGCCGACGGCGCTGCTGCTGGTGGATCACCGCAGCCGACTGGTGGCCCGGGTCTCCGCGGACAACACCCTCGAGCGCGCCCTCGCCGACGCCGGAGCGGTACCGGGTGCGGCGTTCACCGAGACCGCGATGGGGACCACCGCACTGGGTACGCCCGCGGAGATCCGCGGCGATCTGATGATCAACAGCCAGGAGCACTACCTGGAGCAGTTCCGCTCGCTGAGCTGCTTCGGCCGGCCGATCATCCACCCGTCCACCCGCCGCGTGGCCGGCATCCTCTGCATGACGCAGGCCGCCGCCCGGATGAACCCGCTGTCGGTGCCGCTGGTCCGCGGGATCGTCGCCGACATCGCCGATCGCCTGCAGACGCGCGCCCACTCCGACCATCGCCAGGTGATCGAGAACTTCGAACGGGCGGCCGAGCGTCGCGACGTCGCCGTGGTGGCGCTCGGCGACGACCTGCAGCTCACCAATTCGCTGGCCGCCCAGTTGCTGGCTCCGGCCGACTTCGGCAGCCTGCGACTGTTCCTCGAGCAGCGCGATGTCCCGCCGACGGTAACCCTGGTGTCCGGCGTGACGGCCGCAGTGCAGGCCGAGCCGATCCCCGGCGTCCGCCGCGCCGCGGTCTTCCGGCTGCGCCCCCGGCTCGACCCGCTGCCGGCCGGGTCGCTCCCGGCAGCCCCGGCGCACGCGTCCGCCGCCGCGGCCACCACCGTCGCGATCTGCGGCGAACCGGGCACCGGACGCACCACACGGGCGCGCTCGGCGGTACCCCGCGACACGGCGGTCGTCGTCGACGTGCCCGCCGCGCTGCTCGACGGCACGCCGATCGACCTGGCCGCGATCCTGCGCGAGGCACGCACCAGCGGGCGCGCCGTGATCGTCGACGGCGCCGACCTGCTCGACGATCGCGCATTGGCGCTGCTGCAGGCGGCGATCGCCGCCTGCACCGCCGCGCAGCCGCCGCTGATCCTGGTGACCGGCCCGGCCGAGGCGCTCTCGCCGGCCGCCGCCGCGGCGGTCGCGCGCTGCCGCCGGCGCACCACACTGCCGCCGCTGCGCCAGCGCAGCACCGAGTTGGCCGCACTGGCCGCCGAATCGCTCGCCGCCCGCGAACCCTCGTGCACGCTCTCGGCCGACGCCGCCGACGCACTGGTCTCGCAGGAGTGGCCGGGCAATCTGAGCGAGCTGGCCATGGTGCTCGACGAGGCCGCCGACACCGCCTGGCATCGCGGCTCGCGCCGGGTGGACGTCGACGATCTGCCCGCGGACTATCGGAGCACCTCGCGGGTGACCCGGCTGCTGGGCCGCGAACAGGCCGAACGACTGGCCATCATCGAGGCGCTCGAGGCCGCCGCGGGCAACAAGAGCGACGCCGCGAAGCGGCTCGGGATCAGCCGGACCACGCTGTACGCGCGGATTCGGGCCCTCGACATCCGCTGACCCGGGCACCCTCCCGCGTCTTCTCCCGCCGCCGCCCCTCGGGCCGCCCGACTGCCGCCGTCGTCGACCGACTGCCGCGGCCTGTTCAGCGGTGCACACCCGGCTGTCCAGTTTCCGAACAGACCGCCCATGGCGGCGCATGCGAGAAATGAAGTACGCCACCGAAAGTGGCGCAGTTCACATCCCGCACGTCGTCGCCCCCGGGCGAAGAGAAGAGGATCCGATGACCACCACGCTCCATCCCGCCCTGCTCCCCCAGGTCGCCGATTTCGTCGCCACCGACCGGAAGATGCTGATCGGCGGGGCCTGGGTCGACGCCGTCTCCGGCGAGACCTTCGAGACCCGCGACCCGGCGACCGGCGAGGTGATCACCCGGGTCGCCAAGGGTGCCGCCGCCGACATCGACCGCGCCGTCGTCGCCGCCCGCGCCGCCTTCGAGGGACCGTGGTCGCGGATGAAGCCCAACGAGCGCGAACGGCTGATCTGGCGGGTCGGCGACATCCTGTCCGAGCGCGCCGAGATCTTCGGACAGCTCGAGGCCCTGGACAACGGCAAGTCGGTCGCCATCGCCACCGCCGTCGACGTGGGCTGGTCGGCCGACGTGTGGCGGTACAACGCCGGCCTGGCGACCAAGATCACCGGCGCGTCGATCACCCCGTCCATGCCCTTCGCACCCGACGGCCGATTCCACGCCTACACGCGCCGCGAGGCGATCGGCGTATGCGGTCAGATCGTGCCGTGGAACTTCCCGATCCTGATGGCCACCTGGAAGCTCGCCCCCGCACTGGCCGCCGGCAACACGGTGATCCTGAAACCGGCCGAGCAGACGCCGCTGTCGGCGCTGCTGCTCGGCGAGGTCTTCGAGGAGGCCGGTTTCCCGCCGGGCGTGGTGAACGTGGTGCCCGGCTTCGGCGACGCGGGTGCCGCACTTTCGGCCCACCTGGACGTGGACAAGGTGGCGTTCACCGGCTCCACCGAGGTCGGCAAGAAGATCGTGCACGCGGCGACCGGCAACCTCAAGAAGGTCTCGCTCGAACTCGGCGGCAAGAGCCCCAACATCGTCTACGCCGATGCCGACCTGGAGGCCGCGGTCGCCGGCAGCGTCGCCGCATGGATGTTCAACCACGGTCAGTGCTGCGTCGCCGGCACCCGCCTGTTCGTCCAGCGGGAGATCTTCGACGACTTCACCCAGGCCGTCGCCGACGCCGCCGCGGCGGCCAAGATCGGCCCGGGACTGGACCCGACCACCGAACTGGGCCCGCTCGTCTCGCAGGAGCAGTTCGACCGCGTCAACCGCTACATCCAGCAGGGCCTGGCCGACGGCGCCCGCGCGCTGACCGGCGGCGGACGCTGGGGCGATCGCGGCTACTTCATCGAGCCGACCGTCTTCGTCGACGTGCAGCCGGACTTCTCCATCGTCGAGGAAGAGTTCTTCGGCCCGGTGGTCGCCGCCCTGCCGTTGGACGACGAGGACGACGTGGTGCGCGCCGCGAACGACTCGATCTACGGCCTGGCCGCCGGCATCTGGACCAAGGACATCGCCAAGGCGCACCGCACCGCGGCCGCCGTCCAGGCCGGCTCGGTCTGGGTGAACCAGTACAACGGCTTCGACACCGCGCTGCCCTTCGGCGGCTTCAAGCAGTCCGGCTGGGGCCGCGAACTCGGCGACTCGGCCATCGACCTGTACACGCAGGTCAAGTCCGTCAACGTCGCGCTCTGATCCGACCATCCCGCACACACGACAAGGAGATACGAATGAAGACCAAAGCCGCCGTCCTGCTGGGCCCGGGTGAGCCGTTCACGATCATGGAACTGGAACTGGACCCGCCGGGCCCCGGCGAGGTGCTGATCAAGTTCACCAACGCCGGCCTGTGCCACTCGGATCTGCACCTGACCGACGGCGACCTGCCGCCCCGCTACCCGATCGTCGGCGGCCACGAGGGCGCCGGAATCATCCAGGAGGTGGGTCCGGGCGTCACCAAGGTGAAGGTGGGCGACCATGTGGTCTGCAGCTTCATCCCGAACTGCGGACACTGCCGCTACTGCTCCACCGGCCGGCAGAACCTGTGCGACATGGGCGCCACCATCCTCGAGGGTTCCATGCCCGACGGGACCTTCCGGTTCCACGGACCGGACGGTGCCGACTTCGGCGCGATGTGCATGCTCGGCACCTTCTCCGAATACTCGACGATCTCGCAGCATTCGGTGGTGAAGGTGGACGACTGGCTCCCGCTCGGCAGCGCGGTGCTCGTCGGCTGCGGTGTTCCGTCCGGCTGGGGCACCGCGGTCAACGCGGGCAACCTGCGCCCGGGCGATACCGCGGTGATCTACGGCATCGGCGGCCTGGGCATCAATGCCGTCCAGGGCGCGGTGGCCGCCGGCTGCAAGTATGTGGTCGTCGTGGATCCGGTGGAACTCAAACGCGATACCGCCACCAAGTTCGGCGCCACGCACGCCTTCGCGACCGCGGAGGAGGCCGCCGAGAAGGTCGCCGAACTGACCTGGGGCCAAGGGGCCGACGCGGCCCTGATCCTGGTCGGCACGGTCGACGCGGACGTGGTCAGCGCGGCCACCGCGGTGATCGGCAAGGGCGGCCGGGTGGTGATCACCGGGCTCGCCGATCCCGCCAAACTCACCGTCCAGGTCTCCGGCGCCGATCTGACGCTGAACCAGAAGACGATCATGGGCACGCTGTTCGGCTCGATGAACCCGCAGTACGACATCGTCAAGCTGCTGCGGATGTACGACGCCGGCGAGTTGAAGCTCGACGAACTGATCACCCAGCGATACACCCTCGACCAGGTGAACCAGGGCTATCAGGATCTGCGTGACGGCCGGAACATCCGCGGCGTGATCGACCACGCGGGATAGTCCGCAGCGTCCGCCGGCCCCGCCGGGCCACGGCACGAGCCGGGATCACCTCTTCGAGGGCGGTCCCGGCTCGTTCGCGTGGGGTTTCCGCGGCGGTGCGGGGAGCACCGGCGACACGGTTCGGTGGCCGCGGCGACCGGACCGGACGGCTCAGTCCGCGACGGTGTGCGGGAGCTTCACCGAACCCGGGGCCACCTTGGCCGGCCGCGAGGGCGGCGGCACCATCGGTCCCGCGTTGCCGTCCGGCGCAGCGTCCAGGTCGACCACGACCGGCGCGTGATCGCTCGGTTTGGTGCCCTTGCGCGCCTGCCGATCCACCCAGGCCGCCTGGACCCGGCCGGCCAGCGGCGCGCCCGCGACGATCAGGTCGATGCGCATGCCCAGGTCCCGGTGGAACATGCCGGCCCGGTAGTCCCAGTAGGAGAAGATGCGCTGGGCGGGCCAGTGGTCACGGACCACGTCGCGCATGCCCAGATCGAGCAGCCCGGCCAGTTCGGCGCGCTCACGCGGGGTCACATGGGTGTGCCCGACGAGGGCGACCGGATCGAAGACGTCCTCGTCGGCCGGAATGATGTTGAAGTCCCCGCACACCATGGTCGTCGCCGCGTCGGGGGCCACCTCGGCGCGCAGGGCGGCGAGCCAGTCGAGTTTGTAGCCGTAGTGGTCGGAGTCCACCTCGCGGCCGTTGGGGACGTAGACCGACCAGATCCGGATGCCGTCGCAGACCGCGGAGAGGGCACGGCCCTCGGGTGGGCCGGCCGGATCGGGGAAGCCCGGCACCTCGGCGATACTGTGGCGCACGTCGTCGAGCCCGACCCGGCTGAGCAGGGCGACACCGTTCCATTGCCCCTGCCCGGCGTGCGCGTACTCGTAGCCGCGCGCGGCGAGCTCGTCGCCCAGTTCGGCGGCGAAGGCCTCGTCGGAGACCTTGGTCTCCTGGAGGCACACCACATCCGGGGCCCGCTCGTCGAGCCACGGCAGCAGTCGCGGGATCCGCTGCTTCACCGAGTTCACATTCCAGGTCGCCACGCGCATGCGGCCAGCCTATCGGCGGCCCGAACGGCCGGGCACCCGGCTCACTGTCGTGCGGCGATCACAAACGGCGGGGTTTTCCCTACTGGTTATGGAAAACCCCGCCGTTTGTGCATCCGGACCGCTACAGCTGCTCCAGCCGCCGAGCCGCGAGCGCCTCGGCCACCTGCCGCAGGCAGTCCTCGGCCTCGTAGGCGAGCTGATGCCAGGTGAAAGACAGTACGATCCAGTGGGCCGCGGCGAGCGCATTGCGCTTGCGCCGATCGCGGTCGAACTGCTTCACACCGTGGTGAAAGGCCCATCCGTCGATCTCGACGGCGATGCGCTCGGCCGGCCACGCGAAGTCCACCGGCCATACCCCGAAGCGGTACTGACACACCCACCCGGTGAGCCTCTCGGCTGTGATCAGCCGGAGGAACAGCCGCTCGGCGGCCGATTCGGTGTCGCCGCCGGCCACCGCGAGCAGCCGCCGCGCCTCGCGCAGACCGCGCAGTCCGGCGTTGCGCTCGAGCGCGGCGGTCAGCTCGGCCACCGTGACCGGCTGCCGTTGCAGTGCTCGGTCGATCAACCGCGCACCATCGGGGATCGCCGCCGCCGCGGTGAGCACGGTCATCGCCAAGCCGGTGACCACGAGCCCTCGCACCTGCGTCACGTCCGCGTCGTGATAGCTGCGGCGGATCTGATCGATCGCGCACGCCGACCACCCGGCCTGCGTCACCGGATTCCGGCAGGCCAGCGTCACCGGCACCGGCAGTTCATCGACCAGCCGATGCCACCAGGCCGCCGTCGTTCGATCGGCGACCCCGTGATGCGCCGCGACGGCCGCCCGCACCAGCGCGGCCTCGGAGTACTCGTGCGATGCCGAACGGAAGACGCCCCGCCCCACCTGTTTCCAGGCCCCGGTGCGCACCCGGTACTCGATCTGCGCGCGGCTCAAGCCGCACGCCAGTGCGCGCTGCGCGGTGATCACGCCGTCGGTCTGCGCCAGCGCCGCGGCCAGCGCACCGGTATCCCCCATGACGATTAGACGCGCGGCGGGCCCGCGCGGTTCCATGCCGCCGGGCCGGTCGGCCACCGGGCTGCGGCCGGCCCGCGCGGCGCGGCGTTAGGCTGAGCGCACTGTGAAACCCTTTCTTCTGCTGAGTATCCGGGCCGACGACGACGCCGCGGACGAGGAGTACGCGGCGTTCGTGCGCTTCGCCGGCCTCACCCCCGATCAGGTGGAGCGGGTCCGGCTGGACCGCCGGCCGCTCGGCGCGGTGGATGTGGCCGCCTACGCCGGGATCATCCTGGGCGGCGGACCGTACAACGCCAGCGACCCGGTGGAGTCGAAGTCGGCCGACCAACTGCGTGTCGAGGCCGAGTTGGCCGGCCTGCTCGCCGAGGTGATCGCCCGCGACACCTGGTTCCTCGGCGCCTGCTACGGCATCGGGACGGTGGGCACGGCGATCGGCGCGCACATCGACCGCCGGTACACCGAGCCGGTCAGCGCCGTGCCGATCACCCTGACCGAGGCCGGCCGCAACGACCCGCTCTTCTCCGTGCTGCCCGCCGCGTTCGACGCCTTCGTCGGGCACAAGGAAGCCATCAGTGAACTCCCGGAGACGGCGACCCTGCTGGCCTCGTCGCCGACCTGCCCGGTCCAGGGTTTCCGGGTCGGGCAGCGGGTGTACGCGACGCAGTTCCACCCCGAACTCGACGTCGAAGGCATCTGCACCCGGATCAGCACCTATCAGCACCACGGCTACTTCGACCCGTCCGAGCACGACGATCTGGTCGCGATGGCCCGCAGCAGCGCGGTGTGCCATCCGCCGCTGCTGCTCAAGCAGTTCGTGGCCCTCGCCCGCGGCTGAACCCGCGAGCACCGTGCACCGGACCTGCCGCGGATCCGACCGGGCAGGTCAGGACTGCCGGTCGGCGGCGTCCGGGACGGCCGCGAGGGCCAGTCGTAATTGCTCCACCCAGGCCGCGGTGACCTGGGCGCGGCGGGCCGAGTCGTCGGAGAGGGTGTCGGCCAGGCCCAGACCGCGGGCCAGGTCGAGGGTGATCTGCGCCAGCCGATGCGCCTGCGACCCGTGCACACCGTTCGGATCGAGGCCCTGCACCGTGAGCCGGTGCGCAGCCCGGGCCAACTTGGCCTCCAGCGGCAGGATCAGTTCACGCAGGGCGCCGTCGGACGCCGCGGCCGCCCACACCTGCAGGGCCGCCTTGAACGGCACACCCGTGTAGATGGACACCGCCCGATCCACGACGACCGGGATCCGCTCGGGCCCGTCGGGCAGGCTGTCGAGGGTCTGCGCGGCCTCGGCCGTCATCTCGGTGAACATCTCCTCGAGCACCGCGGTGATCAGATCCTCGCGGGCCGGGAAATGATGCTGCGCCGCGCCGCGGGAGACCCCGGCCGCCTCGGCGACCGCCGCGACCGTCGTCGCCGACCAGCCCTTGCCGGCCAGCATCTCGACGGTCACCGACAGCAGCTTCTCGCGCGTCTGGCGCGACCGCTGCTGCCGGGGCTCCCGCGCCGCGGTGGTCACGAGCCGCTCACGTCCCAGGACGGCTTCTGCTTGGACAGGAAGGCGGTCATGCCCTCGCGCGCCTCGTCGCTCGCGAAGAGCGCCGCCGACTCCGCGGACCGTTCGCGCGCGGCCTCGTCGAAGCCGTCGAGCACGGCCGCGTTGGCCAGGGCCTTGCTCACCGCCAGGCCCTGCGGAGACGCCTTGCGCATTCCGTCGAGGACGCGCCCGAGTTCCTGCGCCAGCGCGGAGACGTCGTCGAACGCGGCGGTCACCAGACCGCTCGCCGCGGCGGCGGCCCCGGTGAAGGTTTCCCCCGACAGGAAGTAGCGCGCGGCGGCGCGCGGAGACATTCGGGCCAGCACCGGGATCGAGATGATCGACGGTGCCAGGCCGAGCCGGGACTCGGTCAGCGCGAAGGTGGCCGACGGCCCGGCCAGCACGATGTCGGCCGCGGCCACCAGCCCGAAGCCGCCGGCCCGGACGTGGCCGTCGACCACGGCGATCACCGGCTTCGGCGAGGTCAGGATGATCTTGACCAAGTCGACCATGGCCGCGCCCGCCTCGGCGGTCGCCTCCTGCGGGTCCAGGCCGCGCCGCAGCGCCTCCCCCAGATCGGCGCCCGCGCAGAAGGTGCCGCCGGAATGGGTGAGCACCACGGCGCGCGCCTGCGGATCGGCGGCGGCGCGGGCGAGCGCGGCGCGGAGCTGGGCCACCAGTGTCGAGCCGAGGGCGTTGCGGGTGCCCGGCGAGTCCAGGGTCACCTGCAGCACCGTGCCGTCGCCGTCGACGCGGACCAGGGTGTCGGCCGGGGTCGCGCCGGCCGGGATAGCGGTGTCGTCGCTCATCTCTGGCCCGCTCAGTACGACTTCGGCATGCCCAGGCTGGCCTGGGCGACGAAGTTGAGGATCATCTCGCGGCTCACCGGCGCGATCTTGGCGATGCGCGACAGCGCGATCATCGGCGCGACACCGTATTCGACGGTGAGACCGTTGCCGCCCATCGAGTGCACGGCCTGATCCACCGCGGCCACCGCGGCGTCGG
>CAZEOP010000123.1:0-9653 GCA_964513715.1 uncultured Gordonia sp.
ACCACCCGGATGATCGCCGCGATGGTCTGCGTGCTGCCGATCTACATGATCGGCCTGCTCGCCAGCTATGTGGCGACCCGGCTGGTGGTGGTCTGGTTCAACGGCGAATCGGCCGGCACCTACGACTACTACTTCCACCTCGCGCTGACCCCGACCGATCTGCTGTATTCGGCGATCAAGGCGGTGGTCTTCGCCGCGATCGTGACGCTGGTGCACTGCTCCTACGGGTACTTCGCCTCCGGCGGCCCCGAGGGCGTCGGCCAGGCTGCCGGCCGCGCGCTGCGCACCTCGATCCTGGCCATCGGCATCTTCGACGTCGTCTTCACCTTCGGTCTGTGGGGCCTGGTGCCCCAGATTCCGGGATTGGGGCTCTAGCGATGACCGTGATGCTGCCCGGCAAGCCGGTGTCCCGGCTGTCGTACGCGCTGCGCGCGCTGATCGCGGGCCTGCTGATCCTCGCCTTCTCGGTGTGGATGGTGGCGCGCAGCACCGGCGCGCTCGACGCCGATCCGAAGGTGTACGCCGACATCCCGGTGTCGGCGGGCCTCATCCAGGGCGGGGCGCCGGTGCGGCTGCACGGCATCAAGGTCGGCGAGATCACCTCGATCGACGCCGGCCGGCAGTCCTCGCGCGTCGGACTGACCATCGACGAGGAGGCGATGCGCCACATTCCCCGCACCGCGCTCGTCCGGGTGCTGCCGCGCACCTTCTTCGGCGACATCTACCTGCAACTCGTCACGGTGCCGGGATCGACCGGGGCGCACCAGGATTCACTGTCGCCCGGGGACACGCTCGCCGTCGACGACGGACCCGACGCGGTGAACCTGTACGACATCTTCAGCACGCTCTCCGGACTCATCGCCGAGGTGCAGCCGGACCAGTTGAACGTCGCCCTCGCGGCGGTGAACCAGGCGATCGGCGGTCGCGGCGAGGAACTCGGCGTGATGATCGACGACTGGTGGGCCGCATCGCAGGAACTGGAGTCGACCGTCGAGCAGTTCCTCGACGCCACCCCGAAGTTCCGCCGGGTCACCGAGTCGCTGCGCCGGGCCACCCCGGACATCCTCGCCACCCTCGATTCGGTCACCAGTATCTCGCGGGGCATCGTCGCTCACCAGGACCAGCTCGGCCGCTTCCTGGTCGCCGCGGGCGGCTGGGTCGGCGACCTCGGCGAGTTCGTCGCGCAGCAGCGCGCCAACCTGATCACCGTCCTGGACTCGACGGGCGCGATCCTGGCGACCGTCGCCGCCGATCCGGCGGGCATCACCCGCACCGTCGACGAGGCCGGGAAGTTCGGCGCGGCTGGCACCGTCCTGTTCTCCACCGGACGGTTCAACATCACCGCGGTGCCGACCTTCTCGCAGCCGATGCCGTACACCGCCGCGGACTGCCCGGCATACGGCGACCTGCGCGGCGCCCAGTGCTTCGGCGCCGGCACCCGATCCGGGGTGGGCCCGGTCCGTGAGCCGGGAGAACCGAACGGGACTGTGCTGCAACGCAAACCGGCCCCGCAACGTAACCCCGCCCCGCAACGCAAGCCCGCGCCGCAACGTGAACCCGTGATCGACGGGAAGTCGGAGGCGCCGGCGCTCGGCCGCCTGCAGGGGGAGATCGCGCCGTCGGCGCACGGCGGCGGGGCCGTCCCGGTCGCGCCGAATCCGGCGACCTCGCTCATGCTCGGCCCGATGGTGCGCGGCTATCAGGTGGAGGTGAAATGACCACCCTCGCGCCGAAGACCGCGATCAAGGCGGTCCTCTTCATGCTGATCGGCGTGCTCGCCGCCGCGCTGATGATCAACACGCTGCGGGTGCCGGTGCGCGGCGCCGCGCACTCGTATGTCCTGATGTTCACCGACGCCGAGGGCCTGGTCGAGGGCAATCCGGTCAAGATGGCCGGGGTGCGGGTGGGCCGGGTCTCCTCGGTCGCCGTCGAGCCGCAGCCGGACGGCACCTCGCTGGCGCGGGTCACCGCACAGGTGGCGGCCGATCAGCAGGTGCCGCAGCACGTCCACGCGGCCGTCCGCTACGGCGACATGCTGGGCGCGCGGTACATCGCGCTGTCCGATGCGGGGCCGCAGGCGCCGCGCCGGGTCGGCAATGTGATCCCGGTGGCCGCCACGACGGCGCCGGTCAACCTGTCGGCGCTGATGAACGGCTTCCAGCCGCTGTTCGCCTCGCTGGAGCCGGAACAGGTGAACGAGCTCGCGCAGGGTTTCGTCGACACCTTCGAGGGCCGCACCAAGTCGGTCGACCTGCTGCTGAGCCAGATCGCGGCGATGGGCCGGAACCTCGCCGCCAACGGGCCCATCTTCGCGCAGCTGGTGACCAACCTGAACACCCTGATGACGACGGCCGAGCTGCGCAGCGGCCAGCTCGACGAGCTCTTCGCCGGTCTGGGCCGGCTGACCTCGGCGGTGGTCGGCGACGACGGCGAACTGGCCGCGCTGCTCGATTCCGGGGATCGGGCCCTCGGCGCGCTCGCCCAGATGATGACCGCGGCCGGCGATTCCTTCGCCGACTCGCTGACCAGGCTGTCCGGCGTCATGCAGGCGTGGATTCCGCAGACCGATCAGTTCAACACCTTCCTGACCCGCTTCCCGGTGCTCGCCGACCGGATCAACCACAGCGGGCGGTACGGGGGCTTCATGATGCTCTACCTCTGCAACTTCACGCTGAAGGGCTTCGACCTCGAGGCCAACATCTTCGGTCCGCTCCATTCGCCGGTGTGCAGGTAGAGGGGGCGAGCAGTGTTCCTGGTCCGATTGATCGACGTCTTCGTCGGCGTCCTCGAGTTCGTCTTCAAGTCCGACAAGCGCGGACAGGGCGCCTCGCCAGCGGTGCTCGGCACCGCGGGCATCGTCACCCTGCTGGTCCTGCTGCTGGGTGCCATCGGTGTCCCGCAGGTCGCGTATCACCTCAAGACCTCGTCGTACGTCGCCGAACTGGCCAACGCCGGCGGGCTCACCACCTCCGATCCGGTGCTGGTGGCCGGGATTCCGGCCGGGCGCATCGAGGCGATCACGCTGGCCGGTGATCGGGTGCGGGTGGCCTTCCGGCTCGACAACCATCAGCCGCTCGGCGATCAGACCCGCGCGTCGGTCCGGTTGCGGACGGTCCTGGGCAAGCGCTTCTTCGAGGTGGTGCCCGGCGGCCGCGGCGAGGTGGGTCCCGATCGCACGATCCCGTTGGCGCGCACCGCATCCCCGTACTCGCTCGACGACCTGTCCGCCGACGCCGTGGATTCGGCGAGCCGGGTGGATCCGCAGGTGGTCCGGTCCATGCTGTCGACGATGAACGCGATGGTGCCCGACGGCGGGCGGCTGACCGGGGCGATGGAGGGTGTCGGCGGGGCCGCACTCGCGGTGACCGGAACCGGGGCGCAGCTGGACCAGCTGCTCACGATGGCGCAGCGGCTCGCGACGGTGACCGCCGATCAGGCCGACTCGCTCTCGTCCGCGCTGAGCAGCACCCAGGCGATCGTGCAGACCCTGGTGGTGCGCAAGGTGGTGCTGACCCGGCTGGCCGACAATCTGCGCCTGGTGCTGGGCACCATGGCGCGGACCTTCCCGATGATCCCGCTGGGGCAGCTGACCGCCGACATCGCCTCGGTGACCGGCACGCTCACGGCGAATGCCGAGAACATCGATCAGATCTTGCAGAAGCTGCCACCGGCCATGCGGACCATCGTCGATTCGACGGGTAACGGCAACTGGGCCGATGTCGTCTCGCCGTCCGCGGTGATCCCCGACGGCCTGCTCTGCGTCCTGGGCGTGATGGAAGGGTGCCGCTGATGACATTCCGCCAAGTCCGCGAGGTTCGCCGGCGCAAACGCCGCGGCGGACCGATCCTGCTGGCGCTGCTGCTGGTGACCGCCCTGGTGGTGGGCGGTTGGTATGCCCTGATCCGCAAGCCCGACGTGCGCACCGTGCACGCCGACTTCGCCTTCGTCAACGGCCTGTTCACCGGCTCCAAGGTGACGGTGCTCGGGGTGCCCGTCGGCCGGATCGACCGGCTGGAGCCGGCCGGCGATCACGTCCGGGTGACGATGACCGTCGACGGGGCGGTCCGGCTGCCCGCCGACGTATCGGCGTATGTGCTGAATCCGTCGGTGATCTCCGAGCGCCACCTGGAACTGGGGCCGGCCTACACCGGGGGCGCCGAACTGGTCGACGGGGCGACGATCCCGCGCACCCGCACGCATTCGCCGATCGGCTTCGATCAGCTGCTGGGCAGCCTGGGGACGCTCACGCAGGTGCTCGGCCCCGGCGAGGCGCCGGACTCGGGCGGTCCCGCTCCGGGTGGGCTCGGCGCCCTGGTGAACAAGACCGCGCAGGCGTGGGACGGCCGCGGCCCGGAGTTCCAGCGCGCCCTGGATCAGCTGGCCTCGGCGAGCGGCATCGTCGGCGCCCGCAGCGACGACATCGAGGGGCTGATCGGCGGCCTGAGTCAGCTGATGAACTCGTTCCAGGCCAAGCAGGTCTCGCTCGACGGTCTGATCCGCTCGATGGGTGAGCTGTCCGGCCAGTGGGCGGGGACCGATCAGGACATCGCGACACCGATCGCGGACCTGCGGACGGTCGTCGACCAGATCAACGCCTTCGTCGCCGAGCACGGCGATCAGGTCGGCGTGGTCGCGGAGAACCTGGAGGAACTCGGGAAGGTGCTGGCCGAGAATCGCGCGGGCCTGGCCGAGTTCATGGATCTCGCGCCGCTGATGATGCAGAACCTGTCGAGCACGGTCGGTCCGGACCGGCGGGGGCGGATCCGGCTGAACGTCTCGACCACGCTGACGCAGTTCGCCAAGCTCAAGCCGCTCTGCGAGCGCTTCCCGATGCCGATCTGCACGGGTGCGGGACTGACCAATCCGATCAGCTTCCCGATCTCGGCCTCCGACCCGTTGGGCATCGTGTCGGCGCTGAGCGGCGGCGCCCTGCCCCGCAAGGAGGGACCGCGATGAGCGCGCGTCGTCGCCGCGCCGTGCTCGGCGCCGGTCTGAGCAGCCTGCTGCTGGCCGGCTGCGGGGTGGGGCTGCAGGATCTGCCCGTCGCCGGAGTCGGCGGCACGTTCCCGGTCACCGCCGAACTGGTGAACGCCGACGGAGTGGTCGACGGCGCGCAGGTGCGCAGCGGCCAGGCGGTGATCGGCCGGGTCAGTGACATCCGGCTGGTCGACGGGCAGGCGGAGCTGACGCTGGCGCTGGACGCGGCGACCGTGTTGCCGGCGAACGTGACCGCGACGGTGGAGCTGCCCTCGGCGCTCGGGACTCCGTTCATTCGGCTCAGCGCACCGGAGGAGCCCGAGGGGACGCTGGCGGCCGGAGCGCGCATCGTCGCCGCGCACACCGCACTGGGACCGCAGGTGGAGAGCACCCTGGCGACGCTGGGCAATCTCGTTACCGGCAGCGGGGTGGGGCAGCTCCAGTCGGTGATACACGCGCTGAACGAGGCCTTCGCGACCCGGTCCGAACGGGTCGGCGACCTGGTCGACACGCTGAACCGGCTGCTGGCCCGTTCGTCGCGGTTCACCGCCGACTTCAACGCCGCGATGCGCGCGGCGACCGAGGTCAGCGAGCTGCTCGTGGCGCAGCAGCAGACGGTCGCGGCGTTCCTGGACCAGACGCCCGAGGCGGTCACCGTGCTGGCTCGCCAGCGCGACCAGATCGCCGGGCTGATGCAGCAGTCCAGCGGGCTGGCCGAGAATCTGAACGCGATCACCGCGGGCCGGCGCGCCGACCTGAACCGGCTGGTGCCCGACGCGCAGCAGTTGATCGGTGCGCTCGCCGGTTTCAACGACGACGTCGGTCAGACGCTCGGGAACATGAACTCGTTCATGACCAACATGTCGCGCGCCATCCGCGGCGACTACCTGGTCTTCGACGGCGCCCTGGACATCCCGGGCGGTATCGACAAGATCCTCACCGGGGGGCTGCTGCTGTCGGGTGAGCCGCTGCCGGCGCCGAAGGAACTCGGCGATCTGCTGTCGGGCGGGCTGGGAGGCCGGCGATGAGGCAGCGATTCCCCGTCGGCACGTTCCAGTTCGTGCTGTTCGTCGTCGTCTCGGCGATCGTCGTTCCGCTCGGCATCGACTACGTCGCGGGCCCGGAGGGTTTCGGCCCGAAACTGCGGCTGAGCATGCAGATGGACGACGCCTTCGGGCTCACCGCCGGGACCGGGGTCACGGTGCGCGGGGTGGACGTGGGCACCGTGTCGTCGGCGCGGCTGAATCCCGGCGGCGGTGCGCGGATGGAGCTGACGCTCGACGGCGACACCAAGGTCCCGCGGGACTCGTACGCCCAGGTCACCATGGCGTCGATGGCCGGCATTCAGAGCGTCGACATCGTCACCGGCCCGGACACCGGCGCCTACCTGCGCGACGGCGACGTGCTCGCCGCCCCGGCGGAGCGCCAGCCGATGCAGATGGACGCGCTGATGGGCCAGGCCGCCGCGCTGCTGCGCGGGATCCGGGCGGGATCGGTCGGAACGGTGAGCACCGAACTGGCCGCGGCCTTCGGTGGCGATCAGCAGTCGCTGGCCAAGCTGATCGCCAACGGCTCGGCCCTGGCGAAGGTGGTGCACGCGAATGCGCCGATGCTCAAGGCCCTGCTGTCGGATTGGCTGAGTGCCCTGGACGCGATGGACGACACCCGCGGCGGCTTCGAGTCGGGCATGCGCGCGATGGCCAGCTTCACCGATCAGCTCGACGCTGCGCAGCCGACCTTCGTCTACCTGCTCGACCAGTCGCCGGCCGGCCTGAACCGGGCCACCGCGCTGTTCGACAGGTACCGGGGCACCTTCGGCGGCGTGCTGGCCAACCTGGTCGCCGTCGAGCCGATCATCTCCGACCGGACGGCGTCGCTCGCGACCGGGCTGCAGACGATCCCGCAGGGACTGCTGGACCTGCGGTCGATCGTCAAGAACAATCGCGCCGACTTCGCGCTGATCGGCACGCAGGGGCCGGTGTGTCTGTTCTACGACGAGCCGCGCCGGGCCGTCGGCGACCTGACGCCGTCGAACCCGAATCTCACGCGCTACTGCCCGCCCGGCGACGGGCACGGTCAGCGCGGCGCGGTGAACGCCCCGCGCCCGAACGGGCTGGGCACGCAGAACTGGCGGTCGCCGGGCGGGGTGTCGGGCCCGCCGGTGGTCGACGACCCGCTGTTGATTCCCAACGGCACCGAACTGATGCAGATGTGGTCTGAACTCCTGGAAAGGGCTCGCAATGGCAATTGACACTCTCGAGAAGGACGCGGCGGAGAAGGACGGGGCCGAGGCCGGCGTCGATCGCCGTGTCGACGCGGCGGCGGAAGCGAAACCCGTTGCGCGGCGGGGGATTCCGGTCAGCCGGGTGGTTGCCGGCCTGCTGGTGGCCGCACTGGTCGCCGCCGCCGGCTTCTTCGGTTACCAGTACGTCACCGGCGGCGGACACGAGGGGTCGTCGTCGGACGCGGCGGTGCTCGCCGTCGCGAATGACTACGCGGTGAAGCTCTCGAGCTTCGACTACCGCGATCTGGACAAGAACAAGAAGGCGATCGCCGAGATGTCGACCGAGGACTTCGGGAAGAAGTACGACGAGATGGTCGGCGCACTGACCGAGATCGTGTCCAACGGCAAGGGCGAGGCGACGGCGGAGGTGACGCACTCGGCCGTCGAGTCGATCGACGGGGACACGGCCACGGTGCTGCTCTTCGTCGACCAGCAGGCCAGAAACATCGTGGCCCCGGAGGGGCGGAAGCAGCCGTACCGGATGGTCGTGAAGCTCAAGCAGAGCGGCGACCGGTGGCTGGTCGACGACGTGCAGACGGTGTGAGAGCGGAACTGTGTGAGAGGAGAGCAGCGATGACGACGACGCACAATCCGGCGGCGACAGATCGGGCGGGAATGGATCGGGCGGGAACGGATCGGGGGGAGGCGCAGCAGGGGGCGCGCAACGCCTATCACTCCAAGTACCTGCCGGACATCGACACGGCGACGCCGGAGCTGACGACGACGCAGACCCGGATCAGGATCACCACGCGCAAGCGCCGGATGACCAGCCTGCACCGGCCGGCCGTCGTGCAGGAGGCGCTCGACTTCTGGTCGTTCGCCGGGGCCGCGGCGAACGTGGTGATGCAGCTCGGCTGGCCGGAGGTGGCCTACGGGGTGATGGAGAGCAAGGTGGAGTCGGGCGCGCTGATGAAGCATCCGTGGAAGCGGGCGCGCACCACCTCGCAGTACCTGGCCGTGGCGATCCTCGGCTCGGACGAGGAGAAGGACGCCTTCCGCGAGGCGGTCAATTCCGCGCACCGGCATGTGAAGTCCGATGCGCAGAGCCCGGTGAAGTACAACGCCTTCAACCGGGAACTGCAGCTGTGGGTGGCGGCGTGCCTGTTCGTGGGGATCGAGGACAGCCACCAGCTGCTGCACGGGGTGATGGACCCCGAGGAGGCGGAGGCCTTCTATCAGTCGGCCAAGACCCTGGGCACCACGCTCCAGGTGCCCGACGAGATGTGGCCGGCCACCCGCGCGGACTTCGATCACTACTGGAATCTGGCGTGTCAGCGCATCGTCATCGACGACACCACCTGCGACTTCCTCAACGATCTGGTGGACCTGCGGATGATCAGCCCGCTGATCCGGCTGCCCTTCGTCAACCTGCTGCGCTTCCTGACGATCGGCTTTCTCCCGCCGCTGTTCCACGCCCAGCTCGGGCTGGAGTGGACCGACGACGACCGGCGCCGCTTCGAGCACCTGTTCACCTTCGTCTCGATCGTCAACAAGTTCTTGCCGAAGTCGATCCGGTTCGGCGGTACCCGCGTGCTGATGAAGGACCTGCAGCGGCGGATGAAGCACCGGCGCGACCTGATCTGACGGGCCTGATTCGAGGAGATGGGAGGGAGAGTCGAGATGGCAGGGAGCCCGACGCCGGCGCTGCGCCGCACGCAGCTGACCGACGAGGTGGCCGACCGGCTGCGCGAGCGCATCATCACCGGGCAGGTGCGGCCGGGGGAGTTCATCCGGCTCGACGAGGCGGCCGCCGAATTCGGTTGCAGCGTCACGCCGGTGCGCGAGGCGCTGGTGACGTTGCGCGGGGAGGGGCTGGTGCGCTCGTCGCCGCACCGCGGCTTCATCGTCGATGCGCTGGAGCGTTCGGATCTGGAGGACATCTTCTGGCTGCAGGCCGAGCTGTCGGCGCGGCTGGCCAGCCATGCCGCGCGCAGCGATCGGCTCGACGAGGAACTCGCGGACCTGGCCGGCATCGTGGACGACCTGGAGCGGGCCGTCGCCGGCGGTGAGGCCGACCGGGTCCGCGAGCGGGAATTCGAGTTCCATCGGCGCATCCACCTGGTCGGCGACGGCAAGAAGCTGGCCTGGTTCCTGTTCGCCGCGACCCGCTACACGCCGCACAGCCTCTACACGCACGACGAGGAGTGGGGGCGTCAAGCCGTCGAGAGTCACCGCCGGCTCCTCGTCCATCTGGCCGCCGGCGACGTCGAGTCCATCCGCGCCGAGATCCACAGCCGCTTCGTCGATGCCCGACAGCGCCTGGTCCGCAGTCTCGAGGCGATCGGCTTCTGGGAAAGCCCTGTGGCACAATCGTCAGCGCAGTAGTCCGCCGTGGTGTAATCGGCAACACTCCTGATTTTGGTTCAGGCATTTCAGGTTCGAGTCCTGGCGG
>CAZEOP010000124.1:0-9650 GCA_964513715.1 uncultured Gordonia sp.
TCCGGCCACCCCGGACGTGCTGCGGGTCAAGGGCATGGTCGAGAAGCCGGCGGCCGAGGACGCGCCGTCGAACCTCGCCGCGGCCGGCAGGTACATCCTCGATCGCAAGATCTTCGACGCGCTCCGGGAGATCACCCCGGGTGCCGGCGGCGAACTGCAACTGACCGATGCGATCGCCAAGCTGATCGCCGACGGCGAGCCGGTGCACGTCGTGGTGCACCAGGGCACCCGGCACGACCTGGGCAACCCGGGGGGCTACCTGAAGGCCGCCGTCGATTTCGCGCTGGACCGCGACGACTACGGTCCCGAGCTGCGCGCCTGGCTGACGACGCGGCTGAACGGCGAGTGAACGCCGCTCGCGGCTGAGTCACTGAACACAGCGGCACTGAACCACAGCGGTCCTGAACGACAGCGGGCGGCGCGTATCCCGCGCGCCTGCCCTCGGTGGCGGCGCGCGTTGATTAACCTCGTGCTGGTACGCCGCCGGCCGGAAGAGGACCTGGCGGACGCCGGCCGACGGCGGTGAGGAGAAGACATGCGCTCGGTGCAGGACCAGTTGAGCCTGGTGGCCGCCTCGGTGGTGGCGCCGCGCCCGGTCCAGGTGGCGATCTCTGAGGCGCAGGGTCTGCTGTGTGCCGAAGAGGTGGTCACCACGGCGCCGTTGCCCGCCTTCGACCAGGCGGCCGTCGACGGCTATGCGGTGCGGGCGGTGGACGTGGCGCTGGCCGGGACACCGGCGCCGGCCGAACTCGCCGATGTCGATGCGGGTGGCATCGAGATCAGCCGCCCAGGAGACGGCGATGATCTGGTGGTGCATCTGCCGGTCGTCGGCGAGGTGACTGCGGGCTCGCGGACGCCGATCCGGCTGCAACCGGGGCAGGCCGTGCGGGTGCAGACCGGTGCGCCGATGCCCACGCTCGCCGATGCGGTGGTCCCGCTGCGCTGGACCGATGGCGGTGCGCAGCGCGTGATGATCGGGCACGGCACCGAGAGCGGCGACTATGTCCGGCGGGTGGGCGACGACGTCCTGCCCGGCGACATCGCGGTGAGCGACGGCGCGGTGATCGGCCCGGCCCAGGTGGGGCTGCTGGCCGCCGTCGGGCGTTCGCGGGTCCTGGTGCATCCGCGCCCGCGCGTCTCGGTGATCTCGGTGGGCGACGAACTGGTCGACATCGATCGTGAGCCCGGCCCGGGTCAGGTATTCGACGTCAACAGCTACGCCCTGGCCGCGGCCGCCCGCGATGCGGGCGCCGACGTGCACCGGGTGGGCGTGGCCGACCGCGACCCGGAGCGGCTGCGCGAGACGGTGGAGGCCCAGCTGCTCCGCTCGGAGATCGTGGTGATCTGCGGCAGCCTCGGCGGGGAGGCGTCCACCGCGGCCGTCGCCGCGCTGACCGATCTGGGCGATCTGGAGATCAGCCGGATCGCGATGCACCCCGGCTCGGTGCAGGGCTTCGGCCGGCTCGGACGCGACGAGATCCCGGTCTTCTGGCTGCCGGCCAATCCGGTGAGCGCACTGGTCACCTTCGAGGTGATGGTGCGGCCGCTGATCCGGATCGCGCTGGGCAAGCGGCAGCCCATGCGGCGCACCGTGACCGCGCGCACCATCGGCCCGATCGCCTCGGTGAGCGGTCGCACCGGATATCTGCGCGGCCAGCTGATGCGCGACGAGCGATCCGGGGAATACCTGGTGCAGGTGATCGGCGAATCGCCGTCGGGCACCTCGCATCTGCTCGCCGAACTGGCCGAGGCCAACTGCCTGATCGTCGTCGACGAGGACGTGGAGGACCTGGACACGGGCGATCGCGTCCAGGTGATGTTCCTGGCACAGCGCGGCTGAGCGGGAGACGCGCATGCTGCGATGGCTGGTCGATTCGCCGACGCACCCGGGCTGGCCGGTGACGCTCGGGCCGGTGCGGGTGAAGGCGGGTGTGCTCAACCTCCGCCCGATCCGGATGCGCGACGGCAAGCAGTGGAGCCGACTGCGCATCAAGAATCAGAACTCGCTGCTGCCGTGGGAGCCCACCGGTCAGGGCGGCTGGGAGCGCCGGCATCAGCCGGCCGCGTGGGGCCCCATGTATTCGGCGCTGAAGGCCGAGGCGCGGCGCGGATCGATGTTGCCCCTGGTGATCGAGGTGGACGGCGAATACGCCGGGCAGCTGACCGTGGGCAACATCCAGCGCGGTGCGGTGCGCAGTGCGTGGATCGGCTACTGGGTGGACGACGATCTCAGCGGGCAGGGGGTGGCCTCGGCGGCGGTGGCGCTCGGCGTCGACCACTGCTTCGGCCCGGTGGGCCTGCATCGGCTCGACGCGACCGTGCAGCCGGACAATCTCGGCTCGCGGGCGGTATTGCGGCACAACGGATTCCGCGAAGAGGGCCTGCTCAAGCGCTACATGGACGTCAACCAGCGCTGGCGGGATCATCTACTTTTCGCGCTGACCACCGAAGAGGTGCACGGCTCGGCGATCGAGGCCCTGATGCGCGGCGGCCGGGTCTCCCCGGTCTGATCTTCCGGTGCCGCGGGGTCAGCCGGTGCGGCGGCGGAGGGTGATGGCGCCGAGCGCGATCGCGGCGACGGTGAAGGCGGCCAGGACGGCGATGTCGCGCCACAGCAGCGCGGTGGGGGAGGCGTGGGCCGCGATCTCCTCGACCGCCTGGACCGAGTAGGTCAGCGGCATCACATCCGAGAGCCAGCGCATCCACTCGGGCAGCTGGTCCCGGGCCACGAACAGGCCGCAGACGAAGACCTGCGGGAAGACGATGGCCGGCATGAACTGCATGGCCTGGAACTCGCTGCGGGCGAAGGCGCTGCACAGCAGGCCCAGGGCGACGCCGAGCACACCGGTGAGGATGCACACGGCGATCACCAGGCCGACCGATCCCGCGGGTCGCACACCGAAGGCACCGAAGGCCAGCGCGCAGGCGAGCGCGGCCTGGACGGCGGCGAACAGGGCGAAGGCCGCCAGGTAGCCGCTGATCAGTGCGCCCTTGCTGATCGGGGTCGACAGCACGCGTTCCAGCGTGCCGGTGCTGCGCTCGCGGAGCATCGCGATGGAGGTCACCAGGAACATCACGACGAACGGCAGGATCGCCAGGATCGGGGGCGCGATGCCGTCGAACACGGTCGGCCGGCCCGGCTGCGGGGGCACCTGGCTGAACATGTAGTACAGCAGGGTCAGCAGCACCAGCGGGATGGCCAGCATCATCGCCACGGTGCGCGGATCGGCGCGCAACTGCTGCAGAACGCGCAGCGCGGTGGCCCAGGTGAACTTCAGCTCGCTCATGGGGTCGCCCCGTCCCGGTTGATCAGCGCGAGGAAGGCGGCGTCCAGGCCGAGGCAGCCGGTGTCGGCGCGCATCTCCGCGGCGGTCGTGGTGGCGACGAGTTCGCCCTCGCGCATCAGGATCAGGCGGTCGCAGTGATCGGCCTCGTCCATCACATGGCTGGAGACCAGCAGGGTGGTGCCGGCATCGGCGAGTGCGCGGAACTGGGCCCACAGGTCGGCCCGCAGCACCGGGTCCAGGCCGACGGTCGGCTCGTCCAGGATCAGCAGTTCGGGCCGGCCCACCAGGGCGCAGGCCAGCGAGACCCGGCGCACCTGGCCGCCGGAGAGATTGCGGGCCCGGCGATGCGCCAGCCGGTCCAGATCGACGGCGGCGAGCGCGGCGTCCACCTCCGCGCGGGCGCCGGCGCCGGCGAGCCGGGCGAAGTAGCCGACGTTCTGGCGCACGGTGAGGTCGGTGTACACCGAGGCGGCCTGCGTCATGTAGCCCACGCGGGCGCGCAGCCCGGGCGTGCCGGCCGGTTCGCCGAGTACCGTCACGGTCCCTTCGACGCCGAGTTGGGTGCCTACGACCGAACGCATGAAGGTGGACTTGCCGCAGCCGGACGGGCCGAGCAAGCCGGTGATGGCGCCGCGCGCGACGCGGACGGTGACGTGATCGAGCGCGGTGTGCCCGCCGCGCCGCACCGTGAGCGCTTCGGCGGCGATGGCGGGAGCGTGCGCGAGGGTCACCCCGCCACGGTAGTCCGCCGGGCGGCGACCCCCGGGGAATTCAGCGGGCCGCTGGGAATTCACTGAGTGCGCGGCGCGCCTGTTCTACTCGCGCGGGCGCGCGACCTACCGTTGTCGCATGAACTCGTCGGTGTTGTGGATCTTCCTCATCGCGGCCTGGTTGTTCATTCTGCTGCCGATGGTGCTCCGTGGACGTCCGCAGGCGCGCACCACCGACGCGGTGCGGAACACCCGTCTGCTGCACCGCGGCGGTGAGACGACGGCGCGCCGGCGCGTCGCGGGCCGCCATCCGTCCGACCCGGACTATGTGCGCACGCCCCGGACCGCCGCGAAACCCGCCGCGGCCAAGACTGCCGCAGCGACGACCGCTGCGGCGAAGACGGCTGCGGCGAAGACGGCTGCGGCGACGACCGGGGCGGCGAAGAACTCCGGTGGGACGTCGGTGTCGGTCCAGCGGGTCGTCATCGAGGAGACCGTCGTGGTGACCAGGAACCTGTCCGGCGAGACGCCGTCCGATCACGCCGTGGCCGATGACAGCGTGGCCGATCACAGCGCGGCCGATCAGAGTCGCGCCGGTGCAAGCTCCGCCGAGGCGACGGCAGCAGCCGCGACCGCAGTGGGCGAGACCGCGGTGGTCGATGGCGCCGTGGTGGACGGCGCTGTGGTGGACGGCGCTGTGGTCGATAGCAGCGTGCCGGACGGCGAGGCGACCGACGTGCTGGAGCCGGTGGCCGACGAGAGCGGGGAGGGGCTCGCCGCGGACGAGGCCGCCGCTCCCCACGCGGACGTGGCGACCGGCGATGCCACCGCGGCCGATCCGGCCGACGCCGCGACCGAGGTGATCGAGGTGATCGCCGACGACACCGCTGACGCGACGGACGAGTCCGAGAACGGCGAGTACGAGAGCGGCGAGTACGAGAGCGGCGAGTACGAGTACGAGGACGAGGACTTCGAGGCCGAGGACCTCGCGGACGAGTCGGACCTCGAGGATCCGGCCGACGAGCCCGCGCCCCGCACGGTGCCGCGCGCGCTGCGCGGCCGCGGCGGAGTGACCCGCGAGGTGGTCGATGCCCGCGAGGCGCGCCGCTACCGCGAGCGTCGCCTCACCGCGGGGGCGCTGGCCACGCTGCTGGCCGCGTCGATCGTCGCCTGCTTCTTCTGGCAGCCGTACGGCTACCTGGCCACGGCGACGGTGCTGGTGCTGACCGGGCTGTACCTGTTCTTCCTGCGCCGCACGGCCGTCGCCGAACAGCGCTTCCGCACCCAGCGGGCGGCCCGCTTGCAGCGGCACGCCACGCAGGACGAACGTCTGCGGCGCGCGGAGGCCGAGCAGTTGCCGATCACGCGTCCGGTGGCTCCGGGCCGGCGCCGGCCGGGTGGTCTGGTGGTGCTCGACTTCGACGACGAGGATCCGGCCTTCGATCACCTGCCGACTTACGACTACGCGGGTGCCGTGGGCGGCGCGCCCGTCGAAGACGAATACCGGCGTGCGGTCTAAGGTGGGCAGCATGAGCGACCAGACTGGCGAGTGGTACTACAACGTCTCCACCGGTGAGGTGACCCAGGGCAAGGAGCCGAACGCGCTCAACCGAATGGGCCCGTACCCGAACGAGGAGACGGCCCGTCGCGCCCTGGAGATCGCCGCCGAGCGCAACGCCGACGCCGACGCCGAGGACGACGACTGACCGGTCACGGTGTGACGGTGTCCGGGTGGTCGACGATCCACCGGCGCGTCGACCCGACCGCGCGGCGCAGCGCGATGCGCTCGCCGACATAGGTGGCCGGACCGCCGATCAGCGGCAGCCAGCCCAGATGGGATAGCAGCCGCGGCATCTGCGGGCGCGCCCCGAGGGCCTTGGCGAGCTTCTGCAGACCCCAGCCGATCTCCCACAGGCCCTTCACCGCGGCCTTGACCAGATCGGTCGAGCCGGACAGCGGCGTGGCCGGGGCCGGCGTCAGATCGCCGGCGTCCACCTCGCGGTCGAAGAGCACCGAGCCGAGCAGTGCGATCTGGTCGCGGCGGTCGTCGACCCCGTATTCGCGGGCCACGGCGAGGGCGATCAGCGACTGGCTGGCCGCTCCCAGATAGGTGCCGACCGGGAGCTTCTTGGTCCAGGCTCCGAATACGCCGGGAAAGGCCGCGGCGATCGAGGTGAGCGAGCCGATGCGGTGCACCCACCAGTCCGCGCGCTCGTTCATGCTCAGCGCGGCCCAGCCCTCGGTGCCCGGCCAGTCGGCGAGGTTCAGGGCGGTCGCGGTGAGATCGCCGAAGCGCGTCGGGATGACGTCGTACCAGCGACGGCCGAAGGTGCGCGGCTTCAGCTGGAGCGGATCGGAGCCGGCCAGGACGTCGAGGATCGGCCCGGCGACGGCGAGGGTGTTGTCGAGCGTCGTGGCGACCTGCGCATCGGTCATCGTCATGCCGGCGAGGCTACCTGCCCGGCCGGGAGCCGGCCGGATTTGGCAGCGGTGGCGGCACTGTTTACACTGGTCCGCGGAGTTACCCACGGGGCTATGGCGCAGTTGGTAGCGCGACTCGTTCGCAATGAGTAGGTCGGGGGTTCGATTCCCCCTAGCTCCACCGCAACACCGAGGTCAGACCGCCTCGCCCGCTTCGGGTGAGGCGGTCTTTTCCGTCTCGCCCACCGGAAACCCACCGGAAAGTGCGGAGACCGGCGCCAGCCGGTCGAGGACATGCCGGACGTCGCTGGTGACCTTGCGGCGCTGCGCGTAGTGCCGGCGCGTGATCTCCGGCGACGTGTGGCCCAGCTGCTCGGCCGCCGCATCCATGCCGAGCTCGTCGGCCAGGATCGTGGCCACCGTCTTGCGGAAAGTCTTCGGCGACACCCAGTCGAACAGGTCCGCGGGCCCGTCCGGCTTGCCGTCGCTGTCGAGCACGACATGCCGCCGGGCGTCCCGGAACTGCCGGCGGACGTTGGCGGTCGTGCGCGGTCCGCCCGTCGCGGACGGAAACACCAGCCCGAGTTCCCCGCTCGGGAGCTGCCGCGCGCGCTGGCGCTCCAGGGCGGCGACCATGAAGTCCGGCATGATCAGCCAGTGCTGACTCGTCGCCGTCTTCGGGTGCGGCTGGTACTCGCCGCGCTTATTGATCGCGCCGTCCAGGTACACCATCGCCGGGGCGAGGTCGGTCTCCCACTGCACGAACTCCCACCCGAACGCGAGCACCTCGCTGATCCGACCGCCCGAGCCGATCAGGCAGTCGGCAAGGTCCGGGAAGTCTCCGCCGCGCTTCGGGCCGTACCGGTTCGACCCGGACCATGAGGCGATCCTCACCCGTAGCTGCTGCAGTTCGTCGACGGTGAGGGCCCGCACCTCCTCGACAGTCGAGGCTCGCCGGGTCGTCTCGCGCATCGGGTTGCGGTCGATCGCGTCGTGCTGGGCCGCGATCTTCATCATGCCGGTCAGGGCGGTCCGGCACTGTCGGGACGTCGCGTCGCCGGGGATGGACCGCAGGAATGCGTCGAGGACGCCGACGGTGGCCTCCCTCAGGCGGACACCACCGATGCCCGGGGTGATGTGCACGTCGATGAGTCCGCGTTCGTTGTCGAGGGTGCCGGCCGCATACTCGTCGGAGTCGGCGCGGAGCTTGTGCCAGTGCTCGGCCAGGCTGGTGATGGTGGTGTCAGCGGTGATAATGACGACTTCGGTGGCCGTGCTCTTCTGGCCGTAGGTGCGCGGCCGGGCGGCGAGCGCCGTAACGAGGACCCGCTCGGCGGCGGCCGCCGTCTGGCCGTAGCGTTCGACGACGCGGGTGCGGCCGTCGTAGTCGCGGTAGCGGGCCCGCGCCCGGTAGCGGCCGTCGCCGACTTGGGTGCGGGTGATCTTCCCCCAGGTGCCGAGGGGGAGCGGTGGGCGCGCCATCAGGCGGCCCTCGCTGCTACTGGTCGATGACGGTGTCGATGTGCTCGGCGATCGCGATCACCTGCTGCTCGGGCGCGGCGGGCAGGTCCGCGGCGGCCTGGCCGAGTAGGGACATGACCCGCCCGAGCGTGATCACGAGCTGATCGGGGGCGATCTTCGCTACGGTCGGCTGCATCGACCGCAGATAGTCCGCGACCTGGGAGGGCACGACCATCTCGATGGGCTCGAGGTGCAAGGCGGCCAGGACCATCGTCAGCCCGTCGACGCTCGCCCCAGACTCGATGGCGCGGAGGGCGGCTTCGGTGATCCCCGCTTCCTCGGCGAGGTGGGCAAGGGACCAGTCGCGGGCCTGCCGATAGGTGCGGACCTGCCGCGCAATGTCGTTCATCTGATGATGCTAGGCCGAAGGGCCCGATCTCCGCAGATCGGGCGGCCGACTCGCCGAGGCTCTGCCTATGGTGGGGCTCCGGTATGTCTGGGGAGGGCGAAATGCGGCGTGATGAGCTGCTCGGGGAGCTGTTTGAGGTGATCGAGGAGACGCCGCGGGAGGCGCTCCTGTCATCCGAGATTGCCGCGGCCATCCGACTCTTCTCTCGTGCTCGGGCCCGCCACCTTGCGGCCGAGGATGGGCGGCCACTGCTTCGCCTGGTCCGCTGACCGGCCCTCCGTCTCGTCGCTGAATCGCGGCGTGATGACGTCGGGGTCGCCGCCTCCGCGGAGGACGCGAACAGCCTCGGGATCGACGCGCCGGTGAATCTCTTCGAGGATCTGTCCGTTGGTGGCGTGACCTAGGGCGGTAGGGACCCCGGCCAGTGCTACCTCCTCCGGCAGTAGGTAGCCGAGGTCAACGAGCGCATCAATCGCATTTACTCCGTGAGCTCGCGCCAGGGCGATCACGTTCTCGGCGGGAATCTCGCCCCGATCGATCTGCCTCATCAGGGTCGTCTTTTGGATCCTCGCTGCCATCGCGGCCGCGGTGATTGAGGGGGAGCCGGGAAGGCTGGAAAGCCACTGTCGAACGTCCATGGACACAGTTTGCACCATGTTCCCATGGGTCGCAACCTGCAATTATCTGAAACGTTGCCGAAGTGGGTTGCGTTCCGTGTCCATGGGGTGCAAGATGTGTATGGACGGACACAGAACGAACCTCGGAGGTGAGCACCCAGTATGCACCGGATCCGTTTCCGCCACGGCGTCATCGACCAGATGAAGGCCGACCGGCACTTCGCCAGCGACGCCCAGGCCGCTGCGGCCCTCGGCGTCACCGTCGACCAGCTCGAGCAGCTACGCCACGGCGCCCCGATTAGCGCCGAGATGGCAATGCAGTTCGCCGCAGTCCAGGGCACCGGCTATCGGCTCGACATGTGGATCGAGGAGATCCCGCCTGCCGAGCACAAGCAGACCGCATAAGAAAAACGACCTCCGACCTGGCAAGAGGTCGGAGGTCACGAGAACTCGAGAAGGGAGTTCAACAGCATGAACGATACCAGCAGCAGGGGAGGGCTCGGGCCGCGTGGCCGCGAAGCCCTGATCCCCACGTCGCCCGGCACGTCGCCGTTCGACGCGATCCGCCGCACCCGTCCCGACGGCGGCGAGTACTGGTCGGCCCGCGACCTCATGCCGCTCCTCGGCTACAGCAAATGGGAGCGGTTCGTCGGCGCCATCGAGCGCGCCGAGGTCACCGCCACCAACCAGGGCCAGGAGCACACCATTTCCCGCCTCCGGGAAATGGTTCCGCAGGGCGGCGCCG
>CAZEOP010000125.1:0-272 GCA_964513715.1 uncultured Gordonia sp.
CGGGGCCGGGGTCGAGAAGACCGTGACGGAACGGTACCGGCGCGAGCCTATCGCCCGGCCGCGCACGGACTGCACCGTCCGCGCGGATTCACCCCGAAGGTCCCTACTACCGGTCGAAGACGACTGCGCTCGCTTCCCACCACGCCTCCTCAGCGAAGGTCGGCGACCGAAGTCCCCGACGGCGGTCCACGCGTACGACTCGGCGACGGTCCACGCGCCTCAACGAAGGTCGGCGACCAAAGTCGCCGACAGGCGGGGCAGGAGTTCATCGT
>CAZEOP010000125.1:372-9479 GCA_964513715.1 uncultured Gordonia sp.
CCTGCACACCTACGCGGCCGACAACGACGTGCTACCTCAACGAAGGTCGGCGACCAAAGTCGCCGACAGGCGGGGCAGGAGTTCATCGTGTGCGGGGCGTGCGGGCCTCAACGAAGGTCGGCGACCCGAATCGCCGACAGGCCTGCACACCTACGCGGCCGACAACGACGTGCTACCTCAACGAAGGTCGGCGACCTGAGTCGCCTACGTCACGCCCCACGGTTCGCGGCGCGCGACCGCGACCTCGCCTCAACGAAGGTCGACAACCGAAGTCGCCGACGGTTGTGGACCTCGCGGACGAGGTTCTCCACGTCGTTGCCTCAACGAAGGTCGGCAACCGGAGTCGCCGACGGTCAGCGCCGAGGTGCGGGCGATGGACCGCCCGTAGGTCTCTCAACGAAGGTCGGCGACCGGAGTCGCCGACGGACCGCGACAGGTAACATCCCGGCTGGTCGACTGGATCAGCCCTCAACGAAGGTCGGCGGCCGGAGTCGCCGACGGGTCTGCTCGACGTGCTTGGCGATCATGATCGCGGCCCCTCAACGAAGGTCGGCGACCGGAGTCGCCGACGGCCCCCGGAGGTACGACATCGGCCTGGGCCAGGTCGAGAACCCTCAACGAAGGTCGGCGACCGGAGTCGCCGACGGCACCCCGGAGGCCACCACCTGCGTGCCGAGGTTCTGCCCTCAACGAGGGTCGCCGACCGGAGTCGCCGACGGAGCCGATCGCGGCCGCCCAGGACGCGAACCCGACGGCGAACCCTCAACGAAGGTCGGCGACCGGAGTCGCCGACGGAGTCGGTGAATGAGTTCGGTGACCCGGGTTTTGACTGCCCTCAACGAAGGTCGGCGACCGGAGTCGCCGACGGGTTCGCCGCCCAGCGGGCCGGCAGCGACTCGTCCAGCTTGCCTCAACGAAGGCCGGCGACCAAAGTCGCCGACGGTCGTACGGCAGCGTCGGCTTTCTAGTCTTGGTCATCATGCCTCCACGAAGGTCGGCGGCCGAAGTCGCCGACGGTTGCCGTTCTTCTTGGTGGTCTCCTCGCCGTCCTCGCCTCAACGAAGGTCGGCGACTAGAGTCGCCGACGGCCCAAGCCAGGACGGAGGCCGGGTCGGGTCTGCGGTTGTCGCCTCAACGAGGGTCGGCGACCGGAGTCGCCGACGGGAGACCAGATCGTCGTCGCCTCCTGGCTGCACGAGGCTCAACGAAGGTCGGCGACCGACGGCGACACCTCAGAACGGCTCGAAGGTCCCGCCGAGAACCTGACGTTCGGGGGCCGAGGCGCTCCCGCCCTTTCTGATCGGGAAGACGACGGCACCCCGCACACCTGTGCGCTTCAGCGTTGCGCGCGCCGTCGCCATCCGAATGAGGGCATTGGGATCCTTTTCGCGATTGCCGAATGCAGCATCCGAGAACGACTGCGACCGAATGATCCGGCGAAGCTTCGCTCCCGACATAGGCGACGTCGACAGTGGAATCGCCATGATCGCAGGGTGCGTTCTGTCCGTCGGCCACGCGCCGGGCGTTATCGCGACACCACTCAGCCGCGGGAAGAGCCGGAAAGCACTGATCCCCCACAGCCCGCACCACGCCACGGCGTCATCGACCGGTTGCGGCGTGACCAACCCAGTCCCCGTACGCGAGTCATCCTTGCCCGCAGAATCGTCGATCGATTCGCCTGCGAGCGCCTTGATGATCGCCGGGGCACCTCGGGTCGACACTTCGAGCGCCATCGGAGCAAGCCGGTTTCGGACGAAGTCTTCGCCGCGGTTTCGAGTCTTCATCTCCCATCGGGAGGCGCCTTCGTCGGGCATCGCGTCTTTAAGCCCTGCCTGCCAATATGCCGGTTCACCGAGCGCCTGCAGCATCTGCCCATCCAGCCAGGTGAAACCGGTATCCGCGTCGATGACGGCTCGACGCTCCTCGTACAGCCGCGCCCATGCCGACGCGTCTTCCGGCACCGCGATCCGTGGACTGAACAAGCCCACTTCCGACTCCTTCGACCCCTTTCGAATGTGCGTGCGAGCCTGCACCCAAGACTCCCGAATCGCATGCCGTTCTGCGTGCTGGGCGACGGCTTCGGCGACGGTCGATTCGTCGATTTCTGGTCCCGTGATGGACATGCTCGGGCTCGATGTCTCGCTCCATCCGATGCGCAACCCTCGATATCCGGCCTCTTCGAGGATCGCTGCAACACCGAATCCGGCGAAGTGCGTCAGCGCGGACGTGTACGGCCCACCGATCCGAACCTCATTCATGCCCCCTCCTTCGAGACCATGCAGTCGGCCGCGCGCAGCACGGCCTCCAGATAAGCGCACTCCCATATCCCCCACCGTCGATCAGTCGCTTCGACGAGCTCTTCCCATGCGCCTTCATCGAATAGCTCTGTCGCAGTGTCCGACAGCTCTGGAGTCTCCCCCGCCAGCACGTCCGTCGCGGAATGCACAAATCCCGATCGACCCCGCCCGTGACTGGTTCCGACCAACCGGAGTACGAGGTCCAGGTAGACCGGCGCAGACACAGCCAGTTGATCCGCCGCGTAAACAACCGACAACTGCTCATGACGCCAGCCCCGTGCGAGATCGACCCGCGCACGTTTCCTGCGCGGGACACCGGCATCCCGACCGCGACTCTTCGCCAGCACCTCGCCTGGTTCCGCCGACAGAATCCGCTGGAATGCGGTGTGCCTCTTGCCTTCATCGTGCAACCGGCCGGCGTCGTAGAGTACGTCGACGAAGAACTCGTCAAGGCCCAACGCGACGGCCAGATCACGGGCCCGTTCGGCCACCGCCGCCTGGTGCGCATCAAGGCTCACCGGGGTGCCAACCCAGGTCTGACGCGACTCCTCATCGAGCTTGTCCGCATCCTTCCTCGCGGCGACGGCCCATCCAACCCTTGCCTGAACGTCATCAGGCAGCGGTGGAACGGTGACCTTGATCTGCAGGTCTTCGTCAGCGTCGATCAGTCCCTCCATATCGATCAACTCCGCCATGAACTCCACGGCAGCAGCCTGCTCCGCCTGCTCGCTGGACATTCCCTCCGGGGGATCCTCGGAAGCCGACGCCATCGCCGCCGTCAGGTCACGCAGCGCGACCCAATCGTCACCGTGTCCATCTACGAGCACTCGCAAGACCTCGCCCGCGCCACCCCACGCGGTGATACCGGGAGCCACGCCATCACTCAGCGTGATCACCCCGTCATCGGTAATTCGGTGCACACCATCGACGATGAGAACGTCACCCGGTCGGATGTCCGCACGAGAGTCCGTGAGGTCGAGGATCTCCAGCTCACCCGCACGCTGTCGGAACACTCGCGAAAACCGCGGCTTCGCTTGTCGCACAACATCATCGATCACAGCACGCGCCGTGCCGATCTGAGCTGGATAGACCTCGTCGCGGCTGATCGGTGTCGACCGCAGGAGTGCAAGCGCCGCCACATCGTCTGCGGGCAGCGGGAAGCGGCAGACGATGCCGACACCGAGTTCCTCATCGGCGAGGTCGTCGTGAATCCAGTGCTTCAAGTCGATCTCACCGACCTGCCTTTCAGCCGATGACGCCAAGTACCGGTCGGTGCCGACCTCGATCCGGGATAGAACGGGGCGGCGAGGCGCGCGAGCCGGCGGCGGATCATCCGCGAGTGTGCTCGGCGCCAAGCCATTCGGATCAAGAGTCCGGCGCTGCAGCCATTCGTACGATTCGACCAGCTCCGTCTGCTCGTACGGTCCACTGCGCGCCGACGGCGACGACTCCGGAACCACTACAACGCATTCGCCGTTCTCCCGTCGACCGAGCCGGTTGACGCGACCCGCACGCTGCGTGATCGACGACCCCGGTGCGAGTTCGGTCACGAGCGAGACCAGATCGATGTCCACACCCACTTCAAGAGTCTGGGTCGCCACGATCACCCGAATCTCACTGGCGCCGGCCGTCGTGAACGCATCGCGATGTCGCTCTTGAAGACGCTTCAGGTCGAGTGGCCGCATGGGTCCGACCCACCGAATCACCGCACTGTTCCCGATCTCGACACGAAGCAGCCGTGCGACTTCCTGAGCCGTGGACACCGAGTTCACGATGCAGCCGACGGTTCCCACCCCGTCGTGAGCAGCCACCTGGCGGGACACGAGGTCCGCGAGTTCCTTCGCGTAGTTGCGCGACGGCCTCCGGGCACCCGGCCAGTTCTCCGTGGAGACCAGCTCGACCGGCTTGGGCTTCTCGAGACGGTCACGAAGGAGTGAATCGATCGCCAGATCGCCCTGCTCCACGCCGAGGGTGACGCCATCTCCGGCCGCCGGCGTCGCCGTCGTCGCAACGGCGTGAATCGCCGGAGCAGTAAGGTCTTCCCTCGATTGCAGTTGCCCGACTCGTCTGGTGGTACACAAGAGTTGCTCGTTCAAGTGCGCCTCGTCGAGAACCATGACGGTGTCGCGCGCAAACGTGCCGGCTTCCCGGGGCCAGGCGGCCCGCGACGAGCCGTAGCCGCCGAACAGCAGACGACTTCCGAACATGTCCGGGGTAGCGCAGATCACACTGCACGCACTCGGATCGTCGATCCAGTTCGAGTCGGCGGGAACCTCTCCACGAAGCAGGCTCACCGAGAACGGCGCATCCACCACAGATCGCGCGCGCAGCCCATGGAGGTTCGCCGCGACACGACCCACAACCGTGTCAGGCGCTGCTTCTCTCAGCTTTCGCAGTATCGCGTCCGCGTGTTCATGGTGCGAGTCGACGATCGCCCGCCGACCGACCACGACCGCAAGCCGCCTCGGCACCCTCGGCCCGGCGCCGCACCCGTGCAGCGCATTGGCGAATATGTGAACGTCGACGACGCTCGACTTCCCCGATCCGGTCGGCGCGGCGATCACGTCCGGCCAGCGCCCCGTGTCCGCGACGGACTGGAGGAGTCTGGACTGCCACTGGAATGGCGCGAACCCGTTGATCTGCGTGAAGAACTCCGCGAAATCATCTCCACTCAACGGATTCATCGACCGACCCCCCACACATCAGCCACCGCCTGCTCGAGGTCCATCGGCACAAGCAGCCCACCCCCGAGGTGCCGACTCTGACCGATCGCGATGAGCGCCGTCTCGTCGAGAAGTCCCCCCGGTGCCACAACCAGCCGATAGGGCTGCGCGACAACGCCTTGCGGAAGCTTGTGGGCATACCGGGCGACATCGGAATCGGGAATCGGCACCGCTTGAATGACGCGCACTCCGGCGGCTTCCACACGTTCGATGATCGCTTCATAGCGTTCACGCGCCGGGCCGGACCGCACCTGACCGAGACGATCACGGAAGACGAAGCCGAGGGAAAGCATCGCCGAGTCGGCGAGTGTCCACCGGCGACTGGCAGAGGGCTTCTGGCGACGGGTCTCGGGAACCACCGCACCCGCGCACCAAATCCGAGTGATCCCGAACGCCGGTGATCGCCAGAAATCCGCCGCGGAGACGAGCGTTCGCGTACCGAGCCGGATCTCGCCAGCGCCACCGCGATACAAACGTTTCACGACATCGACGACCGGCGCTATTTCCGCGAGCACGTCGTCCGCTACGAGAAGCGCGAAACCGGAACCGAGCGCGGCGTGATTCGACAGGCGCATCGTGTCCTCGTCGAGGTACTGGATGGCCATGCGGTTCGCCGGCGGCAGGACACCTTCGGGATACCGCCCGGTGATCGCCGAATTCGCATCGCTGCCCAGCGCGGAGACCAACGCACGGTGCAATGTCACCGCCCACCGCACACGGTCGGCCGGCTCGATGTCACGGTCGACGGAGATGTGAATGACCTGATTCCAGGGACTGTTGATCGTATCGGTGACAGCTTCGCCGATACGGTCGTAACCGAGACTGATCGTGTGATCATGCGTGATCTCCGGACTCTTCGGCTTCTCCGTCGAAGTCCATTTGTCCGCCGAAACCGTCGGGCTCTTCGCAGGCTGCGCCTTCTCGTACAGGGCGTCGAGCTCCCCGAGACGGCCAGTCGTGGGGACTGCCAGCCGGATGGCGACCGAGGCGAACGGACTCTCCGAAGCAGACCTCTGATGCGTGGGCTGGATCTCGCTCACTTCCAGCACCACGGGCGATTCCGTTTCGCCGAGACACGGTACGTCGGCGCACAGGTCGTCCAGCGCGGCGGAGATCTCGTCAGGGATGCGATCCCATCCCCAACCGATGGGCCCGGCGAGCGCCGTCGAGTCCGCGATGAATCTCGCCGTCTTGCGCCTCGTAGGGTCGGTCTTCGCGTTTTCGATGACTCCCTCGTCCATGTACGCGAACGGCCGATCGTCGACGACTCCTGTCGCCCACTCAGGAAGCTCGATGTACTCGGGAGGGTTGTCTTCCAGCCATTGCAGCGCCCGATCGGACGCCTCATCGCGTTCGAGTGCCCCCAGTCTCTCTGCGGCAGTGGTGCCGTCACCCGCCGCCGCGACCAGCGCGGCATGCAGACGCAGAGGAGAAGGCAGCGAATCGTGCCGATAACCGGACGTATGACCGCGATACACCCCCAACGGGAAGGACGCACGAATCCCGACGGTCATGAGATCACTCCTCCGCGTCTGCAACTGCGTGATCGACGATGAGTGAGTTTCCGACGACCTCGAAGGTCTGTCCGTCCCACCGGATCCCCGCGACAGCACGGGCCCGCTCGATCGCGGCCGTCAGCAGCGCATCGGCCTCCTCGATCGTCAGCGGTTCGAGTTCGATGACGCGGCCGTGGCGCGCGTCGATGGACACCTTCGTGGGCCCTGCTTCGCGGAGATTGCAGTTCGCACGCAGATCGAGGGCACTGTCCGCCCGAGCCAATCCCGCAAGCGCATACGCAGCCAGAAGGGCCCGGCAAGCCGCGTCCCCTTCGGGTCCACTGCCGAAGCGCAACTGCCGCAGGGCACTGAACGAGATGACGTGCGACCGGATGATCTTTCTGCAAGCGACGAGCCCGAGGCCAGTGAGGCTCGGCGGTATGGCACCGAGTCCGATCACAGACCCCGACACGGTGCCAGACTTCGCCCCCTTGACCTCGGTCTGGACCTTATCGATCAGGTTGGGCGAGAGCTCCGCTTCTTGATCCGCCACGAGCTCGCGCATCTGCGCACCGGGCAGCCGCACGCTGGCGGCAACCGGATCGACGCGCGCGCCGCCACGCTTGGGCGTCTCCGTCGCCGTCGGCCCCTGATCAGCCAGGACACCGATGATCTCGCCGGTGACAACACTCCGATAGCATCCCTGGCGGGACTTTCGTGTCGCATCCCAGCTTCCGAGGGCCAGTCCGGTGGGCGCCAATTCCAGAATCGGCCGGACGTCCGCCGTCGTCGCATTGCGTGCCGCCAGATACATGGGCGTCTGCGTCACCGGCTCTCCGTCCACACTGCCCGCACGGATGTGGCCGTCGAACAACCGATGCGGAAGCGTGTAGTCGTACTCCGTGGCGAAGCCCTCCCCGTAGTCGACGGAAATCCGGGGCGTCGACGCCAAAGGCTGCACACCGTCGGCGATCGCCTGCGCGACCTCGTGCTCCAGCCTGTTCAGCTGCGATCCCTTGGAATCGATGAGGACCGTATGGACCACTTCGCCGTCGACGAAACGCTTTTCGTATGCGTAGGTCGCCGTCTTCCGGTCAACGAACCGCGCCGGTGCGACACCGCCGTGCTCACCCTCCGCGGGTGTGAGCTCCGTGACGGAGGTGAGGGCGGCCGCGCCGCCTTGCGAACATGCCGCAAGAAGCATCTCGAGGTCGAGTGTCGTCATGGGAGTCTCCTGAGCTGTGCTTGTCGGTGGTGCGACCTACGATTCGAGCCACACACCACGAACGTAGCGAGCGCCACCGACAACGGACGACTAGTCACACATATCCATGCCATTTGTGTGGTACAACCTCGAAACCACACATAGGATGCTCCCCGAGGGACGGAATGGGCATGCCAGATCATCCATCTGATCGCCGAGACCAGCGCGGTGACGAGATCGCGCCGAGGCGACCGACGCCGGTCGGTCCTCCCGATGAGCTGGCCGAGTACTTCCACAACCGGATGCCGCCCCATGAGTTCGACGGCGCCGCACGCGCCGCGATCATCCGATGGCAGGGATTGGACCGCTTCTACGAGCGCGTGCAGCAGGTGATCCGCGAAGGCGCCGACGACGACGAGGCCGACCTCACCGCAACGATTCTGGAAGACCTCATCGATCGCCATGAGATCGGCAGGACGATCGTCGGCTGGCGTGGAGAGCGGGATGCGCATCGCGCATTCGGTGTCACGACGGACGATCTGCCCTACCTCATCGGCAGGGCGTTCGACACCGTCGGGTTCTACGCCGTCAGCATGTCGCGCGAAGTGGCCGAGGAAGGCTTCACGACACCCGGCCGCGATCCGGTCATCGTGCGCGCAACCATCGCACCGAACGTGCACGCCCTATGGGTGGCTGCCGCCGGGATACCCGAACTGGCCGAGCAGCGGGAATTATTGCTCTTCTCCCCCACCGTCGATATCGTGAAAGTGACCGTGACCAGCAACGGGAGACCGCCCCTCGTTGACATCGAGATCAGGAGGTAATCCCGAATGCCGGAATCATCTACCGATCGCTTCGTTGACGGCGTCGTCTACTATCCGACGGGCTCAGCTCCCCCACCCAATTCCGTGGGTGTTCTGCTCACACGACTTCATGTGCGCCATGCAAACGCGGGCGCGAAAGAAGAGGCCATCCGGGAATGGCTCGAGAGCAATGTTCCGTCGCCAGCCCTGGTCCGCAGCCTGGAAAACCGTGGCTACAGGCATCTCGTGCCTACACCCCACGCAAGCTAGTGGCGCCACACCCGGACCCTGCCGCGTCAGTTCTCCGACAAGATATCGCGAGGGCAATCACTCCAACGGTATTTGCGGAGTGATTGCCCCGTCATCGAAGCCGGCCAGTACGACCGGACGCTAGACCACCGTGGTGACACCGCGCGAGCACACACCTCAACGAAGGTCGATGCACAGCCGAACTTACTCCCCTGAAGTCTAACGCCAGACGATGCAGTTCGTCGTTCAGCGGGATATTCAGTGTGCGATCACCTGTCGAGGCCGCGGTCGAGGACGGTGACGGAGTGGGTCAGCGTCCCGAATGCCAGGTAGTC
>CAZEOP010000126.1:0-7186 GCA_964513715.1 uncultured Gordonia sp.
CCATCACCCTGGAGGCCGACGGCAAGCACCTGCTGACCGATGTGTGGACCACGGCCGGCGTGGTGGTCGGCGTCGCTCTGGTGGCCCTGACCGGCTGGCTGCCGCTCGATCCGCTGATCGCGATCGCGGTGGCCGTCAACATCGTGGTGGTCGGCTACCGGCTCATCTCCCGGTCCACGGCCGGCCTGATGGACGCGGCCCTGGATCCGGCCGTCGTCGCCCGCATCGACGAGGTGCTGGAGAGCTACCGCCCCGAGCTCGACTTCCACGACGTCCGCACCCGCGAGTCCGGGCGCATGCGCTTTGTGCAGCTGCACCTGCTGGTACCCGGCGACTGGACGGTGCAGCACGGCCACGACGTGGTGGAAGAGCTGGAGGAGTCGCTGCGGGCGGCCGTTGCCGACCTGGTGGTGACCGTGCATCTGGAACCGCTGGAAGATCCCCGCGCATACGAAACATGGCGGCGCTGACGAGTCGATAGGCTGGGGACCATGAGCCAGCCCGACGACGTCGACCAGAGCAGCGACTACGAGACCGACCAGCTGCAGCCCGAGGACACGCTCGCCGATCACGAGCTGTCGGACGTGCTGGACCGCGGCTACTCGCCGCCCGATCATCGCCCCGCCGAGCATCCCGAACACGAGACGCTCGACGAACGGCTCGCCGAAGAGGAGCCCGACGTCTTCGACGACGGCGATCCCGCGGCCGCGCGCCGTGCCGACCGCGATCCGGACTTCCCGTCGGATGCGGAAGTCGGCGATCGGCGGGCCGGCCGGCTGATCGCCCCGGATGAGGGCGTGGCCCGGGATGTGGACGCGCAGCTGCTGGCCCGGGACGCGGGCATCGACGGTGCCGGCGCCTCCGCCGAGGAGGCCGCCATCCACGTCATCGACTCGCCCGAGTAGCGATGGACAGGGATCGACTGGTCGACGTCGGCGTCACGCTGATCTCCAGCATGGGCGCGCGGGCGCTCAGCCTCACCTCCGTGGCGCGCCAGGCCGGCGTCGCCCGCGCCACCGCCTACCGGATGTTCGGCGGCCGGGATGCGCTGGTGTCGGCGATCGTCACCCGCGAACTGGAGCTGATGCGCAGCAAGATCGTCGAGTGGGGTGCCGATGAGCCCGACGTTGCCGCGCGCGTACACCGCCGCGTCGTCGAGTCGCTGCGCTACATCCACGGCCACGATGCGCTGAGCTATGTGCTCACCCGGGAGCCGGAGGAGATCGTCGGCGCGCTGATCAGCGGCCGGGAGACGGGGAAGCCGTCGCTCATCGAGATGATCGTCGATGCGACGCTGCCGGAGGTGCAGCCCGACGAGGCCGAGCGGCTCTATCCCGATCCGCGCGGCGGCGTCGAGTTCCTGGTGCGGACCGTGTACTCGTGCATGCTGGTGCCGCAGAGTTCGCTGAGCTACGAGCAGATCGCCGACCTGGCCGTCCGCGCCGTCCTGCGTTGATGCGGCCGGGGCTCGACGGGGTCGTTGCGCGGTTAGGCTGATCGGCATGAACGGCAACGACGCTCACACCGGATCCGGGATCTACATCGCGTCGGCGGAGGGGGACACCGGCAAGTCGACGGTGGCGCTGGGAGTGCTGGTGCAGCTGGCCGCGACCGGTGGCCGGGTGGGCGTCTTCCGGCCCATCTCCCGGGCGGGTGCGGGCGAGCGCGACTACGTCCTCGATCTGCTGCTCGACTACACCACGGTCGACATCGGCTACGACGAGTGCATCGGCGTCACCTACGACGACGTGCACGCCGACGAGGACGCCGCGATCGCCGAGATCGTCAACCGCTACCACGCCGTGGCGCAGCACTGCGACAACGTGGTGATCGTCGGCTCCGATTACACCGATGTGGCCTCGCCGTCCGAACTCAGCTACAACGCGCGCATCGCCGCCAACCTGTCGGCGCCGGTGCTGCTGGTGGTCAAGGCGCTGGGGCGCTCGGCCGAGCGCATCCGGAACGTGGTCGACCTGCTGGTCCCGGAGATCCGGCAGTCGCACGCCGCCGTCGCCGGGGTGGTGGCCAACCGCTGCGACCTGCATCAGCGGGTCGCGATCCTGGCCGCGGTGGAGGACGCCGGCTGCCGGGCCTGGGCCATCCCCGAGGAGTCGTTGCTGATGGCGCCGACCATGGCGGAGCTGGCGGAGGCGCTGGGCGCCACGGTCTACAGCGGTGACCCGGACCTCCTCGACCGCGAGGCCGTCGACGTGATGGTGGGCGGCATGACGGTGGAGCACATCCTGGAACGGCTCAGCGAGTCGATGGCGGTGATCGCCCCCGCGGATCGCTCCGATGTGCTGCTCGCGCTGGTGAACGCCAATGCGGCACAAGGCTTTCCGCGTCTGGCCGGGATCATCCTGAACGGCGGACTGAAGCCGCACCCGATGATCGACGCGCTGGTGAAAGGGCTGCGGCCCACGCTGCCGATCCTGCAGTGCGAGTACGGCACCTACGACACCGCCCGCATCGCCGCGGAGACGCGGGGCCGGATGGCGGCCGGTTCGGTGCGCAAGATCGACGCGGCGCTGGCGCTGGCCGAGCGCTACCTGGCCGCCTCGCCGGAGCTGCTCGCGGAGCTGAACCTGCACGTCTCCGACGTGGTGACGCCGCAGATGTTCGAGTACCAGCTGCTGGCGCAGGCCAAGTCCGACGTGCAGCACATCGTGCTGCCCGAGGGCGACGACGACCGCATCCTGCGCGCCGCCGACCGGCTGCTGCGGCGCGGCGTCGCCCGGCTGACCCTGCTGGGCGAGGAACGGCAGGTCCGCCGCCGGGCCGAGGAACTGGGCGTCGATCTGTCGCAGGTCGACATCCTGGATCCGCGCACCGACTCGCACATCGACGAATTCGCCGCCGCCTACACCGAACTGCGCAAGCACAAGGGGATGACGCTCGAGCGCGCACAGGAGATCGTGCGCGACGAGTCGTACTTCGGGACGATGATGCTGTACACCGGCATGGTGGACGGCATGGTGTCCGGCGCGGTGCACACCACCGCGCAGACCATTCGGCCGGCCTTCGAGATCATCAAGACCCAGCCGGGAGTGTCGACGGTGTCGTCGGTGTTCTTCATGTGCCTGGCCGACAAGGTGCTCGCCTACGGCGACTGCGCGGTGGTACCCGATCCGACGGCGGAGGAACTGGCCGACATCGCGATCTCGTCGGCGGCCACCGCCGAGGCCTTCGGGATCGATCCGCGGGTGGCGATGCTCTCGTACTCGACGGGCGGCTCGGGTAGCGGTGCGGACGTCGAAAAGGTGCGCACTGCAACGGAATTGGTGCGCCGGCGTGCCCCCGAACTGCTGGTGGAGGGGCCGATCCAGTACGACGCCGCGATCGAGCCCTCGGTGGCCAGCACCAAGATGCCGGACTCTCCGGTGGCGGGTAAGGCGACGGTGCTGATCTTCCCGGACCTGAACACCGGCAACAACACCTATAAGGCCGTGCAGCGCAGCGCCAGTGCGATCGCCATCGGTCCGGTGCTGCAGGGCCTGAACAAGCCGATGAACGATCTCTCCCGCGGGGCCCTGGTCTCCGACATCGTCAACACCGTGGCGATCACCGCGATCCAGGCCCAGAACCTCAAGCGGGCAGCCGCCGCGACCGCCGCTGCCGCTGACAGCTGACTCGGCCGCCGCCCTCACCCGAAGGAACCAGACATGCCCCAGGACCAGGTTCAGATCGCGCCGGGCGCGGTGCTGGTGATCAACGCCGGCTCGTCGTCGCTCAAGTACCAGCTGGTCCACCCGGCCACCGGCGAGGTGTACGCCGACGGGCTGGCCGAGCGCATCGGTGAGCCCGCCGGTTCGGCGATCAAGCACGAGGCGGGCGGGCGCAAGCAGCAACTCGATGTCCCGCTGCCCGATCATCGCGCGGCCATCGCCCGGGTCACCGAACTGCTGGCCGCCGACGGCATCGATCTGGTCCGCGCCGGCCTGGCGGCCGTGGGCCATCGGGTGGTGCACGGCGGCCGGAGCTTTCACGCGCCCACCGTCATCGACGAGCAGGTGCGCTCGGAGATCGAGCGCATCGCGCCGCTGGCGCCGCTGCACAATCCACCGAACCTGGTCGGTATCGAGGCGGTGTCCGAGCTGCTGCCCGACGTTCCGCACGTCGCGATCTTCGACACGGCCTTCTTCCACGATCTGCCCGACGAGTCGGCGACCTATGCGCTCGATGCCCAGGTGGCCCGCGAGTATGCGATCCGCCGGTACGGCTTCCACGGCACCAGCCACCAGTACGTCTCGCGGCGGGCCGCGGAGTTCCTGGGGCGGCCGTACGGCGGGCTGAATCAGATCGTCGCGCACCTGGGCAACGGGGCTTCGGTCTCGGCGATCCGGGGCGGCCGGCCGATCGACACCTCCATGGGCATGACCCCGCTGGAGGGGCTGGTGATGGGGACCCGGACCGGCGACATCGACCCGGGCATCGCCTTCCAGCTGGCCCGGGTCGCGGGGATGAGCGTCGATCAGATCGATCACCTGTACAACAAGTCGTCCGGGCTCAAGGGTCTGTGCGGCGACAACGACTTCCGCGCGGTCCTGGAGCGGGTCGACGCCGGGGACGAGGCCGCCGACCTGGCCTACCGGGTGTATCTGCACCGGCTGCGCCACTACTTCGGTGCGTACCTGTTCGAGCTCGGGCGGGTCGATGCCATCGTCTTCACCGCCGGGGTCGGCGAGAACGCCGCGCCGGTGCGTGCCGACTCGCTGGCCGGCCTGGAGAACTACGGCATCCGGATCGACGCGCAGCGCAATGCGGTGCGCTCCGGGGAGCCGCGGAAGATCTCGACGGACGATTCGGCGATCGCGGTCCTGGTGGTCCCGACCAACGAGGAACTGGAGATCGCGCGGCAGTCAGTCGCCGTCGTACAGGCGCTGTAGCAGCCGCAGCACCGCCACCGCGCCGTCCTTGTCGAGCGGCTCGTTGCCGTTGCCGCACTTGGGAGATTGCACGCACGACGGGCAGCCGAACCGGCAGCCGCACGCCTCGACGGCATCGGCGGTGGCCGAGATCCAGGCGCCGAAGGCGTGGTAGCCGCGCTCGGCGAAGCCCGCGCCGCCCGGATAACCGTCGTACACGAAGACGGTCGGCAGACCGGTGCCCGGATGGGCGTTGGTCGACAGCCCGCCGATGTCCCAGCGATCGCAGGTGGCCACCAGGCCGAGCAGTCCGATGGCCGCGTGCTCGGCGGCGTGCAGCGCGCCGGGGAAGCGGCCGGTCGCCACGCCGGCGTCGATCAGCGCGTCGGGCTCCAGCGTGTACATCACGGCCCGGGTGGTGAGCTCGTCCTCGGGCAGCTCGAGCGCCACCGAATCGAGGATCTCGCCGGAGAGCGCCTTGCGGAGATAGCCGATCACCTGCTCGGTGACGTTCACCTCCACGAAGGCGACGGTGAGCGGGCCGAAGCTCCGTGAATCCAGGGTGCGCAGGATCTGCACCTCGCTGACCTCGCGCACCGAGGTGGTCCAGTCCGGTTCTTCGGCGTGCGTCAGGGCCAGCTGATCGTCTAGGTCCAGCTCGTCCACCACGAAGCTTTCGCCCTGGTGCAGATAGACCGCGCCCGGGTGCACGCTGCGCTTGGCGCGGCCGGTGTCGACGGTGCCCAGCAGCCGCGAGGTGTCGGTGTCGACGATCAGCACCTCGCCGCCGATGCCCCCGCGGATGTCGATGTCGGCGTGCGGATCCAGACCCGGCGCCGGATACCAGCCGGCCTTGCGTCGGCGCAGCAGGCCGTCGCCGGTCAGCCGGTCGACCAGGTCGCGGGCGTCGAAGGCCTCGACCTCGGTCTCGGTGAGCGGGAATTCCGTTGCGGCGCACAGCAAATGGGGTCCGAGGATGTACGGATTGGACGGATCGGTGACGGTCGCCTCCACCGGCCGGTCCAGCAGCGCCTCGGGATGGTGCACCAGATAGGTGTCGAGTGGATCGTCGCGGGCCACCAGCACCACGGCCGAGCCCTCGCCGCGGCGCCCGGCCCGCCCGGCCTGCTGCCAGAACGAGGCGACCGTCCCGGGATAGCCGGCGACGATCACCGCATCCAGGCCGCTGATGTCCACGCCGAGTTCCAGGGCGTTGGTAGTGGCCACGCCGAGCAGTTCGCCGTCGGACAGCGCGCGTTCCAGGCGGCGCCGATCGTCGGCCAGATAGCCGGCGCGGTAGGCGGCGACCCGGCCGGCCAGGTCCGGGGCGGCCTCGGCGAGCAGCTGCTGGGCGCGCAGCGCGGTGATCTCGGTGCCGCGCCGGCTGCGCACGAAGCACAGCGTGCGCGCGCCCTCGACGACGAAGTCGGCCAGCAGCCGGGCGGCCTCGGCCGCGGCGGGTTTGCGCACCGGGGCGTCGTTCTCGCCGACCCGGTCGTCGACGAAGCCGGGTTCCCACAGCGCCACCGAGCGGGCGCCGTGCGGGGAGGAGTCGACGGTCACCGCCTCGACGGGCCGGTCGATCAGCCGGGACAGCGCCTGCGCGGGATTGGCCACCGTCGCGCTGGCGCCGATCACCACCGGGTCGGCGCCGTAGGCGCGCGCGATGCGCAGGGTGCGCTGCAACACCAGGGCCGTGTGCGAGCCGAAGACCCCGCGGTAGTGGTGGCACTCGTCCACCACGATGTACTTCAGGCGCGCGAAGAACTGCCGCCACTTGGCGTGGGTGGAGTTGATGCCCAGGTGCAGCATGTCGGGGTTGGTGAAGATCCAGCGCGAATGGCGGCGGGCCCACTGCCGCAGCTCCTGCTCGGTGTCGCCGTCGTACATGCACGGCTGCAGGTGCGCGAACGCCGGCCGGCCGGCGACCAGCCGGGCGACGGTGCGCAGCTGGTCGGTGCCCAGGGCCTTGGTGGGCGACAGGTAGAGCGCGGTGGCGGCCGGGTCCTCGGCGAACCGGGTGAGGATCGGCAGCTGATAGGCCAGTGACTTGCCGGACGCGGTGCCCGTGCAGATGCAGACGTGCCGCCCGGCGTGCGCGTGCTCGGCGGCCTCCACCTGGTGGCGCCACGGCTGCGCGATACCGCGTTCGGTGAAGGCCGCGCGGACATCGGGGTGCACCCAGTCGGGCCACTGCGCGAACTCGGCGGTGCGGCCGGGGATCACGGCCAGGTGGGTGAGCGGACTCGCCTCGCCCGGGGGTTCGCCGGCCAGGGTGCGGGCCAGCAGCTCGGAGCCGTAGTCGGCCTGCGCCATGCCGT
>CAZEOP010000126.1:7286-9471 GCA_964513715.1 uncultured Gordonia sp.
TTCGCCGGTCGGCCGGTTTCTGGTTTCGCTGGTCGAGCGCAGTCGAGACCCCCGGCCGGGCCTTCCTGCGCAGTCGAGGGAACCGTGCTTAGCTTGTCCGACAGACGAGAAGGGGTAGACGGCAGATGGCACAGGGCACTGTGAAGTGGTTCAACGCGGAGAAGGGCTACGGCTTCATCGCTCCCGACGACGGGAACAACGACGTCTTCGTGCACTACACCGAGATCGAGGGCGACGGCTTCCGCAGCCTCGACGAGGATCAGCGGGTGGAGTACGAGCTGGGGCAGAGCGACAAGGGTCTGCAGGCCACCGGCGTCCGCGCCCTCTGATTCCCGCCTTTCGGGCGCCGGCCGTTCGGCAACGGTGCGGACACGGGCGGCGCGCTCGGCGCGAAGCCGTCGCCGGGTGGCCGTAGAGTCGACGGCGTGAGCCAGATGTCGTTGTTCTCCGCCGAGACGGAGGACCCCGCGATCGACGACCTGGCGGGTCTGCTTGCGGCGCAGGGACAGTCGCTGCACACCGCGGTCGGCGCGCGGATCTCCGTGGTGCTGGATGCGCGCTGGCGCGGCGAGGCGATCTGCGCGGACATTGTCGCGACCGGGATCGACGCGGAGCTGCTGGAGTCCGAGGAGGGCTCGCCGCTGGCACGCACCGAGGCCAATCCGCGGCTGACCGCGCTGCACCGTCGCTGGTCCACCGGCGCGGTGAAGACCGTCCCGGAGGGCTGGACCCCGTCGCCCCGTGCACTGCGCCTGTGGGTGCTGGCCGCCGGCCGGCCCGAGGGCCCGCACTACGTTCTGGGCCTGGACCCGCACGCGCCCGACACCCACGGTCCGCTGGCGACGGCGCTGATGCGGCTGGGCATCGCGCCGACCCTCGTCGGCTCGCACGGCCACTCGCCGTCTCTGCGGATCACTGGCCGCAAGCGCCGGGCCCGGCTGCTCGAGACCGTCGGCGGCCCGCCGCCCGGCCCGCAGGCCCGAGCCGCCTGGCCCACGCCCGCCTGAGCGGCGGTCCGGCTGGTCGTCGCGCAATCCGTATCTCCGCCGCGCTACCGGACTTCGACGATCCCGCTCAGGCAGCGGATACATCGCCCGGGTCTCGGCGGCGCCACGGATAATCGGCAGCGTCGGCGCGGCGCGCGGGGACGAACCGATGTGCAGAAGGCCCTATATATAAGGTACAACGGCAACGAGTAGCGATTTCTCTGACCGAAGGGCACCCGTGGCCGCCACCGACACCGATTCCACCGCCGTTCGGCGACTCGTCATCGTCGAGTCCCCGACCAAGGCCCGCAAGATCGCGGGCTACCTCGGCGGCAACTACATCGTGGAATCCTCGCGCGGGCACATCCGTGACCTGCCGCGCGGTGCCGCCGATGTGCCCGCCAAGTACAAGGGACAGCCGTGGGCGCGCCTGGGCGTGAACGTCGACGAGGGCTTCGAGCCGCTGTACGTGGTCTCCGCAGATAAGAAGTCCACCGTCACCGAGCTCAAGGCGTTGCTGCGCGACGTCGACGAGCTCTACCTCGCGACGGACGGTGACCGCGAGGGCGAGGCCATCGCCTGGCACCTGCTGGAGACCCTGAAGCCCAAGGTCCCGGTGAAGCGGATGGTCTTCCACGAGATCACCGAGTCGGCCATCCGGGCCGCCGCGGAGAACCCGCGCGACCTCGACATCGACCTGGTCGACGCGCAGGAGACCCGCCGCATCCTCGACCGCCTGTACGGCTACGAGGTCTCGCCGGTGCTCTGGAAGAAGGTGATGCCCAAGCTGTCGGCCGGCCGCGTGCAGTCGGTCGCGACGCGCATCATCGTCGACCGCGAGCGCGAGCGGATGGCCTTCGTCTCCGCCGACTACTGGGACATCGCGGCCACCCTCGACGCCGGCGCCGACGCCTCCCCGCGCACCTTCGGTTCCAAGCTGCTCTCGGTGAACGATGCCCGCGTCGCCACCGGCCGCGACTTCGGTGCCGACGGCCGGCTCCGCAAGGCGGACGGCGGCGTTCTGGTCCTGGACCGGACCGGTGCCGAAGCGCTGGTCGCCGGGCTGCAGAATGCGCAGCTCACGGTCAGTTCGGTGGAGGAGAAGCCGTACACCCGTCGCCCCTACGCGCCGTTCATGACCTCCACGCTGCAGCAGGAGGCCGGCCGCAAGCTGCGCTTCTCGTCGGACCGCACCATGC
>CAZEOP010000127.1:0-9468 GCA_964513715.1 uncultured Gordonia sp.
CGCCCAGCGCGTTGAAGACGTGACCCTTGACCCCGTCGCCGCCCGGCACCGAGATCGGCTTGCCGGTGTCGGTGACGGTGGCACCGCGGACCAGGCCGTCGGTGGGCTGCATCGAGACGGTGCGGACGACGTTGTCGCCCAGGTGCTGCGCCACCTCGAGGGTCAGCACCTTCGCCACGGCCGGGAGGGTGATCTCGGCGTGGAGCGCATTGAACAGGTCGGGGATGGCGCCGCGCGGGAACTCCACGTCGACGACCGGGCCGATGACCCGGGCGACGCGACCGGCCGTCGCCGAGGCGGCCGAGGTCGGGTCGGTGACTGCTGCAGTCATGGTGTGTACTCTTTCCTCTTCGGTCTTGGTCTAGTGGTGCGCGAGCGCTTCGACGCCGCCGACGATCTCGCTGATTTCCTGGGTGATCTGCGCCTGGCGGGCCGCATTGGCCTGCCGGCTGAGATTCTTCTCCAGCTCGGTGGCGTTGTCGGTCGCCGCCTTCATCGCCGTGCGGCGCGAGGCGCTCTCGGACGCCGCCGACTCCAGCAGCGCCGCGAAGATCCGCGCCGCCACATACTTCGGCAGCACCGCGTCGAGCAGCTGCTCGGGGCTGTCCCCCTCGAACTCGATGTCCGCGTGCACCCCGATACCCGGCGTCTCGTCCAGCATGTCGTCACCGAGGTTCAGCTGCTGGGTCTCGAACTCGACGTCGATCGGCGCCATCCGGCGGGCGACCGGCGCCTGGGTCAGCATCGACACGAAACGCGTGTAGACGATGTGGATCTCGTCGAAACCGGCGATCTCGCCGGACCCGTCGGGACGCTCCACGCTGCCGGCCGAGCCGGCCATGAAGGCATCCACCAGGTGAGCGACGGCCGGCTGGCAGTCGGCGAAGGCCGGCTGCTGCGAGAAACCCGTCCAGCTGCCCGCCAGGTCGCGGTCGCGGAACGTGTAGTAACCGACGCCCTTGCGGCCGAAGACGTAGAGCACCGGCTCCTTGCCCTCGCTGCGCAGCAGCGAGATCAGTTCCTCGGTCTGCTTCAGCACGTTGGCGTTGTAGCCGCCGCACTGACCGCTGTCGCTGGTGACCACCAGCACGGCCACCCGCGCCGACTCCGGCCGCGAATGCAGCAGCGGGATGTGGCCGACATTCGCCTGCGAGGCCAGGGTCGCGACGACCTCGGTGATCTCCTGCGAGTACGGCCGCGCCGCCGCCACCCGGGCCTGAGCCTTGGTGATGCGCGAGGTCGCGATCAGTTCCTGCGCCTTGGTGATCTTCTTGGTCGACTCGATCGACCGGATCCGCGAGCGCAGCTCCCGAATACTGGCCATGACTACTTCGTCTTCTTCGTCACTCGGATCGTCTCGACCTCGACGTCCTCGGCGGCCAGCGGATCGGCCTCGACCTCGACGACGCGCTCGCCGTCGGCGGTGATGAAGCCTTCCTTGAAGGTGTTGGTCGCGGCGGCCAGCGCGGCCTTGTCATCGTCGGACAGCTTCTTGCCGCCGGCGATGTTGGTGTAGACGCCGCTCGCGCTGCGGTGCAGGTCCTCGATCAGCTCGCGCTCGAAGCGGCGCACCTCGTGCACCGGCACCGAGTCCATGAAGCCCTCGCCGCACAGGTACAGCGAGACGATCTGGTCCTCGACGGCCACCGGGCTGTACTGGTCCTGCTTCAGCAGTTCCACCCAGCGGGCGCCGCGCTCGAGCTGTGCCTTCGAGGCCGCGTCCAGGTCCGAGGCGAAGGCCGAGAAGGCCTCCAGCTCACGGAACTGGGCCAGCTCCAGACGCAGCGAACCGGAGACGTCCTTCAGACCCTTGGTCTGGGCGGCGCCGCCGACTCGGGAGACCGAGATACCGACGTTGATCGCCGGACGGACACCCTTGTTGAACAGGTCCGACTCCAGGAAGACCTGGCCGTCGGTGATCGAGATGACGTTGGTCGGGATGAACGCCGAGACGTCGTTGGCCTTGGTCTCGATGATCGGCAGACCGGTCATACTGCCGCCGCCGAGTTCGTCGGACAGCTTCGCGCAACGCTCCAGCAGACGCGAGTGCAGGTAGAAGACGTCGCCCGGGTAGGCCTCGCGACCCGGCGGGCGGCGCAGCAGCAGCGAGATGGCACGGTAGGCCTCGGCCTGCTTCGACAGGTCGTCGAACACGATCAGGACGTGCTTGCCCTGGTACATCCAGTGCTGGCCCAGGGCCGAGCCGGTGTACGGGGCCAGCCACTTGAAGCCCGCCGAGTCGGACGCCGGGGCGGCGACGATGGTGGTGTACTCCATCGCGCCGGCCTCTTCGAGCGCCGACTTGACGCCGGCGATGGTCGAGCCCTTCTGGCCGATCGCGACGTAGATGCAGCGGACCTGCTTCTCCGGATCGCCGGAGGCCCAGTTGTCCTTCTGGTTCAGGATCGCGTCGATGCAGACCGCGGTCTTGCCGGTCTTGCGGTCGCCGATGACCAGCTGGCGCTGGCCGCGGCCGATCGCGGTCATCGCGTCGATGGCGGTGATACCGGTGGCCAGCGACTCCTCGACCGGCTGACGCTCGAGGACGGTGGCGGCCTGCAGCTCCAGGACGCGCTCCTCGTCGGCCTCGATGGCGCCGAGGCCGTCGATCGGCTGACCGATCGGGTTGATCACGCGGCCCAGGAAGGCGTCGCCGACCGGCACCGACAGCACGTTGCCGGTCCGCTTGACCTCCTGGCCCTCCTGGATGTTCTCGTAGTCACCGAGGATGACGGCGCCGACCGCATCCAGATCGAGGTTCAGGGCGACACCGCGGATGCCACCGGGGAACTCCAGCAGCTCGTTCGCCATGGCGCCCGGCAGGCCGCTCACATGGGCGATGCCGTCGCCGGTGTCGGTGACGATGCCGATCTCTTCACGAGTGGCCTCCCCGCGCACCTCGTCGGTGTAATTAGCGATCGCGCTCCGAATCTCTTCGGAGGAGATGGTCAACTCGGCCATATTCCTGCCTGCTCTTCCTGGGCTTACTTAAAGGGTCTGGGAATCGTTATTTCGGGGGGGTGGTCACGCCAGGCTGCGGCGCAGGGCCGCCAGCTTGCCGGCGATGCTTCCGTCGATGCGCTCGTCGCCCACGCGGACCACGACACCGCCGAGAAGCTCGGGGTCGACCTCGACGTGCAGGGTCACCTGCGCCTCGAAGATGGCGGACAGCTTCTGCGCCAGCTTGGTCCGCTGATCGGCCGACAGCTCACCGGCCGAGGTCACATAGGCGACCTTGCGACCGTTGGCGGCGGCGGCCAGTCCGGACAGGTCGTCGAGCACATCGCCCGGGGCCTCGTCCGAGGTGGTCACGGCCTGCACCGCGAGCCGCGCGGTGACCTCGTCGACCTTGCCGCCGATGAGCGAGGACAGCAGCCGGGCGCGGTCGGCCTGGCTGCGCGAGCGATCCGACAGCGCCTGCTCGAGTTCGGTGTTGTCCTTCACCGTGCGGGCCAGCCGGAACAGCTCGTCCTCCACGGTGTCCAGACGACCGGAGTCCTTGTCGGCGGCCTGAAGCAGTGCCTCGCGGCCGAGCTGCGTCAGCGCCTCGGTCAGGTCCGCCTCCCGCGACCACTGGCGGGCGGCGGCCGAGGCCACCGTCTGCTCGGCGATCTCGCCGACCTTGCCGGACAGGACGCGACGCGCGATACCGGCGCGGGCATCGGGCGCGGTGGCCGAGTCGGCGAGGGCGATGCGCAAGGCGCGGTTGCCGGACACGTTCTCGGCGACGGACAGCAGTTCGTCGCCGGCGGTGATCGCGACGTCGCTCGTCACACCGCGCAGGGCGGCTTCCAGCTCGACGCGAGCCCCGTTCAGGGCCTCACGGCTTGACGCTGCGTACATCTAGTTGCATTCCTTCTGGTGGCGTGGTGTGACACGGACGCGGCGGCGACGGTCCGGTGCAGGAACGACGAGACTCTCGCCGCCCTGCCCCCGATCCGTCGTCATCGTCGTTCTTACTTCGCGGCCGAACCGGCGATGTCGTCGAGTTCCGCGAGGAATCGATCGACGGTGCCGGCCTGCTTGGCGCTGTCCGACAGATCGCCGCCGACCAGCTTCTCGGCCAGGTCGATCGACAGGCGGCCGACATCGCCGCGCAGCTCGGTGACGACCTGCTGACGCTGAGCGGCCAGCTGGACCGCACCGTTGGCGATGATGCGATCGCTCTCGGCGGAGGCCTGCGCCTTCATGTCCGCGATGATCTGCGTGCCCTGGGCACGAGCCTCGTCGCGGATACCGGCGGCTTCCTCGCGGGCGCCGGCGAGCTGCTCGCGGTACGCGGCGAGCGAGGCGCTGGCCTCGGCCTGAGCGGCCTCGGCACGCTCGATGCCGCCTTCGATGGTCTCGCGACGCTCGTCGAGCACCTTCCGGTAGCTCGGAACCACGAACCGCCAGAAAACGACCAGGACGACGCCGAAGGCGACCAACGACCAGATGATGTCGTACCAGTGCGGAAGCAGCGGGTTCGGGCTTGCCTCGGTGCCCTCGGCGGCGAGGTAGAGGAGCTCAGTGGTGTTGATCATGTCGATGGCTCAGATCAGAAGATGAAGCCGGTGACGATACCGATCAGCGCCAGTGCCTCGGAGAGTGCGATACCCAGGAACATGGTGGTGCGGATCTGGCCGGCCAGCTCGGGCTGACGGGCGATACCCTCGATGGCCTTGCCGGCCACGATGCCGACGCCGATGCCCGGGCCGATGGCGGCCAGGCCGTAGCCGATGGCGCCGAAGCCCTTACCGGTGAACTCGGTGGTGTCGGCGAGAGTCTGGGCGATGTAGCTCATCTTGCGATTCCCTTTTCTTTCTTGGTGGCTCCCCGCCCGGGCGGACGAGTGAGTCAGTCTGTGGTGTTATTCGGTCAGTGCTGATCCGCGTGCAGCGACAGGTCGATGTAGACCGCCGTCAGCAGCGCGAAGATGTAGGCCTGCAGGCCGATGACCAGCAGCTCGAAGAAGGTGAAGCCGACGCCCGCCAGCAGGGCGAAGGGTGCGAAGACGACGTGCCAGGTTCCGCTGAACAGGAAGTACTGGGTGGCCGCGAAGAACAGCACCAGCATGATGTGACCGGCCAGCATGTTGGCCATGAGTCGGATGGTCAGCGTGAACGGCCGCAGCACGAAGGTCGAGATGAACTCGATCGGGATCAGCAGCGGCTGAATGGCCACCGGCACACCCGGCAGCACGATCGAGGACTTGATGAAACCGAAGAAGCCGTACTTGGAGAAGCCGACCCAGAGGTAGGTGATGTAGGCGACCGCGGCCATCACCATCGGCATGCCGATCCGGGCGTTCGACGAGATGTTCAGGAACGGGATGATCGAGCTCAGGTTCAGGAAGATCGTGGCGAAGAAGATCGACGCGATGATCGTGAAGAACTTGCGACCGTTCTCCTTGCCCAGGATCTCCTCGGCGATGTTGATCCGGACGAAGTCGAGCATGCTCTCGGCGACGTTCTGCACGCCGCTGGGCACCAGCTTGGCATTGCGCATGGCCAGGGCGAAGAACAGGGCGACCAGGCCGGCGATCGCCAGCCGGATGATCATCAGCCGGTCGAGCGCGAACGGCGTGTCGGCGAAGGCGACGGCCTTCGGGAAGAAGTCGGACAGACTCGGCGCGTGGAACTCGGCGGCGGCCAGGATGACGCTCAGCGTTCTCTCCCGTGTTCGGGACCGGGGCGTCGCGGCGACTCCGGTCCGATCGGCATTCGGTGCGGGCACACGGCGTTCGCAGCGCCCGTGAGCGTTGCCTTCGCAGTCGTGGTGCGCTCAGAACTTTATCAAGTGGTTACCCGTGCGGCGAAACCGGACCTCTCCGGCGACCGTCCCGCGGTCGGCCGGGCGCCGTACTATCCCGCGTAGTAGCAGGTCAGCGCCATTCACTATGGGACTCGTCACTTCTCAGGCGACGCTGTGTCGTCCACATACGGGGCGTTGGTCTTCATCACACCCCACACCTCGGCGCCCAGCACCGCGATGATGGCGCCGATCAGCATGCTGACCAAGGCGCCCTTCGAGTAGAAGTCCATCCGGCCCAGCAGCGCCATCACCACCAGCACCACGACCATCTTGAGGAACCACGAGCCCATGACGGCGGCCATCGTCATCGTCGGCGGCAGCTTGGCCGTGGCCATGATGGTGATCACCGTCAGCAGAATGAAGGCGCCGCCCACGCCCGCGCCGATGAGCACACCCCAGAGCCCGGGGGTGCCGGCCAGCGGCCACCAGATCGCCAGGCCGACGACGATCAGCACGAGCAGACCCAGCAGGCCGTAGCGCAGGCCCGCCTTCAGCGGGGCGAGGGACTCGTAGGCGGCGCCGGACGGGGCGGCAGGCTGGTTTTCGCTGTCACTGGACACGCCGACCAGGCTAGGGCACTGCCCTAGCGGCTGGCGAGTCGGCGCATACGACGGCGGATGAGCCACCGCGGCGCGAAGGTCGCCGCCGCCGCGATCAGCAGGCGGATCGCGAAGAACGGCGCCACCGACAACGGGCTGAACAGCGTGCAGGCGGCCACCGACAGGGCCAGCACGCCGACCCACAGGTAGATCAGCAGGGCCACCCGGCGCTGGGAGTGCCCCAACTCCAGCAGCCGGTGATGCAGGTGCATCTTGTCCGGCGTGTAGAAGCCGACCCCGGCCCGGGTCCGGCGGATCACCGCGAGCACCATGTCCAGGATCGGGACGAACATGACGGCGGCCACCAGGAAGAGCGGCGAGAGCAGGGTGAACAGGTCGGCGGTCCCGTAGGCGGTGCGGGCCGGCCGGCCCGAGGCGCTGGTGGCCGCGGCCGCAAGCATCAGGCCGATGAGCATGGCACCCGAATCGCCCATGAAGATGCGGGCCGGCGAGAAGTTGTGCGGCAGGAAGCCCAGGCAGGCACCGGCCAGCGAGGCGGTGATCAGCGCCGCCGGGTAGTAGCTGACGTCGCCCCCCTGATCGTGCAGCAGACCGAGGGAGAACATCAGGATCGCGATCGCCGCAATGAAGCCCAGACCGGCGGCGAGCCCGTCGAGGCCGTCGACGAAGTTCATCGCGTTGATGGTGGTGACCGTGATGACGACGGTCAGCAGTCCGGCCTGCAGCGGATCGAGCACCACGGTGCCGATGTCGGCGAACGGCACATACACCAGGTACCAGCTCACCCCCATCACCACCAGCACGCCGGCGGCGGTCAGCTGGCCGACGAACTTGGTGAGCGCATCCAGGCCCCAGCGGTCGTCGATCACGCCGACCAGGACGATCACCAGGCCGGCGACCACCACGGCGATCATGTCCGGCGTGTACGCGAAGCCGCGATTGAGCGCGGGCAGCTGGGCGGCCAGCGCGACGGCGCAGACCACGCCGGCGTACATGCCCACGCCGCCGAGCCGGGGTGTCGGGATGACGTGCACATCGCGTTCCCGGGGCACCGCCACCGCACCGGCCCTGACCGCGAAGACCCGGACCAGCGCCGTCAGCAGATAGGTGACGCCCGCGGCGGTCAAAGCCACCAGTGCCAGCTCGCGCAGCGGGACACCGGCGCCCGGCCCGTTGCCCCCGTCCATGGCGAGCAGCAGGTCGCTGCCCTCGCGCCAGCTCACGGCGCCTCGGGCGGGCGGCTCATCGGGGGGCCCGGAGGTCGTCGACGTCCACCGCCAGCACCTCGGCGATCTCCTCGATCGGCACCGCGCCCTCGCGCAGCACCAGTGGCCGCTCCCCCGACAGATCGACGATGCTCGAGGCCACGGCGTGCTCGGCCGGTCCGCCGTCCAGGTACACGGCCACCGCATCGCCGAGCTGGTCGCGAGCATCGGTCACCGTGGCCGCGGGTGCCCGGCCGGAGACGTTGGCGCTGGACACCGCCATCGGACCCACCTCGCGGAGCACCTCGATGGCCACCGGGTGCAGCGGCATCCGCAGCATCACGGTGCCGTCGGTGTCACCGAGGTCCCAGGCCAGCGACGGCGCCTGCTCGACGACGATGCTCAGCCCGCCGGGCCAGAAGGACTGCACCAGCTCGCGCGCCTGCGGACTGACCCGGGCCACCAGCCCGTCGAGCGTGTGCCAGGAGCCGACGAGGACCGGCACCGGCATGTCGCGCCCGCGGTGCTTGGCGGCCAGCAGCGAGGCGACCGCCTCGCCGTCGAAGGCATCGCAGCCCAGGCCGTAGAGGGTGTCGGTCGGCAGCACCACCAGGCGCCCACCACGCGCCGCCCCGACCGCGGCGTGCAGACCGGCCGCGCGCTCGGAGGGGTCACTGCAGTCGTAGACGGCGCTCACGCCTTCCATCCTTGCACGACGGACTCCCCGGTCCGGCGAGCGGTCACATAGCGCGCCCGGCCCGCCAGGTCGGTGTGGCCGCGCACCTGCGCGAACCGCTCGTCGCGGGCGAAGACGGCCACCGTCGCGGCGGCCGTGGAGTCGTCGTGTTCCACCGCGAGGCTGCCCCCGGGCACCAGCGCCGCTCCGATGGGCCCGGCCATCGCCTCGATCAGATCCATCCCCGACGCACCGGAGAAGACCGCCTCGGCCGGATCGTGCGCCACCTCGGGCGAGACGGTCGCGGCGGCCGGGACGTACGGCGGATTGGCGACGATCAGGTCGAATTCGCCGAGCCCGGCCCAGACCGCCGGATCGGTCACGTCGCCGGCCACCACCTGCACCCGATCGGCCACCGAGTCCGGCTGCGCGGCGGTGTTGGCGCGCAGATACTCCAGTGCCGCGGCCGAGCGTTCGACGGCGGTCACCTGCGCATCGGGCAGCGCGGTGGCGATCGCCAGCGCCAGGGCGCCGCTGCCCGAGCACAGATCGGCCACCCGCAGCTGCGTACCGCTGCCGGGCCGCGCGGCGGCGGTCGTCGTCGCCCACTCGACCAGCAGTTCGGTCTCCGGGCGCGGCACGAATACCCCGGGGCCGACGGTCAGCTCGACGCCGGCGAAGTACACCCGACCGGTCAGATGCTGCAGCGGGATGCGCGCGGTGCGCCGGCTGATCAGCTCCTCGAAGGCCGTCTCCTCGGCGGCACCGACCTCGTCGATCAGCAGCAGTCGGCCCGGCTCGGTGTGCAGCACATGGGCCAGCAGCAGTGCCGCCTCGCCGGCGGCGTTGTCGATCCCGGCGGCCGCCAGCCGCCGGGCCCCGCCGATCCGGAGCCGGTCGGCGCCGGTCACTGTTCCAGACGGGCCTGCTTGTCGGCCGCGACCAGCGCGTCGAGCAGAGCCTCCAGATCGCCGCCGAGCACGGTGTCGAGGTTGTTGGCCTTGTAGCCGATCCGGTGATCGGTGATCCGGTTCTCGGGGAAGTTGTAGGTGCGGATCCGCTCGGAGCGGTCGACGGTGCGGATCTGCGCGGCCCGCCCGGCGGCGGCCTCGGCGGCCGCCTCCTCCTCCGCGGCGGCCTGCAGCCGCGCGGCCAGGACCTGCATCGCGCGCGCCTTGTTCTGCAACTGCGACCGCTCGTTCTGGCAGGTCACCACGATGCCGGTGGGCAGATG
>CAZEOP010000128.1:0-9424 GCA_964513715.1 uncultured Gordonia sp.
GCGATCGCCATGTCGTTGGTGACGCCGGTGAAGATGGTCGGGCCCACCCAGTTCTTGGTGCCGATCTCCGGTCCGGCCACCTCGAGCACCGCGGTGGCGCCGTCGGCTTTGCCCTTGGCGATGTAGCCGGTGACCTTCTCGAACTGGCGGTCGTTGATCAGCGGGCCCATCGTGGTGCCCGGCTCGTTCGGCATGCCCGGGACGAAGGTGGAGGCGACGTCGACCATCGCCTGCACGATCTCGTCGTGGCGCGAGCGCGGCACCAGCACGCGGGTCTGCGCGACGCAGGCCTGGCCCGAGTTCAGGATGCCGGAGAAGACCAGCATCGGGGCCGCACCGGCGGCGTCGACGTCGTCGAGCACGATCGCCGCGGACTTACCGCCCAGCTCCAGCGAGCAGCGCTTGAGGGTCTCACCGCAGCGCGCGGCGATCGACTTGCCGGCCGCGGTGGAGCCGGTGAAGGTGATCTTGTCGACGTCCGGGTGCTCCACCAGGGCCTGGCCGGTCTCGATGCCGCCGGGGACGATCGAGATGACGCCCTCGGGCACGCCGGCCTCGGTGAACAGCTCGGCCAGCAGGTTGGCGTTGATCGGGGTCTCCGGAGCCGGCTTGAGGACCACCGAGCAGCCGGCGGCCAGGGCCGGGCCGAACTTGTTGCAGAACAGGAAGAGCGGGACGTTCCACGCGATGATCGCGCCGACCACGCCGACCGGCTCGCGGACCACCAGGGTCTCGCCGAACAGGCCGGTGCGGGTCTCGGCCCAGGTGTACTCGTCGGCGGCGTCGGCGTAGGCCGACAGGCAGCCGGTGCCGGCCAGCTGCTGCAGGGTGGCGACGTCACCCGGCGTGCCGCCCATCTCGGCGGAGACCAGCTCGCAGATGTCGGCCGAGCGCTCGTTGATCAGCTCGACGGCGCGACGGATCACCGCGGCGCGCTCGCCCGGGCTCTTGCGGCTCCAGATGCCGGACTCGAAGGCCGCGCGGGCGGCCTTGACCGCGGTGTCCACATCGGTGGCGTCGGCCGCCGGCACGCTGCCGACCAGCTCGCCGGTCGCCGGGTTGGTCACCTCGAGGCGCTCACTGGAATGCGGCGCTACCCACCGCCCTCCCAGGTACAGCTGATCGGTCTCGATGGGAAAGGTGAGGGACATGCGCGTACTCCTGTATCGGGGTGTTTCCCCGATACTAGAACACGTTCTAAAAAGTGGGTAGGGCTTTGGCCCCGCGCCGTCAGCCCTTGGGGGCGACGTCGAGGACGACGTCGAACTCCAGCAGGTCCGCACCGGTGGCGACGGGCTTGCGGTCGCTCTTGTGGGCGGCGCGCGCGTCGCCGCCGGCCCAGCCCTGGAAGCTCTCCTCGTCCTCCCACTGGGTCACCACGAAGTAGCGGTCCTCGCCCTTGGTGGGGCGCAGGAGCTGGAAGCCCAGGAAGCCGGGCGAGCCCTCCACCACGCCGGCGCGCGCCGCGAAGCGCTTCTCCAGTTCGGGGCCCTGACCCTCGGGCACTGCAATCGCATTGATCTTCACAACAGCCATGCCGCCGACCCTACCCGGCCCGCTAAGGTCGGCGGGATGGACGCGACGACGGGGCTGATCGAGCACGGCGGCCGCGCCGATGCGCCGCCGATCGTGCTGCTGCACGGCCTGATGGGCCGCGGTCGCACCTGGCAGCGGCAGGTGCCCTGGCTGCGCGACTACGGCCGCGTCTACACCTTCGACACCGCCTTCCACCGCGGCGCCGAGCACGTCGGCGAGCCCGCTGCCGAGGACCTGAGCACCGAGCGATTCGTGGCCGACGTGGCCGAGGTCCTCACCTGGATCGACCGCGGCCCGGCCGTGCTGATCGGACATTCGATGGGCGGCCTGCACGCCTGGTGCACGGCGGCGGCCTACCCGGAACTGGTCGCCGGGCTGGTGGTGGAAGACATGGCCCCGGACTTCCGCGGTCAGACCACCGGCACCTGGGCGCCGTGGTTCGCCAGCTGGCCCGACCGCTTCGCCTCGCTGGAGGAGGCCGTCGAGCACTTCGGTCCGGTCGCCGGACGGTACTTCTACGAGGCCTTCGACGACGGCCGGCTGCACGGCTCGATCCCGGTCTGGGGAGCCCTCGCCGAGGAGTGGGGCGGCCGCGACTTCTGGTCGCAGTGGGAGGCCGTCGCCGTGCCCTCACTGCTGCTTGAGGCCGAGTTCACGGTGACCCCGCCCGGGCAGATGGCGCAGATGGCACAGCGCAATGCGTCGTCGTCGTACCTGCGGGTGTCCGGGGCCGGGCACCTGATACACGACGACGCCCCGGAGGTCTTCCGGGGCGCCGTCGAAGCGTTCCTGTCGTTCCCTGACGGGAGCGGACTCGTCGTCTAGTGCAGGACCACCGGCTGCTCGGCCACCACCTCGGTGAGCTTGCGGCGCGGCAGGAAGTACGCCGGCACGAAGCAGCACGCCACCAGGACCGCGGCGATGGCGAAGGCGAAGCCGAAGCCGTTCGCGGCGTCGACCTTGGCGGCCTCGATCACCGGCGCCGGAATCTCCGGGCCGCCCTCGGTGCCGGCGGCGATCAGGGTCATCCGGGTGCCGGCGAGCAGCGCCGAGGTGAAGATCACGGTGATCACCGCGGTGCCGATCGACGACGCCGTCTGCTGAATCGCGTTGAGCAGCGTGGAACCGTCGGTCACCTCTTCGCCGCGCAGCGAGGCCAGCGCGGCCGACATGATCGGCATCATCGTCATGCCCATGCCGAGACCCTGGACGAACAGTGCGCCGCACAGCAGCAGGTAGTTCGGCTCGGAGCCGACGGTGGTGAAGACCGAGACGCCGATCAGGATCAGCAGCAGGCCGGCGAGCACGAACTTGCCCGGCCCCATTTTGTCGGTGAGCTTGCCGGCGATCGGCATGGTGAGCATGGCGCCGATACCCTGCGGGGCCAGCAGCAGACCAGCGGTCATCGGCGTCTTGCCGCCGACCATCTGGAAGTACTGCGGGTACAGCAGGCCCGCGCCGAAGAAGGCGATCGCGAAGAAGACCATGGTGACGACCGAGACCGTCAGCGCGCGATTGCGGAACAGCCGCAGGTCCAGCAGCGGGTTGGCGATCTTGCCGCGCAGCGCCCAGCCGATGAAGGCCAGGATCAGCAGGCCGCCGGCGATCATGAAGCCGTAGACCTTGGGATCGTTGAAGGTGCCGGCCTCGGCCGACGACGAGACGCCGTAGAGGAACATCGCCAGACCCGGCGAGAGCAGCAGCAGGCCGACGAAGTCGAGCTTGCGGCCCGGCATGGCGTCGCCGCGAGGCAGCGCGATCCACGCGTAGACCAGGGCGATCAGGCCCAGCGGGATGTTGATGAGGAAGATCCAGTGCCACGAGGCGATGTCGATCAGCCAGCCGCCCAGGATGGGGCCGGCGATGGGGCCGAGCAGCATCGGGACGCCGAGCACGGCCATCACCGAGCCGACCCGCTCGGGGCCGGCCGCGCGGGTCATGATCATCATGCCGATCGGCATCAGCAGACCGCCGCCGAGGCCCTGAACCATGCGGAAGGCCACCAGCGTGCCGATGTTCGGGGCCAGCGCGCACAGCACCGAGCCGATCAGGAACAGCACCAGCGACACCAGATAGACGTTGCGGGTGCCGAAGCGGGAGGCGGCCCAGCCCGCGGTGGGGATCACCGCGGCCAGCGCCAGCGTGTAGCCGGTCATCGTCCAGGCGACGGTGGCCGGGTTGTCGACCTTGAAGGCCTGCATGAAGTCGACCTGGGCCACCGCGACCACGGTGACGTCCAGGATGGACATGATGGCGCCGAGAACCACGACGCCGGCGACGACGAGGATCTCGCGTGTCAGCTTGTCGGGGGCGGCCGGCGGAGCTGCCTGGGTCATGGGTTTCCTTCGGGTAGCAGGGGAGTGGGTCAGGGTTGGGCGGGAGCGCCGGTGCACCGCACGGGCGAGGGCGGCAAGTGCTCGGCCGCCTCGACCAGCGCCGTCCGCAGGCGGTCGAGCGCATCGGCGGGGAGGCCGGCGAGCACGCCGCGCAGATCTGCGGCATGCAGCCGGAAATTCGTGGCGAGGAACTCGTGCCCGGCCTCGGTCAGCGACAGGCGCTTCACGCGCCGGTCGCGCTCGTCTTCGCGGCGGTCGACGAGCCCGGCGGCCACCAGGCGGTCGGCGGCCCGGCCGGCGGCGGCCAGCGAGAGACCGACGCCGTCGGCCACCTCGTGCACCGGGATCGGTGCGGCCACCTTCAGGAGCAGAAAGAGCATGCGCACCTGGGAGACGGTCAGATCGACGGTGCCGAGGCACTCGACGGTCGAGGCGCGTGCCGCCGACATGGCGCGATCGATGAACTCCGCCGCCGCGGCGGCGGTGGCATCGAGGGAGCTCATGGGGGTCGGCACCGGACAATAATTACTTGCACGCAACTATTGCTGCAACGCAATAGCCGGTGACCTTGCTCACCGCACCGCCTACGCTGGGATCCATGACGCAGAATCTTCCGAACATCTCCGGCATTCCGGTCCGCCGCCTCGACGGTTCCGACTTCTCCCTCGACGGAATCGGCCCGGCGCTGATCGTGAACGTGGCCTCGCGCTGCGGTCTGACCCCGCAGTACGCCAAGCTCGAGGAGCTGGCCCAGCGGTATCCGGGCCTCGCCGTCGTCGGCGTCCCGTGCAATCAGTTCATGGGTCAGGAGCCGGGCACCCCCGAGGAGATCGCCACCTTCTGCTCGACGACTTACGGCGTCACCTTCCCGCTGCTGGAGAAGACCGACGTGAACGGCGACGACCGCCACCGGCTGTACGCCGAACTGACCCGGGCCGCCGACGCCGACGGCGAAGCCGGGGACATCACCTGGAATTTCGAGAAGTTCCTGGTCGACGGGGCGGGCCAGGTGGTGGCCCGGTTCCGTCCGCGGACCGAACCGGACGCTCCGGAGGTGCTCGCCGCCATCGAGACGGTGCTGGCGGGAGCGTGATCGCGCGCCGGGTAGAGTGACGGCCATGGCGCGTGTAGTCGTTGATGTGATGCCCAAGGCCGAAATCCTGGATCCGCAGGGTCAGGCCATCGTCGGAGCGCTCGGTCGCCTCGGATTCGGCGGCGTGGCCGACGTCCGGCAGGGCAAGCGCTTCGAGCTCGAGGTGGACGACACCGTCGACGACGCCGCGCTCGAGCGCATCGCCGAGGAACTGCTGACCAACACGGTCATCGAGAACTTCGCGGTTCACCGCGTGGCGGACTGACATGACCGCGCGCATCGGAGTCATCACCTTCCCGGGCACCCTCGACGACGTCGACGCCGCCCGCGCCGCCCGGCTGGCGGGTGCCGAGGCGGTCAGCCTCTGGCACGGCGATGCCGACCTGAAGGGCGTCGACGCCGTCGTCGTGCCCGGCGGCTTCAGCTACGGCGACTACCTGCGCTGCGGGGCGATCGCCAAGTTCGCTCCGGTGATGGGCGAGGTGATCGAGGCCGCCGGCCGCGGTCTGCCGGTCCTGGGCATCTGCAACGGCTTCCAGATCCTCTGCGAGGCCGGCCTGCTTCCGGGGGCGCTGACGCGCAACGAGGGCCTGCACTTCATCTGCCGCGACCAGTGGCTGCGCGTGGAGAACAACCAGACCGCGTGGACCACCCGCTACGAGCAGGGCGCCGAGATCCTGATCCCGCTCAAGTCGGGGGAGGGCCGCTACGTCGCCTCCGAGCGGAAGCTCGAAGAGCTCGAGGGTGAGGGACGCATCGTCTTCACCTACGCCGGCGACAACCCGAACGGCAGCCAGCTCGACATCGCCGGCATCACCAACGAGACCGGCCGCGTGGTCGGTCTGATGCCCCATCCCGAGCACGCGATCGAGGCGCTGACCGGTCCGAGCGACGACGGCCTCGGCCTGTTCTACTCGGCCATCGACGCGGTGCTCGCTGCTGTATGAGTCCGCGGCCGGTCCCCGAGCAGGCTGCGATGAACAACCCGGTACCCGAGCAGGTGCGGCGGAGCGAAGCGACGACGCGCGGCCGAAGGGTCACCACCTCCGCCACCGCCGAGGGACTCGGCGCCTTCATCGACGCCTCGCCGTCGCCCTTCCACGTCTGCGCCACCGTGGCGGCCGAGCTCGACGCGGCCGGCTACACCCGGCTGACCGAGGACCGGCGCTGGGATGACGTCGCCGGCCGCCGCTATGTGATCCGCGGCGGCTCGCTCATCGCCTGGAACGCCGAGAGCGCCGGCGCCGCGCCGCGCCCGCTGCGCATCGTCGGCGGGCACACCGACAGCCCCAATCTCCGCCTCAAGCAGCATCCCGACCGGCGCAGCGCGAACCTGGCGACCGTGGCGCTGGAGCCCTACGGCGGGGCCTGGCTCAACTCCTGGCTCGACCGCGACCTCGGCCTGTCCGGGCGGCTGGCCTACGACGACGACGGCGCCGTCGCCCACGCACTGGTCCGGATCGACGAGCCGATCCTGCGGGTGCCGCAGCTGGCCATCCACCTGTCCGAGGACCGCAAGGGCGTGACCCTGGACCCGCAGCGGCACGTCGACGCCGTGCGCGGGGTGGCCGAGACCGGGCCGATCATCGACTGGGTGGCCGCGCGCGCCGGCCTGGCACCGGGCGCGGTCCTCGGCTGGGAGCTGATGACCCACGATCTGGCGCCGTCCGGGCTGGTCGGCACCGACCGGGAACTGCTGAGCGCGCCGCGACTGGACAACCAGGGCACCTGCTACGCGGGACTGCGTGCGCTGCTCGACGCCGAGCCGGGCGAGAGCATCCCGATGCTCGCGCTCTTCGACCACGAGGAGGTGGGCTCGGGCTCCGAGCGCGGCGCCTCGTCGGACTTCCTGGTGGCCGTCTGCGAGCGGCTGGTGACCGGCCTGGGCGGCGACCGCGACGACTTCCTGCAGGTGTTGGCCGCCAGCTTCTGCGTCTCCGGCGACATGGCGCACGCGACTCATCCCAACTACCCGGACCGGCACGAGCCCGGACATCGGATCGACGTGAACGGCGGCCCGGTGCTCAAGGTGAATCAGAACCTGCGCTACGCCTCCGATGCGATCGGCGAGGCCGAGTTCGCGCTGGCCTGCCGCAGCGCCGACGTCCCGCTGCAGCGCTACGTCCACCGCGCCGATCTGCCGTGCGGCTCCACCATCGGCCCGCTCACCGCGGCCCGGACCGGTCTGCGCACCGTGGACGTGGGCGCCCCGCAGCTGGCCATGCACAGCTGCCGCGAGCTGATGGGCGCCGCCGACGTGCCGATGTACTCCGCGGCCCTGCAGGCCTTCCTCGCCCGCTGACAGGCCCGTCGGACTGCGGCTCGGCGGAGAAGATCTGTCGCGGAAACGGTGGCTTTGCCGGAAGGACTCGCTACCGATTCCGCCGGGCGGGGTCAGTTCGGACGCAGGACGCGCAGGGAGCTGCCCTCGGAGAGCACCAGGGTGCCGTCGACGTCGGCCACCGTGCCGTTGATGTCCAGTTCCCAGGCGAGCGCGCCGCTGTGCAGGTCGTAGGCGCTGATCGTGCCGGGGGAGGAGAACAGCACGGCGTTCGGCGAGGTGCCGACGCACTGCAGCAGATCCAGGTTGTGGTCCGGGTCGTCGACCGCAGGCGGCGGCAGCGAGCCCAGCGGAGCGCCCTCGGTCAGGGAGAAGAAGCGGCGGGCGCGGTCCTTGCTCGCCAGGGCGACGATCGTGCCGCACGGGCGGGGGTTGCTCTTAGACAGCTCCGGGTCGGCGATCTGCCACAGTCCGGCGCCGGTGGCCGGATCGACCACCTCGTAGTGCCCGGCCTCGGCCAGCACCTGATCGGGTCCGGTGCCGGTCAGCACGGGTAGCACCGACGGCCCGCTCACCACCGTCATCCCGGAGGCGACGCGGGCCGGCTCCGTGGCCGGGACGCCGGCGCGCCGCGGATACACCGCGACCGCCTCGTGGCCGGGTGCGCCGTGGATGATGAGTAGACCGGCCGGATAGCTGCGCACCGCGCAGTCGGCGCACGCGAGCAGATCCTCGCCGGTGGCCGGGTTCAGCACGAGGGCGCGCCCGTCGGCGGTGTCGACGATCAGATCGGTGTCGGTCAGCCGCGCGGTGGCCGCCGTGCCGAAGTCGCGCGCCCAGTGCAGCGTGCCGTCGGCGGAGCGCAGCGCGGCGCGGCGCCCGGACTGGTCTATGCGCAGGAAGTCCTCGCCCACCGCCGTGACCCGCACGGTGTCGTCGAGCGAGTCGGCCAGTTCGACGGTTCCGTCGTCGCCGACCAGATAGAAGCCGTCGGGTTCGTCGCCCAGTTTCACTGCGCAGCCCGTCCGATGTCCGGACGAGAGCGCGCAGTCGCCGAGGCCCGCGCGCACCGGCTCGCGCCAGCGCGGCGCACCGGTGGCCGCGTCGACCAGCAGGAACGACCGGCCCGGCGCGGACGAGCCGCCCAGGTTCGACGGATACGACAGCAGCCAGTCGGCGCCGCGGTGATCGGCCACCCGGATGCCGCCGGTGCCCGAGTAGCCGGGCAGCGCGGCGTCCTCGACGGTCCACGCGACGGCGGGCTCGTCGTCGTAATCGGCCAGCACGCCGGTGACCGCGGGGTGCGACGGCATGGGCCGGCCCCACAGGATGAGGCCGGCCGCGACCAGCAGGGCCAGCGCGCCCAGCACACCGACGGCGGCGATGCCGCCGAGGCGCCCGGGGCGGCGGCGAGAGGTTCGGTCGGGTCGTGACACGACGCTCAGTCTTGCACGCGGATCCGGCCGCGGGCGGCGCTCCGGCGGGCCCGGCTCGTTCGCTTGTGGCGTAGCCGGAGGGGAACATCGCTCCGCCGAGCGGCGTTGACGTCACAGACCACTACAGTGGAGGCAGGGCCAGCAACGCTGCGCCGGCAACATCGAGGGAGCACAATGTTCGAACGGTTCACCGACCGCGCGCGCCGGGTCGTCGTCCTGGCGCAAGAAGAAGCGCGGATGCTCAATCACAACTACATCGGCACCGAACACATCCTTCTGGGCTTGATCCACGAGGGTGAGGGTGTCGCGGCCAAGGCTCTCGAGTCGCTGGGCATCTCGCTGGAGGCCGTCCGCAGTCAGGTGGAGGAGATCATCGGACAGGGCCAGCAGGCGCCGTCCGGGCACATCCCCTTCACCCCGCGGGCCAAGAAGGTCCTCGAGCTGAGCCTGCGCGAGGCGCTGCAGCTGGGCCACAACTACATCGGCACCGAGCACATCCTGCTCGGCCTGATCCGCGAGGGCGAGGGCGTCGCCGCCCAGGTCCTGGTGAAGCTGGGCGCCGACCTCAACAGCGTTCGCCAGCAGGTGATTCAGCTACTGTCCGGCTACCAGGGCAAGGAGCCCGAGGCCGCGGGTACCGGCGGGCGTTCGTCCGACGCGGGCACACCGTCGACCTCACTGGTGCTGGACCAGTTCGGTCGCAACCTGACCGCGGCGGCCGGCGAGGGCAAGCTCGACCCGG
>CAZEOP010000129.1:0-9413 GCA_964513715.1 uncultured Gordonia sp.
CGAGATCGTCGCCGGTCTGGCCGAGGTGATCAAGACCGGCTTCATCGCCGACCCGGTGATCCTGGACCTGATCGAGGCCGACCCGGCGGCCGCGCTCGACCCGGCGGGCGACGTGCTGCCCGAGCTGATCCGGCGCAGCGTCCAGGTGAAGGCCGATGTGGTCTCCGCCGACCTCAAGGAGTCCTCGCTGCGCGAGATCCTCAACTACGGGCACACCCTGGGGCACGCGCTCGAGCGCCGCGAGCGGTACAAGTGGCGCCACGGTGCCGCGGTCGCCGTCGGCATGGTCTTCGCCGCCGAACTGGCCCGGCTGGCCGGCCGCCTGGACGATGCGACGGCCGATCGTCACCGGACGATCCTGGAGCTCGTCGGCCTGCCGACCTCGTACGATCCGGATGCCCTCGGCGATCTGCTCAAGTACATGGCCGGCGACAAGAAGAACCGCTCGGGCATGCTGCGCTTCGTGGTGCTCGACGGTCTGGCCCAGCCGGGCCGCCTCGAGGCCCCGGACCCCTCGCTCATCGCCGCGGCCTACTCCGCCGTCGCGGGCGAGCGTGGCTCGCGCGGCATCCTCCTGGGCTGAGCCCGGCTGGCGCCCGGGCCCGCTGGGCCCTGGTTCCACCAATTGTCCGAGCTGCCTTCTATGCTCTCCTCAGAGTGATGCACACCACGGTGTGATTGATGAGGAGAGAAAAATTGAGTGCGATCGTTTCGGTGTCTCCGACCTCGGAAGACGGCGTGATGTGTGTGGTTCGGACGTCGATGGGTCATCGACTGTCGCTGCGGGGTTCGGCGGGCGACGGGGAACCGCGCCACGTCGACGGTGACGACGTCCTCATGAAGAACATGACGCTCCGGCTCAATGCCTGGGCGCATGCGCTGCTGGAACTACGGGCACTCGGCTCGCACGACAAGAAGGAGCGGAAGGCGCTCCGCCGTGAATCGAACGGCCACGAGGGCGCGGTCAAGCACATCGCCGATCTCATCGACAGGCTCAGTGCGGACAAGACGCCCGAACGTTACTGCTCCGCCTGCTTCTCGCTCGCCCAGCACTCGAAGGTCGATGTGCCGCGGGGCCTCGCGGCTTACCTCTGCGACAACTGCGGTGCGCCGACGCTTACCTGCGTGGCGCCCGGGTGCCAGTACATGGCCAATCGCGGTGCCGCGTCGTTCGGCGTCCCGCGCTTCTGTGCTGAGCATCGGCACGACATCGCCAGCTTCGAACAAGCCGACCAACTGATCGACAGCCCGGAGGACTTCGGACGATTCCTCGTCTACGACGAGAAGAACCTCGCCAAACGCATGAAGGTGGTGGGCGGAGTCGTCGCCGGCATCTCGGTGGTGGCTCCGGCGGCACTGATGGCCGCGCCCGCCGTCGGGGGCGCGCTCGGTGTTGCCCGCGGTTTGAGCGGCGCAGCCGCGAGCAAGTGGGGCCTGGCCATGCTCGGCGGAGGAGCCAAGGCGGCCGGCGGTCTCGGCATCGTCGGCGGGACCGCGGTCGTCACCGCGACCGGTGCAGCCCTGGGCGGTGCACTCGGGGCAAGTGTGATCAGTGCCTATGTCAGCGAGGACCCGTCGTTCTCGATCGATCGGTTCCGCGACGGCTCCGGTACTCCGGTGCTGATCGCCCGCGGCTTCCTGACCCAGGCCGCAATGGACTGGCGAGCCGCCGTCGACCTGGTCGCCGACAGGTATCCGGACTCGCCGATCTACATCGTCCGCTGGGGGAGTAAGGAACTCGCGGCCGTCGGCCGGACGATGCTCGCTCAGTTCGGGATGAATCGCGGTGCCGCCGGGCTCGCGGGTGTCGGGGCCAGTGCCAACGCCGCGGCGGCAGCGGTGATGGCTCCGGTGGGGGCGGGGCTGTTCGCCGTCGGGCTGGCCAAGAACCCATGGCACACCGCGAAGGTCCGGGCCGACCGGACAGGTGCGGCACTGGCGAGCATTCTGGCCCGAACGCGGATCGATGATGTGATTCTCGTCGGCCACAGTCTCGGGGCACGAGCCGTGCTGACCGCGGCGGAGGCCCTCGCCACCGACCCCAAGGCCCCGCGTGTCGAGACGGTGCATCTGCTCGGCGCGGCCATCGGTGCGGGCAGTGACTGGCGCGCACTGAGCGAATCGATCGACGGCCCGGTGCACAACTACTGTTCGGAGAACGACGCGGTGCTGAAGTACCTGTACACCGTTGCGCAACTCGGCTCGAAGGCGTTGGGGCGTCACGGCTTCCGCAGCCAATACGACAACCTGATCGACCACGATGTCACCGCCGCGGTCAGCGGACATAGCGCGTACTTCGATTCCGTTCGCCTCGCCTGAGATACCGGGATGAAGGAGCGGAACGAACTGTGATGGGCCGCATTGCCGGGAGGCTGGCTCGGCTGCGCCGATGCGGATCCGGCCGAACAGCTGCCGACCACAGCGGGCCGGGCGCGAGCGCCGAGGCGCCCGGAGCCCAGATTGCCGCCGTATCGTTCTACGTCGAATTCTCTGAGCGCGTGGTTCGGTACGACTACAGATCCTCTCCAGGGGCCGTTCAGGCAATGATGTATTCCGCGATCAGGGAGTCGGTTGAATTGGGAGAACCCAACCGTTGGACGATGGTCGTCGACGGGGTCCGCTCTCCGTCGTACGACCGGTTCGGGTTCTTCATCAACAAGCACGGCAAGATGAAGCCGACTCCCTATTTCGACTACAACGTCTACGACAAGCTCATCGTTGAACTGGGGCGAAGGCCACGGCAGTTGCCGGAGGCGTCGCTGTAATCGGAGGCCCGACAACGGCGAAGGCCGGACTCCGCGGGGGAGTCCGGCCTTCGGCGTCGGTGTGCGGGGCGCGGTCAGGCGTCGACCGCGACGGGCTGGGTCTTCAACTCGTGGTGCGACCAGTCGTCGTCCTCGTCCTTGCGCTGGTCGCGGCGGATGATGGCACGGCCCACGCTGACGCCGAAGAAGGCGGGGACGTAGACCAGCAGCGTGATGAACGAGAGGCCGGCGGTCAGCTCGATCCAGAACGAGGCCTCGCCGATGCCGTCCAGCCAGAAGGTGCCGAGGACCCAGGTGACCAGGCAGGACACGAAGCCGGCGAACAGTCCGGCCTTGAGCCACATCATGGTCAGATCCGCGTAGTCGTCGGGATCCGGATGCGCGCGGGCGTCGCGGATACCGTCGTAGCCGCCCCAGATGATGGCGACCAGCACCACGATGGCGATCACCAGGGTGCGGTACAGCGGGGACTGGACCGGCCAGGCGATGACCGCCGCGCCGAGGAGGATGCGCGCCGCGATGTGCACGATCGACATGACGATGCCGCGCAGAAGCCACGAATTCATGGGAATAACGTACCTGGGTGAGACGTGTACAACAATCTTAGGTATGCCCGTGTCTCCCGATCCGTCCCGTCGGACCGCCGATCCGACCCTCGCCCGCCGCGCCGCGCTGGCTCGTGCGCTCGCCGCCCACGACGTCGAGGCGCTGCTGGTCAGCGATCTGACCAATGTGCGCTACCTGACCGGCTTCACCGGCAGCAACGGCGCACTGCTGGTGTGGCGCGACGGCGCCGTCGATGGGCCCGACGCGGATCGCATCGCGACCGACGGCCGCTACACCGCGCAGGTAGCGGCCCAGGCGCCCGGGCTCACCGCGGTGATCGCGCGCGACACGATGGCGGCGCTGCTGGCGCAGGCGAAGAGCCACCGCGGCGAGGCCGGGTCCGCCGCGCCGCTGCGCCTGGCGCTGGAGGCCGATGCCGTCACCGTCGCCCAATACCAGGACCTCGGTGCGCAGGATGTGCAGCTGGTACCGGTGCGCGGTCTGGTGGAGGCGCTGCGCGAGGTCAAAGACCCCGGCGAGGTGGCCGCCGTCGAGCGCGCCTGCGCCGTCGCCGATGAGGCGCTGATCGCGCTGATCGAACGCGGGGCGATCGCTCCCGGGCGCACCGAACGCCAGGTGGCGCGCGACCTGGAATGGGAGATGTTCGCGCGCGGGGCCGACGCGATCGCCTTCGAGACCATCGTCGCCGCCGGGCCGCACTCGGCGATCCCGCACCATCGCCCCACCGACGCGGTGCTGGCCGCCGGAGACCTGGTCAAGATCGACTTCGGCGCGGTGTGGCACGGCTATCACTCCGACACCACCCGCACGATGGTGCTCGGCGAGCCGCAGCCGTGGCAGCGGGAGATCCACGCGATCGTCGCCGCCGCGCAGGAGGCCGGATGTGCGGCCTTGCACGCGGGCGCCGAACTGGCGGCCGTCGACGCGGCCGCCCGCGAGCCGATCGTCGCCGCCGGGTACGGCGAGTACTACGTCCACGGCCTCGGACACGGTGTCGGCCTGCAGATCCACGAAGCGCCGGGGATCGGCGCCGCGGCGACCGGTACACTTCCAGGCGGCGCGATCGTCACCGTGGAACCGGGGATCTACCTCCCGGGGCGCGGGGGAGTGCGGATCGAGGACACCCTGGTGGTCACCGGAACCGGCTCGCGATCGCTGACTCACACGCCCCGGGCGTTGCGCAGCCTCTAGCGGCGGGCGCGCCGCGGGACGCACCGACATAGCGACCTGCAATCAAGGAGACCACCCATGGCGACCACCGCCGACTTCAAGAACGGCCTCGTGCTCAAGATCGACGGCCAGCTCTGGCAGATCCTGGAGTTCCAGCACGTCAAGCCGGGCAAGGGCCCCGCCTTCGTGCGCACCAAGATCAAGAACGTGCTCACCGGCAAGGGTGTCGACAAGACCTGGAACGCCGGCGTCAAGGTGGAGACCGCCACCGTCGACCGCCGCGACATGACCTACCTGTACAACGACGGCACCGACTACGTCTTCATGGACGGCGAGACCTACGACCAGGTCTCGGTCAGCCCGGAGGTCGTGGGCGACGGCGCGCGTTTCCTGCTGGAGAACATGACCGTGCAGATCGCCACGCACGAGGACGTCCCGCTGTACGTCGAGCTTCCGGTCACCGTGGAGCTCGAGGTGACGCAGACCGATCCGGGCCTGCAGGGCGACCGCTCCACCGGCGGCACCAAGCCCGCCACCCTGGAGACCGGCGCCGAGGTGCAGGTGCCGCTGTTCATCAACACCGGCGACAAGCTGAAGATCGATTCGCGCGACGGGAACTACCTCGGCCGTGTCAACAACTGATTCGCGGGCGGGTGAGCCGCGCGGCCGGCATCGTCAGCGCCGCCGCGCGGTCGACCTGCTCTTCGAGGCCGATGCCAAAGGCGTGCCGGCCACCGAGCTGATCGCCGAGCGCCGCGAGGTCTTCGACAGCCACGACGCGGTCGGCGAGATGACCGGCTACGCCGTGACGGCCGTCGAAGGCGTCACCGCCGACGCGGATCAGATCGACGCCGTCATCTCTGCCCGCCTGGAGAACTGGACCCTCGAGCGCCTTCCGGCCGTCGACCGCGCCATCCTGCGCCTGGGCGCCTGGGAACTGCTGTACGCGCCGGACGTCGACATCAAGGTGGTCCTCGACGAGGCCGTGAAGCTCGCCACCGAGCTGTCCACCGACGATTCGCCGGCGTTCGTGAACGGCGTGCTGGACCGGATCGCGGTGCTCGCCCCCCAGGTGCGCGCCGCCGGAGCCGGGGAGTAGAGTCAGCCCCGGCTACATCCTTTAACGATCCGTCCAGTGAGGCGGAGAAGGAGGTCGGTGTGACCATGCCGGTCGACCGCACAGAAGACGCTTCGGGTCCGCGCAAGCACACCCGGACGCTGCTCGATTCCGCCGACGTCGGACGCACCGTGGCGCGCATGGCGCACCAGGTGATCGAGAAGACGGCCCTCGATGCGAGTGATTCCCCGCAGGTGGTGCTGATCGGCATCCCGACCCGCGGCACCTCGCTCGCCCGGCGCCTCGCCGCCAAGATCGCCGAGTTCAGCGGCGTCGACGTGCCCACCGGGTACCTCGACATCACGCTGTACCGCGACGATCTGCGCGACAAACCCCACCGACCGCTCGAGCGCACCCTGGTGCCGCCGGGCGGCGTCGACGGCGCCCTGGTGGTGCTGGTGGACGACGTCCTGTTCTCCGGCCGGACGGTGCGCGCCGCCCTCGACGCGCTGCGCGACCTGGGCCGGCCGGCCGCGGTGCAGTTGGCGGTCCTCGTCGATCGCGGCCACCGCGAACTGCCGCTGCGCGCCGATTACGTCGGCAAGAACATCCCGACCTCGCGCGACGAGGACGTCGAGGTGCACCTGGCCGAGGACGACGGCGTCGACGAAGTGGTGCTGCGGACTCCGGGGGCCGACCGATGAAACATCTGCTGTCGACCGCGGACCTGAGCCGCGACGAGGCCGTCGAACTGCTCGACGAGGCCGCCCGCTTCGAACAGGCGCTGGCCGGCCGCGAGGTCCGCAAACTGCCGACCCTGCGCGGGCGCACCGTGATGACGGTCTTCTACGAGAACTCCACCCGCACCCGCGTCTCCTTCGAGGTGGCCGGCAAGTGGATGAGCGCCGACGTGATCAACGTCAGCGCCTCCAGCTCGTCGGTGAGCAAGGGTGAGTCGCTGCGCGACACCGCCAAGACGCTGCGGGCACTCGGCGCGGACGCGCTGATCGTTCGCCACCCGGCGTCCGGGGCGGCCGCGCAGATCGCCCGCTGGACCAACGACGGCAGCGACATCCTGGGGCTGCCTACGACCGGACCCGGGGTGATCAACGCCGGCGACGGCACACACGAGCATCCGACCCAGGCGCTGCTCGACGCGTACTCGCTGCGCAGCAGGTTCGGCTCGCTCGACGGCCGGCGGATCGTGCTCGTCGGCGACATCCTGCACTCGCGGGTGGCCCGCTCCAACGCGCACCTGCTGTCCACGCTCGGCGCCGAGGTGGTCCTGGTGGCCCCGCCGACGCTGCTGCCCACCGGCGTCGACACCTGGCCGGTGCGGGTCACCAGCGAACTGGACGCCGAACTCCCCGGTGCCGACGCGGTGATGATGCTGCGCGTGCAGGCCGAGCGGATGAGCGGCGGCTTCTTCCCGAGCGCCCGCGAATACGCGGTGCGCTACGGCCTCAACGACAACCGGCTGTCCCTGCTGCCCGAGGACGCCCTGGTGCTGCACCCGGGTCCCATGCTGCGCGGCATGGAGATCGGCTTCGACGTGGCCGACGCCCCGCAGTCGGTGGTCCTCGACCAGGTCCGCGCCGGCGTGCACGTCCGGATGGCCGTGCTCTTCCGGCTGCTGGCCAGCGACAACGCCGGGGACACCCCGGCCCACCACCAGACGGCTCACCAGCAGACAGGAGGGGCGCAGTAGTGGCGGCCTCGGTTCTCATCACCAACGTCCGCCCCTACGGCGAGGGCGACCCGGTCGACGTGGCCGTCACCGACGGCGTCATCACCGCGATCGGTGCGGGTCTGTCCGCGCCGGAGGGGGCGCCGACGGTCGACGGCGGCGGCGCGATCGTGCTGCCCGGCTTCGTCGACCTGCACACGCACGTCCGGGAACCCGGCCGCGAGGACACCGAGACCATCGCCACCGGCTCGGCGGCCGCCGCCAAGGGCGGCTACACGGCGATCTTCGCGATGGCCAACACGAATCCGGTCGCCGACAACGCCTCGATCACCGACCTGGTCTGGCGGATCGGCCGCGAAGTCGGGCTGTGCGACGTGCACCCCGTCGGCGCGGTCACCGTCGGCCTGGCCGGCACCCAGCTCGCCGAGATGGGCATGATGGCCGACGGCGCCGCCAAGGTGAAACTGTTCAGCGACGACGGCAAATGCGTCCACGACCCGGTCGTGATGAAGCGTGCGCTGGAGTACAGCGCCGGACTCGGCGTGCTGATCTCGCAGCACAGCGAAGATCCGCGGCTCACCGTCGGCGCGGTGGCGCACGACGGCGCCACCGCCGCGCGGCTCGGCCTGGCCGGGTGGCCGCGCGCGGCCGAGGAGTCGATCGTCGCCCGCGACGCGCTGCTGGCCCGCGACGCCGGCGCGCGGATCCACGTCGCCCACGCGTCCTGCGAGGGCACCGTGGAGCTGATCCGCTGGGCCCGCGGCCAGGGCATCGAGATCACCGCCGAGGTGACCCCGCACCACCTGCTGCTCGACGACTCCCGGCTGGAGACCTACGACGGCGTGAACCGGGTGAACCCGCCGCTGCGCGAGGAGCGCGACAAGCTGGCGCTGCGCACCGCGCTCGCCGAGGGGATCATCGACTGCGTCGCCACCGATCACGCCCCGCACGCCTCGCAGGAGAAGTGCTGCGAGTTCAGCCAGGCCAAGCCGGGCATGCTCGGCCTGGAGACGGCGTTCTCGATCGTCGTCGAGACCCTGGTGCGACCGGGCCTGCTGGACTGGCGCGGGGTGGCCCGGGTGATGAGCGAGCGTCCCGCGCAGATCGTCGGGCTCGACGATCAGGGCCGGCCGATCGCCGTCGGCGAGCCGGGCAACCTGACCGTGGTCGATCCCGACGCCGAGTGGACGGTGGACCCGGATCGCCTGGCGAGCAAGTCGCGCAATACCCCGTATGCGCAGATGACCCTGCCGGGCACCGTGGTCGCGACCGTGCTGCGCGGCCGGGTGACGCACTCATGACCCTGGCCGATCTGATCCTGATCCTTGCGGCGCTGCTGCTCTGGGCCGGGCTGGTGGCCCTGGCGCTGCGCGGCTGGCGGCGGCGCGGCGCCCGGCAGTCCGGTGAGCTGGGCGAGTTCCCGGCGGTGCCCGCGCAACTCGGCGAGCCGCTGCAGGGACCCGACACCGGCGTCTACGTCGGCAGCACCCTGGCCCCGACCTGGACCACCCGCATCGCGGTCGGCGACTACGGGGACCGCGCCGCGGTCAGCTACACGCGCTACGCCGCGGGGGTGCTGCTGGCGCGCCAGGGCGCCTCCGACATCTGGATCCCGGCCGACGCGATCACCGCGCTGCGCACCGAGAACCGGCTCGCCGGGAAGGTGATGAGCCGCGACGGTCTGCTCGCGATCCGCTGGCGGCTGCCCTCGGGCGTCGAGATCGACTCGGGCATCCGGGGCGACGACAAGAGCGTCTACCCGGACTGGACGGCGCCCTTCGCCGAGCTCACCGAGCAGACCTACCAGCGGCTGGCACAGACCGATCCCGACGGTCGCCCCGAGAGCAAAGACGGCCCCGAGAGCAAAAACGGCCCCGAGACGAACAGCCCCGAGACCAAGAACAGCCCCGAGACGAACAGCACCGACACGAAGAGGAAGACGTCATGAACAAAGCGGTATTGGTGCTGGAGAACGGCAACATCCACACCGGGGTGAGCTACGGCGCCCTCGGCACGACGCTGGGCGAGGCGGTCTTCTGCACCGCGATGACCGGCTACCAGGAGATGCTGACCGACCCGAGCTATCACAAGCAGATCATCGTGGCCACGGCGCCGCAGATCGGCAACACCGGCTGGAACACCGAGGACGGCGAGAGCCTGCTCGGCA
>CAZEOP010000130.1:0-9401 GCA_964513715.1 uncultured Gordonia sp.
GACCGGCGCACAGCACCGTGACCTCACCGCCGTTGGCTTCCTTGATCTGCAGCGCTTCCTCGACGGCGCGCTCGTTGATCTCGTCGATCAGGCCGTCGACGGCGGCGCGGTCGACGGTGAAATCATCGTCGGAGAGCTTCCACTCGGCCGTGTAATCCGGCACGTGCTTGATCAGAACAACAACGTTCGTCATGGGTCTTCGTCGACCTCCTGCATCGGTTTCGGCGACTTACCCGCAGGTAAGGCCATGGGACATTGCTTACTGTAACTGCTCCCGGCAGGCTCCGGTGCACCGCCCGGAAGAGAAAAAGGGTCGCCTTACTCACATCGGCGCGCCGCCGGGGATCCGCCGCCGCCTGGGGTGCGGCCGCGGCGATGGCTTAGTGTCGTGCAGATGAGCGATTCCCCGGCCTCCGCGCGCGCCGCGCTGAGCACCGATCAGCAGCTCGCCCTGACCGGCGAGCGGACGGTGCCCGGTATCCCGGCGGAGAACTACTGGTTCCGCCGGCACGAGGTGGCCTACAACCTGATCGTCGCGCGCTGCGCGGGCCGCGACCTGCTGGAGGCCGGCTCCGGCGAGGGCTACGGCGCCGCCCTGCTGGCCACCCAGGCCGCATCGGTGACCTGCGTCGACTACGACGAGCAGGCCGTCGAGCACACCCGCCGCCGCTACCCTCAGGTGACGATCCACCGGGCCAACCTGGTCGACCTGCCGCTGCCCGCCGCCTCGGTCGACACCGTCGTCAACTTCCAGGTGATCGAGCATCTGTGGGACCAGGACGCCTTCGTGCGCGAATGCCACCGGGTGCTGCGGCCCGGCGGCGGATCCGAGCTGCTGATGAGCACGCCCAACCGGATCACCTTCTCCCCCGGGCTGGACACGCCGCTCAACCCCTTCCACACCCGCGAGCTGAACGCCGCCGAACTGACCGAACTGCTGACCGGCAACGGCTTCGAGGTCTCGGCGATGCTCGGCGTCTGGCACGGTCCGCGACTGCGCGAGCTGGACGAGAAGTGGGGCGGCTCGCTGATCGACGCCCAGATCGAACGCGCCCTGGCCGGTGAGCCGTGGCCGCAGGAACTGGTCGACGACGTCGCCGGGATCACCGCCGCCGACTTCGAGATCCTCGACGGCGATCTCCGCGACATCGACACCAGCCTGGATCTGCTGGCCCTGGCCGTCCGCCGGGACGACCTGCGGTGACCTCTCCGGCACCGGTGCCGGGCCAGTTCACGCTGGTCCTGCACTCGCATCTGCCGTGGCTGCTGAATCACGGCCGCTGGCCGGTTGGCGAGGAATGGCTGTACCAGTCGTGGGCGCACTGCTACCTGCCGCTGTTCGCGATGCTGCGCCGGCTGGCCGACGACGGCCTGCGCGATCAGCTCTCTCTCGGCATCACGCCGGTGCTGGCCGCGCAGCTCGACGATCCGCGCGCCACCGCCGCGATGTACGAGTGGCTGGCCGACTGGCAGCTGCGCGCCATGGAGGCCGCGATCGACGACGACGCCGACCGCCGGATCAGCGGGCACCGCGAGTACCGGGCCGCCGCGGCGGCGCTGGCCGACTTCGAGACGCACTGGCGGCACGGCGGCAGCCCGCAGATCCGGTCGCTGCTCTCGACGGGAGTGCTGGAGCTGCTCGGCGGACCGCTGGCCCACCCGTTCCAACCGCTGCTCGACGAGCGGCTGCGCCGGCTGTCCCTGAACGAGGGCCTGGCCGATGCGCGATTGCGCTGGGGCACAACGCCATCGGGCATCTGGGCGCCGGAGTGCGCCTACACGCCGGGCATGGAGGCCGAGTATCAGCGCGCCGGCGTCGGCCACTTCATGGTCGACGGCCCCACCCTGCACGGTGACACCGCGCTCGGCCGCCCGGTGGCCGGGAGCGACGTCGTCGCCTTCGGCCGGGATCTGACGGTCAGCTATCAGGTGTGGTCGCCGAAATCCGGCTATCCCGGGCACCCCGCGTACCGCGACTTCCACACCTACGATCACCGGACCGGCTTCAAACCGTTCCGGGTGACCGGCAAGAACGTTCCCGGCGAGGAGAAGAAGCCGTACGACCCCGCCCTCGTCGACGCCGTACTCGACCGGCACGTCGATGCCTTCGTCGAGGTGATCCGGCGCCGGCTGACCGACGAGTCCGCGCGCCTGGGCCGGCCCGCGCTGGTGGTGGCGGCCTTCGACACCGAGTTGTACGGCCACTGGTGGCACGAGGGCCCGCAGTGGCTGGAGCGCCTGCTGCGCCGCCTGCCCGAGGCCGGGGTCACCGTCGGCACGCTCGCCACGGCACGCCGCGACGGCTATGTGGGCGAGCCGGTGGAGCTGGGCGACTCGTCGTGGGGATCGGGCAAGGACTGGCGAGTCTGGGAGGGCCCGCAGGTGCAACACCTGGTGCAGTTGAACAGCGAGGTGACCGCGACCGCGCTGGACAGCCTGGACAAGCGGCTCGACCCGGGTGCCGGGAGCCGGGACCTCGTCGCCGATCAGATCCTGCGCGAGACGCTGATGACGGTGCAGTCGGACTGGCCGTTCATGGTGTCCAAGGACACCGCCGCCGGGTACGCGCAGGACCGCGCCTACAAGCATGCGCATGCCACCCGGGAGATCTGCGCGGCCGCCGATGCCGGTCGCGAGGAGTCGGCGGCACGCCTGGCCGCCGGCTGGCGCAACGCCGACAATGTCTTCGGCGCCCTCGACGCCCGCCGGCTCCCCGTCCGCGGGGGTGATCTCCGATGAGCGCCACGTCCCCTGAACCCCGTCGAAGGGCGGTCCCTGAGCCGCCGACGAAGGAGGCGCGTCGAAGGGTGGTCCCTGAGCCCCGTCGAAGGGCGGTCCCTGAGCTCCGTCGAAGGGTGCTCATGGTGTCGTGGGAGTACCCGCCCGTCGTGGTCGGCGGTCTCGGCCGGCACGTCCACCATCTGGCCGAGGCGCTCGCCGAGCAGGGTGTCGAGGTGACGGTGCTGACCCGGCAGCCGTCGGGCACCGATCCGGCGACGCACCCGACCACCGACACCCGGGTCAACGGCGTCCGGGTGATCGCCGCCGCCGAGGATGCCCCCGAGTTCGACTTCGGCGTCGACATGATGGCCTGGACGCTGGCGATGGGCCACAGCTTCATCCGCGCCGCCCTGCGCCACCTCGGTCCGGACGAGGCGCCCGACGTGGTGCACGCGCACGACTGGCTCGTCGCCCATCCCGCCATCGCCCTCGCCGAGTTCTTCGATGTCCCGCTGGTGGCGACATTGCACGCCACCGAGGCCGGGCGACACAGCGGCTGGGTGGCCGGACACGTCAACCGCCAGGTGCACTCGGTGGAGTGGTGGCTGGCCAATTCGGCCGATGCGCTGATCACCTGCTCGTCATCGATGGGCCAGGAGGTGAGCGAGCTCTTCTCCCCCGGCGACACCCCGATCACGGTGATCCACAACGGCATCGATCTGACCGCGTGGAGCTTCGCCGAGCGCCCGGACGACGACGAGCCGCCGCACCTGCTCTTCGCCGGCCGGCTCGAGTACGAGAAGGGCGTCCAGGATCTGCTCGAAGCGCTGCCGGCGATCCGCCGGGCGCACCCGGGCACCACGCTGACGATCGCCGGCGAGGGCACCCAGCTGTCCTGGCTCACCGGACTCACGCAGCAGCACGGGCTCACCGGGGCGGTGACCTTCGCCGGGAAGCAGGACCACGACGGTCTGGTGGCCCTGATGCGCTCGTGTTCGGCGATCGTCCTGCCGAGCCGCTACGAGCCCTTCGGCATCGTCGCACTGGAGGCGGCGGCCAGCGGAATCCCGCTGGTCACGTCCACCGCCGGCGGGCTGGGCGAGGCCGTGCACGACGGCGAGACCGGCCTGACCTTCCCGCCCGCCGATGTACCCGCGCTGGCCGACGCGGTGCTGGCCGTGCTCGACGACCCGGAGGCCGCCGCGCTGCGGGCCCGCCGCGCCCGCGCCGTGCTCACCGAGGAGTTCACCTGGCCGGTCATCGCCGAGCGGACCGCGGCTGTCTACGCCGTCGTCACCCGGCGCCCCGACCGGCCGCTGGCGCGCCCGCAGATCCCGTTGCGCCCGCTCCCCGACCGCGATCCGGCCAACCCGGTCGACTGAGGCACGCCCTGCGCCCGGCGGCGCAGCCGGACCCCCGGCACGCATCCCGGGTATCGGCGGCATCGCGGAACTACCGCGGTCCGGCAGAGAAACGGCCGTACGGTGCGAGGAGCCGCGGCGAGGTCCGACTCAGTCGACGTTGCCGGTGCGGGCCTGGGCCTGCGCCTTCTTGCGCTCGATGTCGGCCAGGGCGCGCTCGAGCTCGGCGCGCTCGGCGGCACCGGCCTCCCAGGCCTCCAGTCGGTTCTTCACCACGCGGGCCGGGGAGCCGACCGCGATCGAGTAGTCCGGGATGACGCCGCGGGTCACCGCGTGAGCGCCCAGGACGCAGCCGCGGCCGACGATCGTATTCCGCAGCACGGTGACCTTGGTGGCCACCCAGGTGTCGGCGCCGATGCGCACCGGACCCTTGACGATGCCCTGGTCCTTGATCGGGATGCCGATGTGGTCGGTGACGTGGTCGAAGTCGCAGATGTAGCACCAGTCGGCGACCAGCGTGCTGCCGCCGATCTCGATGTCGAGGTAGGCGTTGACCACGTTGTTGCAGCCGAAGACGGTCTTGTCGCCGATCCGCAGGCTGCCCTCGTGGCAGCGGATGGAGTTGCCGTCGCCGATGTGCACCCAGCGGCCGATCTCCATGCGCGACATCTCCGGCGTCGCGTGGATCTCCACGTTCTTGCCGAGGAAGACCATGCCGCGCAGCACGATGTGCGGGTTGGCCAGCCGGAAGCGCGCGAGCCGGTAGTAGCGGACCAGATACCAGGGCGTCCAGGCCTTGTTCCGCTTGATCCAGCGCAGCGAGTCGAGGGTGAGGAAGCGCGCCTGCTCCGGATCCCGGCGGCGCAGCCCGGCGCGCCAGCGCGAGCGGTAGGACGCGTTCCACATCGTGGTCATAGGCACAGGATAGAGTCGTGCCCGACACGGACGGCACCGCGGGTGCCCTCGGCGCGAGCCGATCGGCCGTGGACGCAGGCGCAGAGAAAGGCCCCCGGACCACGATGCAGCAGGCAGTGCGCGCACCCCGATCCGGCCTCGTGCTGGCGGCCCTGGCCGTCGTCTCGGCCCTGCTGCTGTCGGCGTGCTCGGACGGCCACCAGGAGGTCCGGGCCCTGCCGGCACCCGGCTGGGCGGTGTACGGCGGCACGGCGGGCAACACCAACGCCACCCCGGCGATAGCCCCGGGCGGCCTGAAGCTGGTCTGGACCCGGCCCACCGGTGGCCCGATCACCGCTCCGCTGACGCTGAACCGCTACGGCGACGTGGGTGTCACGGCCCGCACGCCGGGCGGCTGCAACATGTTCGTCTTCGACCAGTATTCGGGGCGCAAGACCTTCTGCAAGCGGCTGCGCGAGGGTGCGCAGCGCAATGCGCTGGCCTTCGACCAGAACTCGCAGCCGTACATCGGCGAGGAGACCACCTTCCTGGCGTTCAACGTGGGCGGCGCGGTCCGCTGGCGGATGCCGGTGATCGGCGTGCCGCTGTCGGCCAAGTTCGCCGGTCCGGGACAGGTCCTGATGAGCACGACGCAGGGCCAGCTGCTGCTGCTGAACGCCCAGACCAATACCTTCGAGGCCCCCGAGGTCCGGCTGCGCGAGGACGCCGATCCGGACGATCCCCGGTTCGGCTTCAACGACTGCCTGAACGGTGGTCCGCTGTGCGCCCTCCCGGCGCCGCCGGCGGTGGACACCGAGCACGAGCGCTTCTACCTCGACTTCCGGCCGCAGGGCTCGGCCGGCGCCCAGCTGCTGGCGATGAGCTACGCGGCGGGCCCCGACGGCCGCGCCCTGACCAAGCGATGGAGCGTCGACGTCCCGAGCGGGATGATGGGCCCGGCGACGGTCTCCGCCGACGGCGCCACCGTGTACGCCCACGGCCGGGACGGCGCCCTGTACGCCTACTCCGCCGAGGACGGCGCCCAGCGCTGGCGGCACGATCTCGGCGGCTTCGGCTTCGCCACCCTCGCGGTCTCGCCGGACGGTCTGATCATCCCGACCGGCGGCCTCGGCACCCCGCTGACGATCCTGCGCGACCGGGGCGACGCCGTCGAGGTGGTGGCCCAGCGCACCGATCTGCAGACCGTGAGCCTCTCGACGATCACCGGCGCCGACAGCGCGTGGACGGTGGTGCGCACCGGCGCCGACCAGCACCTGGTGCTGACCGAGGTCTCGACGGCCGACGGCACCACCAAACGCTCGCTGGCGATGCCCGGTGCCACCGGCTTCGCCACCGGCGTCGCGGTCTCGGCGGGCGGCAACATCGCGGTCGCGACGAATCTCGGCGAGATCTACTACTTCGCCCAGCGCTGACATTTCGCCCAGCACTGATATCCCACCCGTCGCCGAACCGTCTCGCCCGCCCCGGAGCGGGGCGGCGGCTCGGGGCCCGGGTCAGCCGCGGACGGCGGGCGCGCAGAGCAGGGCGACACCGGACCGACCGATCCGGGTCAGCACCAGCGCATACGGCGAATCGCCCTTGAGCTTGAGCTTCTTGCGGAGCCGGTCCGGATCCACGTCCAGTCCGCGCACCAGGATCTCCAGGCTGCCGCAGTCACGGGCGGCGAGCGCGCCGCGCAGCGTCTTCTCGTGAACGGGCAGCTGCTCGAGGATGCGGAAGCCGCGCTCCCCCGCGGGGATCGCGTTCCCGGTCAGGTAGGCGATCTGCGGGTCCAGTTGACGCAGCCCGTGCCGGTGCGCGTACTGACGGACCAGCCCGGCGCGCACCACCGCGCCGTCCGGGTCGATGAGGTACTCGTCCACCCCGGGGGCCTCTAGCTCGTCGGGATCGCCGGAGTTGACCTCCTCCAGCCGCACCAGCCCCGGGGCCTCGGGTCGGCTGCGCAGCACGCTGGCCCGGTTCTCCGGCTGGCCGTCCACCTCGGTCCACAGCACGGCCTCGCGGACACCGCCGTCCAGCGAGACCACCTGCACCTGCCCGTCGAAGCCGAATCGGGTGCGCAGATTGCGGTAGTCCAGCCCGGGTGAGCACTTGACCACCAGTGCGCGGCCGGCGTACACCGACAGCAGTTCCAGCAGTGGCGGATCGAGTTGATCGATCCCGAAGACGCGTCCGCCGCTGCCCCGGCGGCCGGGGTCGGCGATCACCACGTCGGCGCTGGACGTGGGGGTGAGCGCATCGGCGCGCAACAGGGTGGCCGGGCCGCCCGGACCGAGCCGCACATTGTGCTGCGCCGCGGCCAGCCGAGCCGGATTCAGGTCCGAGCCGATGACCCCGGCGATGCCGGGTTCGGCCTGCAGGGCCATCAGTTCGGCACCGATCGAGCAGGTGACGTCGTGCACCACCGCCCCGTGGTGGCGGGCGACGATGTCGGCGGCCCGCAGCGCGGCCACGGGGGTCGCCGTGGCCTGCTGCACGGCGGTGCCGTCGGCGATCAGTTCCGCGGCGTACCGGAGCTTGCCCTCGGCCCGCCGGCGCGCCGAGGTGGTCTCGGCCACGGCCGCCGCGTGTTCCGGATAGCGCGAACGCAGCACCGTGAGGTCGGCGAGCATGGTCGACGGCGTCAGCGGCAGCTCCGCCGCCACCTCCAGCGCCTTGCGCCCGTACCGCGAACGCAGGAAGGCGACGTCGTCTTCGCCGAGGTCGTAGCTCACGCCGCGCGCGGTGTCAGTCGCCGGCGGGTTCCGGCTTCACGCCGGTGATGAGCACGTTGTAGAAGTACTGCGGCGGGACCACCTTCGACAGGACGTTGTCGTCCAGCCAGGTCATCCGCTTCCAGCCGCCGAAGGCGAAGCGCGCCCAGCCCCAGCCCAGCTTCTCTGCCGGCACGGCGGCCTCGAAGGTGCGCACCGGCCAGCCGAGCATGGCCGCGGCCAGTTCTTCGCTGGCCGACTCCACCTGGACGGCGCCGGCCGCGGTGGACAGGTCCTCCAGATCCTTCGGCGAGAAGGTGTGGATGTCGACGACGGCCTCCAGCGCGGCGGCGCGCGAGGACTCGTCGAGCTCTTCCTGCGGACGGCGCCAGGACTGCAGCGGGCCGAACTTGGTGAGGTTGGTGGTGGCCCACCAGGTGGCCCGGCTCATCCAGCGGGCGTAGAAGTCGCCCAGCGTGGACGGCTCGCCGGCAAAGACGAAGCGACCGCCCGGCTTCAGCACGCGCAGCACCTCGCGCAGCGCCTGCTCCACGTCGGGGATGTGGTGCAGCACCGCGTGACCGACCACCAGGTCGAAGGTGTTGTCCTCGTAGGGGATCTTCTCGGCGTCGGCGACCCGGCCGTCAACGTCCAGACCCAGGCCCTCGGCGTTGCGCAGCGCCACCTTCACCATGCCGGGCGACAGGTCGGTGACCGAGCCCTTGGTGGCCACCCCGGACTGCATCAGGTTGAGCAGGAAGAAGCCGGTGCCGCAGCCCAGCTCCATCGCCCGCGCGTACGGGAGCGGGGCGTCGGGGACGATCCGGTCCAGGCGGCCGCGCGCGTAATCGATGCAGCGCTCGTCGAACGAGATGGACCACTTCTCGTCGTAGGTCTCGGCCTCCCAGTCGTGGTAGAGCACCTGGGCCAGCTTGGTGTCGGACAGCGCCGCCTCCACCTGTTCAGCGGTGGCGTGCGGGTTCGGCTGCGGATCGTCGATCGCGGTCATGTTCGGGACTACTTTCCGGTGAATTCGGCCTTGCCCGGGCCGTTCTCGATGAAGGACGCCATGCCGATCGCACGGTCGTCGGTGGCGAAGAGCGAGGCGAACAGGTGCGCCTCGATCTTCAGGCCGGTCTCCAGGTCCGCATCCAGACCCTCGTCGATCGCGGCCTTGGCCGCGGCGAGTGCCACCGAGGCGGCACCGGTGAACTTGCCGGCCCAGGCCAGGGCGGCGTTGTAGACCTCGTCGGGGGCGACGACCTCGTCGACCAGACCGATCGCGAGCGCCTCCTCGGCGCCGACGAAACGGCCGGTGAAGACCATGTCCTTGGCGCGGGCCGGGCCGATCAGGCGGGCCAGCCGCTGCGTGCCGCCACCGCCGGGGATCACACCCAGCAGCACCTCGGGCACGCCGAGCTTCGCGTTGTCGCCGGCGATGCGGCGGTCGGCGCCGAGCGCCACCTCCAGGCCGCCGCCCAGAGCGTAGCCGGTCACGGCGGCGACGGTCGGCTTCGGGATCTCGGCGACGGCGCCCAGGCCGCGCTGCAGCCGGCGGGCCACCTTGCTCATGTCGGCGAACGACATGTCGTTCATCTCTTTGATGTCGGCGCCGGCCGCGAAGACCTTGGGGCCGCCGTAGATGACCACGGCCTTGATGTCGTCGCGCACGCTCGCCTCTTCGGCGGCGGCGGCCAGCTCGTCCTGGACC
>CAZEOP010000131.1:0-9268 GCA_964513715.1 uncultured Gordonia sp.
CGACGGCTCGTACCAGCCGCCGTCGCGCAATGCCGGACCCAAGACCTGGCCGGACCTGCCGCAGCCGCAGTTCAGCGCGCAGCCGTCGGGTACCGGTCTGACCGACAGTGAGTATGTGAGCCAGATGAAGCTGATCTACGCGGCGGGCAGCGGCCTGAACCCGGACGAGGTGCCGACCTGGGTCACCTACATGGGCGGAGGCGCCCTGGAGGGTGCGGAGGTGACCATCCGATGAGGGGTATGTGGGCACCGCTGATCAAGCTGATCGTCTTCTCGCTCGTCACCGTGCTGGCCACGAGCGTGCTGGCACTGCTGATCTCCAACGCCGGCGCATCCGGCAGCACCAGCTACCGGGCGATCTTCTCCGACGCCGCGATGCTGAATCCGGGCGACGACGTGCGCATCGCCGGCGTCCGCGTCGGCGAGGTCGAATCGGTGCAGATCGTCGACCGCAACCGGGCCGAGGTGGCGTTCAACGTCAGCCGCACCAAGCTGCCCAAGAGCACTCAGCTGTACATCAGGTACCGCAACCTCGCGGGCCTGCGGTACCTGGCCCTGCAGAAGGGTGCCGCGGAGACCGCGGAGATGGTGGGCCCCGGCCACACCTTCGAGTACAACGAGGATCGCAAGCTCTCGAGCACGCATCCGGCGGTCAACCTCACCGAACTGTTCAACGGCTTCCGTCCGCTGTTCAAGCAGATCACGCCCGAGGACATGAACAAGCTTGCGCAGACGGTGATCGACGTCTTCCAGAACGGCGACGGCACCGACATGGGGGCGACGATCAGCTCGCTGATCAACCAGACCGCCGAGCTGACCAACTCGATCGCCGACAAGGATGCGGTGATCGGCGAGATGATCACCAACCTGACCAAGGTGCTCGACACGGTGAACAAGAACGACGTGCAGTTCAAGACGCTGCTCGACAACACCGAGAAGCTGGTCGTCGGCCTGGCCGCGCAGCGCGACTCGGTGGGTTCGGCCATCACCTCGGTGAGCAACCTGACCTCGGTCACCGGCTCCATCCTGAGCCAGACCCGGCCCTCCATCCAGGGCTCGCTGGCCGGTCTGAAGGAGCTGTCCGACAAGATCAACGCGCGTCAGGGCGAGGTCAGCAAGATGCTGGAGACGCTGCCGGTGAAGGCCGAGAAGCTGGGCCGGTCGGCCACCTTCGGTTCGTGGTTCCAGTTCTACCTGTGCGGCCTGGACATCACGGCCGGCAACGGCAAGTCCGCGGTGCTGTCGCAGCCGCTGGTCCCGCTGCCGGACATCAACCACGTCCTGTACACCAGCGCGGCCACCCGCTGCTGGGCGGACGGCAAGATCAACGGGGTGGGCTGACGTGTCCGACGAACAGAACACGGCCGGCGCCGACATCGACGTGACCGCGCTGCCGCCGAAGAAGTCTCGGCGGTTCGCCGGCCGGCGCAGTGCCCGCAGCATCGGTCTGCTGGGTCTGGTCGTGCTGGTGATGGTCTCGGTGTCCTCCTTCTACCTGAAGGAACTGCCGCTGCTGGGTGCGGCGCCGCAGTACACCGTCCGTTTCTCCGAGGCCGCGGGCGTGCAGCCGGGCAACGAGGTCCGGGTGGCCGGCATCAAGGTCGGCGAGGTGACCGACGTCTCCCTTAACGGTGACAAGGTCGACATGCGGCTGCGGGTCAAGGACACCTGGATCGGCGACCAGACGCAGGCCACCATCCAGATCAAGACCGTGCTGGGTCAGAAGTACATCGCGCTGAATCCGAAGGGCGAGAAGCTCGCCGATCCGCGCGTGGTGCTCACCGACACCGTCGCTCCGTACGACGTGATCGAGGCCTTCGGCGACGCCGCCGACCAGATCGAGAACGTCGACACCGATCAGGTGGCCAAGGCGCTCGGCGAGCTCGGTGACGTCTTCACCGCCACCGCCGACGACATCGGGCCGGCCCTGGACGGTGTGGCGCGACTGTCCCAGACCATCGCCAGCCGTGACCAGGAGGTCCGCAAACTGCTGCAGGCCACCAAGGCCAGCTCGCAGATCCTGGCCGACCGGAACGAGCAGTTCACCCGGCTCATCGCCGGGGCCGGCGTGCTGCTCAAGGAGCTGAACTCGCGTCAGCAGTCCATCTCGGCGCTGCTGGCCAGCACCGAGAGCCTGTCGACGGCGCTCACCGGGATCGTCAAGGACAACGAGGCGCAGATCGGGCCGGTGCTCGACTCGCTGAAGAACGTGACCAACCTGCTGACGGCGCAGAACGCCAACATCCGGGCGTCGATCCAGAACCTGGCGCCCTTCTACCGGCTGTACACCAACGTGCTGGGCAACGGCCGCTGGTTCGAGTCGGTGGTCACCAACATCCTGCCGCCGGCGCTGCCCGCGCAGAACACGCACCGGCTGCCGAACATGCAGAAGAACCTCACCAACGGCGGGACGGGCGGCTGATGAGTACTCCGGATACGACTGTGAACGACGACAAATTCTTCTCGGCCAAGAACATCATGATCACCGCGCTCGCGGTCATCGCGGCGCTGATCCTCGGCGCCATCGGCTGGTGGGGCTTCAACCTGGTCACCTCGACCAAGGTCAAGGCCACCTTCAGTAGCGCGGTGGGCATCTACGAGGGCTCCAATGTCCGCATCCTCGGTGTGGACGTGGGCAAGGTGACCGGGGTGACCCCGCGCGGCGAGACCGTGGACGTGGAGATGCGCGTCAAGCGCGGCGTGACGCTGCCGGCCGACGTGAAGGCCGTGCAGGTGATCCCGTCGCTGGTGGCCGACCGTTACGTCCAGCTGATCCCGGCCTACACCGGCGGCCCGAAGGCCGGCGACAATGTGGTGATCGGCGGCGACCGCACCGCGGTGCCGGTGGAGATCGATGCGATCTACGCCAACCTGCAGAAGCTCTCGAAGTCGCTGGGCCCGGGTACCGGGCCCAAGGGCAGCTCGCCCAAGAAGGGCGCGCTGAGCGACTTCGTCACCGCCGGCGCCCAGGCGCTCGACGGTAACGGCGAGAAGCTCGGCAACGCCATCGCCAACCTCTCGAAGGCCGCCAGCACGCTGGCCGATTCGAGCGGCGACATTTCGTCGACGATCAAGAACCTCGACGTCTTCGTCGGTGCGCTGCACGAGAACGATGCGCAGGTGCGCCAGTTCAACACGCAGATGTCGTCGTTCAACACCTACCTGGCCGGGGAGCGCGAGCAGCTCGGCAAGGCGCTCGAGACGCTGTCGTTCGCACTCGGCGACGTCGCCGGCTTCCTGGCCGACAACGAGGCCAAGCTCGGTCAGGCGATCCGCGACCTCCAGCCGACCGGGCAGGCGCTGCTCGACAACAAGAAGGACCTGCTGGAGATCTTCACGGTGCTGCCGGTGGTGATCAACAACCTGATCAACGCCTACGACGCCGAGGCCGGTGTGGTCGCCATGCGCGTCAACATCCCGGACATGCAGGATCCGATGGGCTCGATGTGCAAGATGCTCGACCTGAAGAACCTGCTGCCGGGCAATCCGTCGGCCATCGCCTTCAGCCGCCAGCTGGCGCCGCTGATCGACGGCTGCGCCGACCTGGCCAAGCAGGTCACCGACGGTGTGCTCGAGCCCATGCTGCCGGTGCTGCCGTTCGGCATCATGAGCGGTGACAAGCTGCAGAAGTACCCCGCGCCGGGCACCGTTCCGGGCAATCCCGATCCGGCTCTTCCGGGAGGCAACTGATGAAGCTCGGCAAGCCGACTCGCACCAAGGCCGCCGGTGTCGCCGTCGCCCTGACGGTGAGCGCGCTGACCCTGTCGTCGTGCGGGATCAACGTCCAGCAGATGCCGCTGCCCGGCGGCGTCGACGTGGGCGACAATCCGCGCGAGTACTCGATCGCCTTCTCCGACATCCTGGATCTGGTTCCGCAGTCCGTGGTCAAGCTGGACGGCATCCCGGTCGGGCAGGTCACCAAGATCGAGGTCCCGCAGGACTCCTGGGACGCCGTGGTGCACGTCAAGGTGAAGAACACGGTGGATCTCTCGGACCAGTCGCGCGCGGCGGTTCAGCAGACCAACCTGCTCGGTGAGAAGTTCGTCGCGCTGAGCGAGCCGGCCGACGCGGCCGGTGCGCCGCGACAGAACCCGGCGGTGCCGATCCCCACCGATCGCACCAAGACGACGACCGACATCGAGCAGCTGCTCGGTGCGCTGTCGCTGCTGCTCAACGGCGGCGGCATCAACCAGCTGGCGCCGATCGTCACCGCGCTGAACGAGTCGATCGGCTCCCAGGACGGCGCCAACGAGATGCGCAGCCTGCTGATCAACGCCGAGAAACTGATCCGCGGCCTCAACCAGCAGCGCGACAACATCCTGCGCGCCGTCGACGGGGTGGCCGCGCTGTCCGACCGGGCCGCCGGCCAGACACAGCAGATCGAACGGATCCTGGACGAGCTGCCGGCGGGTGTGGCCGTGCTCGAGGAGCAGCGCCCGCAGTTCGTCGAACTGCTGACCAAGCTCGACGAGCTGGGCCAGGTGGGCACCGACATCCTCGGTAAGGCGCACAAGCAGATGATCAACGATCTCAAGGCCCTGCGCCCGATCCTGACCGAGCTGGCCAAGTCGGCCGACGATGCGATCACCGCCGCGCCGATCATGCTGACCCACCCCTTCCCGGACGACATCCTGGCGGGTACGCACGGCGATTCCACCAACCTGTACCTGAACGTGGACCTGCGGCTGCTCAACCAGCTGGAGGCGCTCGGCGTGGGTCAGGGCGATCCGAAGTACCAGAAGCCGCCGTCGCAGTTCCACATTCCGGTGAACCCGGGGAACCCGTACATCGACGGGAACGGACCGCGTTGGGGCTGGCCGACCATCTCGTTGCTGCCGCCGGCGCCGAACTCCAAGCGCGGGCCCAACACCCCGCCGTCGGGTGGCACCTACCCGATGAACCCGAAGCCGAAGAAGAAGCAGTCGTCGACCACCGCCAAGAAGCCGGCGGTGAACGATACGCAGATGACGCCGCGGCCGGGCAATGGCCAGGGCTTCATGGACGGCACGATCGCGCTGCTGGGAGGCACCGATGGTCAGTAGGCTCGTCAAGATTCAGCTGATCGTCTTCGCGATCATCGGCATTGTGGCCATTGTCTTCGTGGGCGCCAACTACGCCCAGCTGGACAAGCTGGCCGGTCTGGGCAGGTACCCGGTGACCGTCAAGATGGGTGACAGCGCGGGTGGCATCTTCACCAACGCCGAGGTCACCTATCGCGGCGTGCCGGTGGGCCGGGTCGGCGAGATGTCGCTGCGCCCGGACGGCGTCGACGTGACGCTCGACCTGAACTCGCGCGGCCCGAAGATCCCGGCCTCATCGGTCGCGGTGATCGCGAACCGGTCGGCGATCGGTGAGCAGTTCATCGATCTGCAGCCGCCGACCAGCAGCGGTCCATACCTGGCCAAGGGCTCGGTGATCACCGACTACCAGCTGCCGCCGGTTCTGCAGGACGTGATGACCGACACCATCGCGCTGACCGAATCGGTCCCGGTGGAGGATCTGACGACCGTGGTCCACGAGCTGGGTCTGGCCTTCAATGGGCAGGCCGAGAACATGGACCGCCTGGTCAAGTCGCTGATCACGCTGTCGAAGTCGGGCTACGACAACCTCGGCGAGACCATCTCGCTGATCCAGAACTCGAACTCCGTCCTGGCCACCCAGGCCGAGCAGTCCGACGAGATCCTGGCCTGGTCCAAGAACCTCGAGCTGGTGACCGCGCAGCTGGCGTCCTCGGACCCCGCGGTGCGCCGGATCCTGACCGATGCGCCGATGACGGCGACGCAGCTGTCGTCGTTCCTGCAGCGCAACGGTGCCGACGCCACCAAGCTGATTCACCAGCTCGGCGAGACCGTGCACACGATTCAGCCGGCGACCTTCGCCACCGGCTTCACCTTCGCGCTGCTGTCGGCGCTCGCGGCCGGCAGCCACAGCGCCGCGCCGGGTGACGGCCAGATCCACTTCGGCATCGTCCTCGAGACGAACAACCCGCCGTCGTGCACGCGCGGTTACGAGGGCACGCAGGCGATCATCGCCGCCGAGAAGGCCAAGAATCCGGACTTCGACATCAACTACGACGATTACCCGTTCAACCGCGACGCCAACTGCGAGGTTCCGGTGGGTAATCCGACGGGTGTGCGCAGCGCCAACCGCGCCGCGCTGGCCAATCCGGCCTTCCCGCAGCCGTGGGACAACACGCCGAAGAAGATGCCCGACACCCTCAACCTGAACCCGCTGGCCCAGCAGCTGGCGTGGCTCCTGGGAGTGCACCCCAAGTAGGACGGAACGGTCGGCTCCGCCGCGGTGCGGCGGGCCGGCCGGTTCGCCGGGAATGCCCGGCGGGCGAGGACAGCTGGTTCGGCAGCGGGTGAGACGAATGGATACAGTGGCGCCGATGACTTCTGAGAACAATTCCCCCGAGGACGAGGCGGCCGCCGGTCCGGAGGCCGGCTCCGTCGGCGCCGACTCGGCGCCGATCGACACCGACGCCCCCGCGGACGAGGCAAGCGTCGTCGCCCCCGCATCCGACGCCCCCGCATCGGACGTCGCGGCTCCGGCACGACGCAAGCGGCACTGGCCGGCCGCGTTCTTCGCCGCGACGGGCGCGGCCGCGCTGGCCGGTGCGGTGGCCTGCCTGGGCTACTTCGGTTACACCGGGCTGAACGCCTACTTCGGTGACGCCGGGAAGGTCGCCGAGCTGCGCGACGAGTCGGTGGACGTGGCCGAGCAGGCCGTGCTGAACATCAGCACCGTGAACGTGAAAGATCTCGATGCCTGGCAGCGCCGGGTCGCCGAGAGTCTGACCGGCGACGCGCTGAAGCAGGCCAACGAGGGAGCGGTCGCCGACCTCAAGAAGCGCGTGCAGAACAACAAGATTCAGGCCGAGATCACCGCCAAGGTGACCGCCCTGGGCGCCACCTCGGTGAACCTGGACAGCGATTCGGCCGATGTGCTGGTCTTCGCGGTGTCCACCGCCAAGGACCTGACGGGCAAGACGCAGCCGCAGTCGGCGCCGATGAGCTACCTGGTGACCGTGATCAACGTCGACGGCACGCGCAAGGCGTCGGTGATCCGGCCGCTGACCGGCGTGACCGCGGTCGAAGACCTCGGCGGCGGCTCGGCCGGCGGCCAGAGCGGCAGTGGCGCCGCGAAGGACGGGGCTGCGGAGAACGGTGGCGCGCAGGCCCCCGAGGAGGGTGAGCGCTGATGAGCGACGAGCAGCAGCGGCCGGAGAGCGACGATGCCGCCGATAACGCAGGGGTGGTGGAGCCCGCCGTGACGATGCGCTCGGCCGACGCCAGCGCCGCCGATGCGTCGATCGTGGTGATCCGCAACGCCGACGCCGAGCCCGAGCCGATGACTGTGGTCGTCGCCGGGGAGGCCACCGTCACCGATACCGCGACCCCCGAGCCGGAGACCGGCCCCGACTCGCCGATCGTCGAGACCGCCGTCGAACTGGCCCCCGCGGTCCGCAGTGAGTTCGACGCCGCCGAGGCCAGCGCCCGCATCCTGGCGCAGCCCGGCAGCGAGGCGCGGCCGGCCCGCGGCATCCGCGAGGAGACGGTGGCCCTGACGAAGGCGACCGCCGCGGCCGACGGCACCGTCGCCCGGCAGGAGCCGGTTTCGGCGGTTCCGGCCGCCGAGGCCCGGGCCGCCGGCCGGCTGACGTCCCTGGCCACCAGTCTGTGGCTGGCCGCCGCGGTGATCGGCCTGATCGCCCTCGTGCTGGCCTTCCATCCGGGTGCCGCCTCGCCCGGCGCCAACAAGGCCTTCGTCAACAAGGGCGAGACCAGCGAGCTGATGTCGCAGGCCGCCAAGCGGGTCTGTGCGCCGTTCGCCTTCGACTACCGCAAGGTGGACGCCTACATCGACGCGGCGCGCGATGCCTTCGTCGGCGACACCCTCAAGACCTTCGAGGCCATCGCCGAACAGCAGCGCGACACGATCGACCAGACCAAGGCGACGCAGGACTGCCACGCCGAATACCTGGGCGTGTCGAGCATCGAGGGCGACCGCGCGGTGGTCGTGGCTACGTTCGTGATCAGCACCTCGGTGAACGGTGTGCCGAGCGCCAGCGGCACCCCGCGCGCCCTGGTGCACTTCCAGCACATCGACGGGCAGTGGCGGATCACCGAGATCGGGGACGTCTGAGCCGAGTCGGCTCCCACCTGGAGAATTTCGGCGAATCGGCGCGTTTTCCTTGACGGACGAGCTCCGGCGGTACAGGCTGTTCCCAACGAGAATCACCCGACACTCTCTCGCCGGGATCTCCGCAGGCAGCCAGGCCGGGTTCGTCGCCCGGGCCGGATGTCACTCCGTCACTTTGACGGGGTTGACATACCGTGCCCAATTTCTGATACAGTAGGACGTTGCGCTGGCTGCATTCTGTCTACCGTTGAGGCGATCCCCGCCGAGCACTCTCGTGTTCAACCAGGGATAACCGCAGGTCAAGGACCTTTTGCAGCCGAGCAAGGGGCCCAAAGGCCAACGGCTATCAGCCTGACATTGAACACATCGCGAGAGAAGGACGCATCTTGGCACTCGACCGCCAGTCCACCTCAACCACCTCGACCGGCAGCATCCCGGGCGCCCCGCGCCGGGTCTCGTTCGCCAAGATCGACGAGCCGCTGGAAGTCCCCGGGCTGCTCGATCTGCAGCTGGACTCCTTCGAGTGGCTGATCGGCTCGCCGGAATGGCGAGCGAAGGCGATCGCTCGGGGCGAGGAGAACCCGGCCGGCGGACTCGAGGAAGTCCTCCGTGAACTGTCTCCCATCGAGGACTTCTCGTCGTCGATGTCGCTGTCCTTCTCCGAGCCGCACTTCGACGAGGTCAAGGCCTCGATCGACGAGTGCAAAGACAAGGACATGACCTACTCGGCGCCGCTGTTCGTCACCGCCGAGTTCATCAACAACAACACCGGCGAGATCAAGTCGCAGACGGTCTTCATGGGCGAGTTCCCGATGATGACCGACAAGGGCAGCTTCATCATCAACGGCACCGAGCGCGTCGTGGTGAGCCAGCTGGTCCGCAGCCCGGGCGTCTACTTCGATGCCTCCATCGACAAGGCCACCGAGAAGACCCTGCACGCGGTCAAGGTGATCCCCAGCCGCGGTGCCTGGCTCGAGTTCGACATCGACAAGCGCGACACCGTCGGCGTGCGCATCGACCGCAAGCGCCGCCAGCCGGTCACCGTGCTGCTGCAGGCCCTGGGCGTCACCCGCGAGGAGATCGCCGAGCGCTTCGGCTTCTCCGAGATCATGATGTCGACCTT
>CAZEOP010000132.1:0-9180 GCA_964513715.1 uncultured Gordonia sp.
GCCCAGCCACCACATCACCCACCGACACCACCGACGGCACCGACACCACCGCACCCGCCGAATCGTCCAGGGCGGTGCTCTGCTCGGCAGCCGTCAGAAGCGGCGCGTCCCCAACCGCGCGCGACGGCATCTCGACGAGTTCCCCGAGCAGCGCGACGAAGCGCTGCGCCAGGGCCCCGGCGGTCTCCGCATCGAACAGATCGGTCGCGTAGATGACCTCGCCCGACCACTCGTCGCCCTCGAGCGCCGTGGACACCACGAAGGTGAGGTCGAGTTGCGCCGGAATCACCGGCGGCTCGACCGGTTCCACGGTCAGTCCCGCGACGGACGGCTGGGCACGGACCGCCGAGCCTCCCGGATCCATCGACAGCATCACCTGGGCGAGCGGGGCGAAGGCCTCACTGCGCACCGGATCGAGGGCCTCGACCACCGTCTCGAACGGGGCATCGGCGTGCGCGAAGGCACCCAGATCGGTGGTCCGCACCTGCGCGAGCAGGTTCCGGAAGGAGTCTTCCGGGGCCACCTCGGTGCGGAGCACGAGCGTGTTCACGAACATACCCACGAGTGGATCGAGGACCGGCTGTCCGCGGCCGGCGACAGGCGTCGCGATCGCGATGTCACCGGTCGCCGACAGCCGCGCCAGCAGCACGGCCAGCGCGGCGTGCACGACCATGAACGGCGTGGTCTCGCTCTCCCGGGCGAGCACACGCACACGGCCGGAGACCGCCACGGGGATCGGGAACTCCACCCGGCCGCCGACATAGGAGGCGACCGCGGGACGCGGCCGATCAGCCGGCAGTTCCAGCACGTCCGGCAGGCCGGCGAGCTCGGAGCTCCAGTAGTCGAGCTGACGACCGACCACCGAGTCGGCGTCGGCCGGCGAACCGAGGACCCGGTGCTGCCAGATCGCGTAGTCGGCGAACTGCACGGCCAGCGGCGCGAAGTGCGGGGCCGCGCCGGCCTGGCGCGCGGCATAGGCCGTGAACACGTCGGTCACCAGCGGCAGGAGTGACTCGCCATCGGCACCGATGTGGTGGACGACGACGGCGACGTACAGTTCGTCGGCACCGGACCGGAACACCACGACGCGCAGCGGCCACTGCCTCGACACGTCGAAACCGGCGGCTACCGCGGTACCGAACTCCTCCCTCGAGGACACCTCGAGCCACGGCAGCGCCGACTCGACCGAGGACTCGGGTGCGATCAGCTGCACCGGATCGCCATCCACCGCGGGGAAGGTGGTGCGCAGGACTTCATGGCGGCGCAGCACATCGGTCACGGCCGCGCGGAGCGCCGGCAGGTCTACGTCCCCCCGAAGCCTCAGCACCGCCGGAATGTTGTAGGTCGGCAAGGACGGATCGAGCTGGTTGATGAACCACATCCGCTGTTGCGCAAAGGAAAGTGGAATCACGTCGGGCCGGGGGGCGACCGCGGTGACCGGCGCGAGCGCCGGGCACTTGCCGGCCGCGGCGCGCACCAATTCACGGACCGTCGGCGCCTCGAACAGATCCCGGATGCCGAGGTCGACGCCGAGCGCCTGCCCGACCCGCGCCACCAGGCGCATCGCCGACAGAGAATCGCCGCCGGCGGCGAAGAAGGATTCGGTCGCCCCCACGCGCTCGAGGCCGAGCACCTCCGCGAACACGGCCGCGACGGCCTTCTCCGCGGGTCCTTCGGGAGCAGCGTAAGCGGCACTCCGGTCGGCGATCCGCGGTGCAGGCAGGGATCGCCGATCGATCTTGCCGGCGGTGTTGAGGGTCAGCTGTTCCACGGGCATCCACACGGTGGGCACCATGTATCCGGGCAGCTCGACGCGGGCGGCTGCCTCCACGGTCGCTGGATCCACCGAATCCGGGGCGTAGTAGCCGACCAGGTAGTCACCGCCGCCGGGCGCCGTCGCGACCGCTGCGGCCGCATGCACCACGCCGGGCACCGCCGCGAGGACCGCTTCGATCTCGCCGAGTTCGAGGCGCTGCCCCCGGAGTTTCACCTGGAAGTCGGTTCGGCCCAGGTACTCGAGTCGGCCGTCGGTGCTCCAGCGGACCAGGTCCCCGGTACGGTACAAGCGACTGCCGGCCGACCCGTACGGATCGGCGACGAAGCGTTCCGCGGTCAGGTCCATCCGGGCGGAGTAGCCGCGCGCCACCTGCACACCGCCGAGGTACAGCTCGCCGGCCATGCCGGCGGGGACCGGCCGGAGCCGGTCATCGAGGACCAGCGCAGTCGTGTTCGCGACCGGTCGTCCGATCGGCACCATTGAGGCGCCGCGCCGAACCCGCTGCGCGGTCACGTCGACAGCCGCCTCGGTCGGACCGTACAGATTGTGCAGTTCGACGGCCGGGAGTCCTCCAAGCAGTGACTGCGCCACCGCGGCCGGCAGTGCCTCACCCGAGGTGAAGATCCACCGCAGACTGCGGAGCTCACCGACGCGCTCGGCGAGAACGTCGTCGAATGCCGCCAGCATGGACGGCACGAAGTGGATTACGGAAATCTCGTGGGCCCGGATCAGGCCGGCGAGGTACTCCGCATCGCCGTGGCGCCCCCGTTCGGCGACGACGAGCGGCGCGCCGAGCAGCAGCGGCAGCAGCAGCTCCCACACGGAGACGTCGAAGGTGTAGGGCGTCTTCTGGATGAACCGCGCATTCGCATCGAGCGCGTAGTCGTCGCGCATCCACGCGAGCCGATTGCGCACGGCGAGGTCGGTGACGGTGACGCCCTTGGGGCGACCGGTGGAACCGGAGGTGAAGAGGGTGTACAGGGCGGTATCGTCGCGCAGCGGGCCCCGCCGCTCGGCATCGGAGATGGGCGCGACCGACGCGGGTACCGGCGTCGACGAGTCGACCGGCAGCACCCGGACATCGGGGAGGTCGCCGACGGCGGCCGGGACCGGCTCGCCGCCCGCCACCAACAGCAACTCCACTCCGGCGGTCTGAACCATGTAGCGCGCGCGGTCGGCCGGAGCGTTCGGGTCGATCGGGACATACTGGCCGCCCGCCGCGATCACCGCGTGAACGGCAATCATCATCTCCACACCGCGGTCCATGCAGATCCCGACGGCTTTGTCGGGTCCTACGCCGCCGGCGATCAATTCGCGCCCGAGGGTCGCGACGCGGGCGCCGAACTCGCGGTAGCTGACGGTCCGGCCCCCGAACAGGAGCGCCGGCGCATCGGGCGTCGCCTGGATCTGCGCGGCCACGGACTCCGCGATCGACGTCGACGCGATCGGCACGTCAGGTCCCGCCGACCAGTCCAGCAGTGCCGCGACCTCGGCTTCACCGAGCAGTTCGATGTCGCCGACGGGGGTGTCGGCGGCGAAGGCCTCGAGGATCCGGCCGAGGGCTCCGGACAACATCTCGATCTGAGCGGGTTCGAAGACGTTCGGGAGGTACTTGAGTGTGACCTCGAGGTCCCGTCCGACCGGCGCGGCGATCAGATTCAGCGGGTAGTGCGTCGCGTCCGTCGCGGCCACCGACTCGATGTGGAGTCCTCCGGCTGCCGCAGCCCCGGCCGTCGACAGGGACTTGTTGTCCACCGGATACGACTCGAAGACCGTCAGCGTGTCGAAGAGCGCCGGCAGGCCGGTCAGCGCAGTCAGCTCGGCCAAGCCGAGGTGCTGGTGATCCAGGACCGAGATCTTGTCGTCCTGCAGCCGGCGGAGGATGGCACCGGTCGACTGCTCCGGGTCGGCGTCGACCACCACCGGCAGGGTGTTGATGAACAACCCCGCCATGCTCTCGACACCGGCCAGTTCGGCCGGGCGACCGGAAACCGTCTCACCGAACGACACCGTCCGCGTCCCGGTGAGCCGCGCCAACAGCACGGCCCACGCCGCCTGAATCACGGTGCTCAGCGTGGCTCCGTGGGTGCGGCCGACCCGGCGCAACGCGTCGGTCAATTCCACCCCCAGCAGTTCGGACCGTTCCCGGGGCAGGTCGGTAGCCGAGGCCACGGCGCCCGGCGCCAGCAGAGACGGCTCTTCGAGCGGCGCCAGCAGTTCGCGCCAGGCCGCGTGGCCGGCCACACCGTCCGTGTCGGCGATGTACCGCAGGTAGGTCCCGAAATCGGCGGGCGGCGTGTAGGCGACGCCTGTCTCATACAGCGCGAGCATGTCCGCGAGCACCAGCGGACCGGACCAGCCGTCCAGCAGGATGTGGTGGTTGGTGACGATGAGCGACGAGGTGTCGCCGCGGCGCACCAGGACGAACCGGAGCAGCGGCGCCGCGGCCAGGTCGAAGTGCTTCAGCTTCTCGGCCAGCGCGATCTGGTCCACCGCGCCCGCATCGCTGTCGCCGGGCAGATCGATCTCGGTCCACGGCACGTCGACGTGTTCGGCGACGACGGCGACGATCTCGCCGGACGGCGTCTGCCGATAGGCCGAGCGGAGCACCCGATGGTGGTGGAAGAGGGCATCGGCCGCCCGCCGCAGCCGGGGCACGTCGACCTCGCCGCGCAGCGTGACGACGGTCTGCACCACATAGACGTCGATCCCCGCGGCCCCCGAATCGGTAGCGCCCGATTCACCGGCGATCAGGGCCTGGAAGTAGAGACCGCGCTGCAGCGGGGTGAGCGGCCAGACCGTGGCTCCGGGCGACTGCTCGGCGATCAGATCGAGATCGCTCTGGGTGAGGCGTGCACCGCGCACATCCGACGGCGACGGGCCCGGTCCCCCGGGTCGGCGCGCGGCCGCAACGGCCGACGTCAGCTCGTCGAGCCAGTGTCGGCCGATCGCCGCGACGTCCTCGGCGGCCAGCACCGCGGGCGCGTACCGGAGATCGGCCGCGAATTCCCGGCCGCGGCGGCCGGCCGTCGTGCTGACATTGATCGCCAGCGGTTCCATGAGCGCGTAGTCACCGGTGATCGAGGCCGGCAGGGCCGGCGCATCGGAAGCCGGGAGGAGGCTGATCTGGTCGGCGGCGCCGGCGGCGGCCCGGCTGCCGAGGTAGTTGAAGGCGATCGACGGCATCGGTCGGGCGGCGAGCGGCGACCCGGGGCGCGAGCGCAGCACGCCGAAGCCGAGGCCCGCGTCGGGGCGCGCCAGGCGCTCCTCCTTCGCGGCCTTCACCGCGTGAGCGATGTCGCCGGTCGGATCGATCCGGGCCGGGGCGACCGTGGTGAACCAGCCCACCGTCCGGGAGAGGTCGGTGCGCACCGGATTCGCGCCGGTCTCGGTGACCTCTTCGACGCGGCCGTGGCCCTCCAGGAGCACGGTCACCGGGCTCGCGTCCGCGATGCCGGCGCCGGCCTGCCAACTGCGCACGGCGCGGGCCAGTGCGCCGAGCAGCACGTCCTCGGCGGCGGCGCCGAACTTCGCGGCGGTCTCGGTGAGGATCGCCTCGGTCACCTCGGCCGGCACGACGATCCGGTCGTGTCCGGCGCTGCGCAGGCGATCACGGTCGCGCACCAGCTCCGCACCGAAGTCGGTCGGCGACGCCGGGAGCCGCTCGAGCCAGTACGCCTGCTGGGCGCCGAAGCCGAGGTCGCGCTCGCCCAGGGCGGTGGCCCAGGCGCGCTGCGAGGTGATCTCCGGGCGCAGCGCGGGCTCGTCGCCGGCGCCGACGGCACCGGCGGCGGTGACCAGATCTTCCAGCACGATCGGCCAGGAGGCGGCATCGACGCCGAGGTGATGAACAGCGAGGACGACGCGGCCGGCACCCGGCCCGCGCAGCACGACGGCCTGCACCAGGTTCCCGGTCGCCGGGTCCAGTCGCCCGGCGGCGGCCGCGTGCGCCGCCCGGATCGCCTCGTCGAAGGCGGGGGTGCCCGGCTCGGCGTCGACGCTCGTCTCCGTGACGGCGGCGGCCGGATCGAAGCGTTCGCCCGCGCGCACCGACCAGCGCCCGCTGTGCGGGTCCTGCCGCAGGGCGGCGCTCAGCATCGGATGCGCCGCGACCACGGCGCGCAACGCCTCGGCGAGCAGTTCGACGGTCACCTCGGATCCGGCGAACAGGACCGCGGACTGGTTGAAGTCGTCGAAGTCGGCCGGATCGTCGGACCATTCGAGCATCCAGCCGGCTACCTGGGGCAACGGCAGTTGGCCGGTGCCGCCGCCGGGCGCCTCCGGGAGCAGTTCCAGCCGGGCGCCCGCATCCTGCGCCGCGGCGGCCATGGCGCGAATGCTCTGGTGCTCGAAGACCGTGCGCGGCGTCAGCGTGAGGCCCGCGGCGGCGGCCGCCGAGACCAGCTGGATCGACATGATGGAGTCGCCGCCCAGGGCGAAGAAGGAGTCGGCGACGCTGACCCGCTCGAGGCCGAGGAGTCCGGCGACGATGCGTTCCAGCGATTCCTCGGCGGCACTCGCCGGTTCCTGGAAATCGTCGCCGGCGCCGGACGGCTCGTCCGGCACCGGGAGCGCCCGGCGATCCAGTTTCCCGACGGGTGTCAGCGGCAGCGCCTCGAGCACCACGATGTGATGCGGGACCATGTGTGCCGGCAGTCGTTCCGCAGCCAACCGCCCCAGCGCCGCCGGATCGAGTCGGCCGCCGGTCGCGGGGACCACATAGGCGACGAGGCGCTTGCGGCCCTCGGGCCCGGTCATGATCGCCGAGACCACGGTGTCCACCGCCGGATCGGCGGCGAGCACCGCGTCGATCTCGCCGAGCTCCACTCGCTGGCCGTTGATCTTGATCTGGTCGTCGGCACGGCCGACGAACTCGAGGTTGCCGTCGCGATCGGTCCGGACCAGGTCACCGGTGGCGTACATGCGCGCACCGGGCCGCGAGGAGAACGGATCGGCGACGAACGACGTGGCCGTCAGGCCCGGCCGCCGCTGATAGCCGCGGGCCAGCGCATCGCGCGGCGCCAGGTACAGCTCACCCACGACCCCCACCGGCACCGGGTGCAGCCGACTGTCGAGGACATAGGTGGCGAAGCCGTCGATCGGGGCACCGATCGTCACTCGGTGGCCGGGCTGCAGCCGTGCCACCGTGGCCCACACCGTCGCCTCGGATGGACCGTAGAAGTTGTACATGGTCCGGCTCTGTCCGGCGTCGGCCCACTTGCCGATCAGGTCCGGCGGGCAGGCCTCGCCGGCGACCGCGACGTGCCGCGCACTGGTGGCCCGGCCCGGATCGACGGTGCCCAGCACGGTCGGGGTGAACACCCAGTCGGTGACCCGGCCGTCGTCGATCACCTGCGCCAGCGCCTCGCCGGCGTAGTCGCTCTGCGGCGCGATGACGAGCGTCTGGCCCGATCCGATGGCCCAGATCATCTCGAAGAAGGCTGCGTCGAAGCTGGTCGACGCCACATGCAGGATCCGAGAGGCCCGGTCGGCCGCGTCGCCGCTGAGTGCGAGCTCGGCCGCGAGCAGATTGGCGATGCCCCGGCCCGGCACCGCGACCGCCTTCGGCCGGCCGGTGGAGCCCGAGGTGTAGATCAGATAGGCGACGGCATCGGCCAGCGGCGCGCGGACGCGCTCCGCCGCTGCCAGCGGGCCGTCGTCGATTCCCTCGGCGACCAGGTCCACGACATCGAGCCAGCGCGCCGCGGTACCCAGCCGCGGGGCGGTGCCGGCATCGGAGATGCCGAGCGTCACCGCGGAATCGTCGAGCAGATATTCGATGCGGTCCCGCGGATGCGCGGGATCGACGGCCAGATAGGCCGCACCGGTCTTGAGGATGCCGAAGATCGCGACGACCGACTCGATCGACCGGTCCAGCCCGACGGCGACGATGTCCTCGGTCCCGACGCCGAGTCCGATCAGCCGGCGGGCGACGCGGTTGGTCCGCGACTCGAACTCGCGGTACGAGACCTCCCGATCACCGCAGATCAGCGCCGGATGCGCCGGGTCCAGGTCGCGGTCGTCGAGCAGTTCGGCGAGCGCCTTCGGCGCGACGGCGGAGGCATTCCGGTCGATGATCGACGTGGCCTCGTCGCCGACGATGTCGATGTCGCCGAGCACCGTGGCGGGGTCGCCGCCCAGTGCGTCTGCCACCCGGAGCCAGACCCGGGCGAATCGCTCGATCGTCTCCTGACGGAAGAGTGCTGCGGCATAGGTGATTTCCAGGTGGAGCGCCCCCGCGATCTCGCGGATGCCGAACAGCAGGTCCATCTTGACCGGCTGCTCGCCGGCATCGATGGGCTCCACGCTCAGTCCGCCGAACTCCAGTTCGGCCAACTCGGAGATGCCCTTGTCGAGGTAGGCGAAGCCGATCTGGGCGAGCGGTGCGTGCGCCGTGGAACGCTCGGGTGCGAGCAGTTCGACGAGATCCTCGAACGGGACGTCGGCGTGGGCGAAGGCATCGACGTCCGCGCGCCGGACCACCTCGGCGAAGGCGTCGATCGAGACCGCGGCGTCGGCGGGGGTACGCAGGATCAGGGTGTTGACGAACATGCCCACCAGTTGGTCCAGCACTTCAGCGCCGCGGCCGGCGATCGCGGTGCTCAGCACCACATCGTCGACGGAGGCGAGCCGGGCGACGGTGATGGCGAGGGCGGCGTGCGCGGCCATGAAGTCGGTCAGGCCGGTCCGCGCGGCGTACGCCCGCAAGCCGGCGACGGCCGGCTCCGGAATCTCCCGGCGAACGACGCCGGGCCGGGGGTCGAAGACCTTGGGCCGCACGGCGTCCATCGGCAGGTCGGTCACGGCCGGAATCTCGGCCAGCGCCTGTCGCCAGTAGTCGATCTGCCGACCGAGTTCCGTGGATTCGCCGCCGTCGAGGACCGCGTGCTGCCAGAGCGCGAAGTCGGCGTACTGGACGGCCGGCGGCGCCGGGGAACCGGCCTGCGCCAGCCCGCCGCGGCGGGCGTAGGCCGCCAGCAGGTCGCGGACGAAGACCGGGATCGACTCTCCGTCGAAGGCGATGTGATGCACCACCACGACGACCTCCGTCTCGCCCGGCGCCACGACGTGCACCCGGACCCGGATCGGCAGTTCACGCGCGACATCGAAGCCCGTACCGGCCGCGCGCACCAGGCCGTCGCGGCTGCGGCTCTGCGCCCAGTCGAGTTGCTCGGCGGCGGCCGCGGCCGGCAGCACCCGCTGCCGGGGACCGTGCTCATCACTCGGATACACGGTCCGAAGAATCTGGTGCCGGGCCATCACCTCGATGACGGCTTCGCGCAGCACGGCCAGTTCGAGGTCTCCGGTGACCCGCATCGCCATCGGCACGTTGTATGCGGCGTTCTCGGGGTCGAATTGGTTGAGGAACCACATCCGCTGCTGCGCAAACGACAACGGCACCC
>CAZEOP010000133.1:0-9179 GCA_964513715.1 uncultured Gordonia sp.
CTCGACGAGCCGCCCACCTTGGCGCGGCTGGCTTTCGACTGGCGCTTCGACCTGATCTTCGGCACCGCGGCCCTGGTGGGCCTGGTGGTCTACGGCCTCGGCGTGTGGCGGCTGCGCCGGCGCGGCGACGACTGGCCGTTCGGCCGCACCCTGGCCTGGGTGCTCGGCTGCCTGGCGCTCCTGGTCGCCACGTCGTCGGGCCTGGGCAAATACTCGCCGGCCATGTTCAGCGTGCACATGATGGGCCACATGATGCTGTCCATGCTGGTCCCGGTGCTGATGGTGCTGGGTGCACCGGTGACCCTCGCGCTGCGGGCCATCCCGCCGGCCGGCCGCGGGCAGCCGCCGGGCCCGCGCGAATGGCTGCTGTCGGGCATCCACTCCAAGTACTCGCGGTTCATCACCCACCCGGTGATCGCCATCGGCATCTTCGTCGGCAGCTTCTATGTGCTGTATCTGGGCGGGTTGTTCGAGGCCATCGTCGCCAATCACTCGGCTCACCTGCTGATGAACCTACACTTCCTGATCAGCGGCTACCTCTTCTACTGGTTGGTGATCGGCATCGATCCCGCGCCGCGGCAGGTGACCCCGCTGGCCAAGCTCGGCATCGTCTGGGGTGCGCTGCCGTTCCACGCCTTCTTCGGTGTCGCACTGATGATGACCACCGCCGTGATCGCCGAGAAGTGGTACAGCTCGCTGGAACTGCCCTGGCATCGGGATCTCGCGTCCGATCAGCAGGTCGGCGGCGGCATCGCCTGGGCCACCGGCGAGTTTCCGCTGGTGGTGGTGATGCTGGCGCTGCTGATCCAGTGGCAGCGCCAGGACGACCGGCAGGCACGCCGCTTCGATCGCCGCGAGGAGCGCGACGACGACGCCGAGCTGGCCAGCTACAACGCCATGCTCGCGCAGATGGGCCGGCCCGCCGAGCGGGACGCGGGCGATTCGGACTCGGGCAGTGCCTCGCAGCAGCACGCGGAGACCCCGGAAGACAAGGCCCCGGGTTCGGCTGTGGACGACGCCGCCGGAAAGCCGCAGTAGTCCACAGCCGGCAGCGACGGCCCTATCGCTCCCCGTCCGTGCGCGCGATGCTTCGAGGTGTCATCGCACATCGAGCACGGGGGAGCCGAGCATGTACGACACCTATCTGACCATCATGGGCCGCGTCATCAGCGAGCCGCGGGCCACCCAGACCAGCGGCGGGGAGCTGCTGTCGTTCCGGGTCGCCTGCAATTCGCGCCGGCTGGACCGGCAGAGCGGCGAATGGACCGACGGGCACACGCTTTTCGTCGCGGTGTCGTGCTGGCGGCGGGTCGCGGTGAACGCCCAGCAGATCCTCCGCCGCGGCTCGGTCATCATCGCGCACGGGAAGGTCTACACCGACGAGTTCGTCGGCAGCGACGGCATCAAGCGGTCGCAGCTGGCGATGGTCGCCGGCAATCTGGGCCTGGATCTGTCGTATTCGCCGTCGGCGGGACGTGCGGGCGAGGAGCCCGGGGGAGCACCGGAGGCCGGCGCGGACCTGTCGGAACCGGTCGCGGAGCCGGCCTGGCCGGACCTGCTGGAAGCCGATAGCTCGTTGCCCGAGCCCGCGGCGAGCTGACGGCGGTGAGCCGACGGCGGCGGGCGCCGGGACGGTCGTGCGCTACGCGGCGGCCGGAGCCGGGGCGATGCGGACGTAGGCGTGGTGGGCGTGTGCCAGCATCGTCTGCCGCTGGTAGGCCAGCTGCTGATGGACGTGCGCCCGGGTCGCCGCCGCGAACCGGCGCGACAGGACGCCGGCCCGGTGCAACTGGAGCTTGAGGAAGTCGGTCACCCGGTGCGCCCAGGTGAACTCGGTCGACAGCACCGCCAGGCCGAGGAACAGGGTCACCCAGCCGGGCCCGGGGATGGGCAGCGGGATCATCACCAGACCGGCGAGCATCATCACCGTGCCGACGACGCCGACCGCGACGCGGTAGGTCTGGTTCAGAACGGGGCGCTGCCGAATCGCGTAACGCTGTTTCCGATGCCAGATCTTGAGGCGCAGTCGCACGGGGCGGTCCTTCCGGGAGGGTCGGGGCTGGCGGCCGGGAGTCCCGGATCGCACTGAACAGTCAGGTTACGCGGTGAACCTGAATATCCGGTGAGATCGGACAGATGGTGCAGAATCTCCCTGAGACATATGATTGGCCATATAATCTGTCGATTCAGCGCCGTGAGGAATGAGGTGGCGAGATGGCCATGACCAGCGTCGACCTGGACCCGCAGCTCATCGAGCGGGCTCGGGCGTTGAGCGGTGAGAAGTCGAATCGTGCCGTCCTGGACCTCGCGCTGCGGCGATTGATCGCAGCGAAGCAGAAGGGCGCGATGATCGACGGCATCGCGGAGCTCGCCGACTTGCCGGACGAACTCGGTGCACCGGTGCGCAGTCCGGCCGACGCACCGCCGTCGTCGTGACGGACTTCCTTGTCGACAATTCGGTGTGGGCGCGGCTCGCCGGTGGGGATCCGGGCATCACGGCGCGACTCCGGGAGATCGAGCGCGCGCCGTCGGACCTCATCGTGACCTGCCCGCCCCAGGTTCTCGAGTTCTGCCACAGCGCCCGGACGCCCGCCGAGCACCGTCGCTACCGCGAGCAGATCTCCCTCGGCTTTCCCCTCGAGCATGCGCCGGACGAGACTCTCGTCCTGGACATTCAGGCTGCGCTCTGGCGCGCCGGAATGGTCCGGGCCGCGGGTGCGGCCGACATCCTGATCGCCGGCTACGCACTGCGCAACGACGCGACGGTACTCACGGCTGATCGGGATTTCGGCCGCATCGCGCGGGTCACGGAACTGCGGCACGAGTACCTGGCACCGGCCTGATCGGTGCCGGGCATCGCCTGAATGTTCCGCGCCGCGCGCGACCTCTACACTGGACTACTGCAGCGCGCACAGCCCGGGAATCCCGTGAGGCTCGCCGCGCGAGATCCGCAAACCAGCAGTTGGGAGCCGTTGAACGTGGCCGAGTTCATTTACACCGTGTAGCGCCTACAAGTTCATGGCCGGGGTGGCGGCTGTTGTGGTGGCCGTTCTCGCACTGGCTGGTTCCTGTGGTGGTTCCGATTCCAAGAGAGCCGACAAGACCCAGACATCGAAGACGAGTACCGAATCTTCAATTACGACAGCCACCACCCCTATCGAGCCGAGTGATCCGCGTCCGGCCCCGACCAGTGCCGAGGTGACTAAGGCGTTCCAGGCGTTCGTGGACGAGCGCACAGGTGCAGGTGTCGCACTGGCTGAGACCGTGCAGTTGGTCGATACCCAGAACGGTGTCGTCACCGTCACGATCGACCCGAGTCCAGAACTGGTGGAAATCGGCCCTTACGAAATGCCGCGAGGTTTCGCTGAACTATTCGGTATGCCGATTGCGTTCAACAACGCAGAGGGCGTGTGTCTGCGCAAAACGGCCAAGGAAGTCGGAACCGTCAGCCCTAGCGGTGAGAACCTGGGTTCGATGACCGCAGAGGAACTTCACCGGATGGGCACCTGCTTCGGGGATGAATGTATCGGCTGAGGTGATTCGGCAGCACCACGTCCTGCTCTGGTGAGACCGGCGAGCCCACCGCTGACACCCCCGCCCGGTCCACTACCGTTTCACTAGACCGTGATGGAGGGACGATTTTTGTGGCAGGTACGCGGCACTCGGGCGCACTCGAACTGACCTGGACCGACAAGGACAAGGCACTGCTGTCGGTAGGCGACGGCAAGTACGACTACCAGTTCGTTGATCCCGCCGATTACCGCGTGGCCGAGGTGCGGCTGCTCGATGAGGCGGGACAGTACGAGGCCGAGACTCCCGAGGGGCGACCCGACGACCTCCCGCGACCCACCACCGGCAACCTGCTGATCACCGGAGACTCGATGCACGTCCTCGACTCGCTGGCGAAGATTCCCGAGTACGCCGATAAGTACCTCGGTCAGGTGAAGTTGGTCTACATCGACCCGCCGTTCAATACCGGTAAGACGTTCGACAACTACGACGACAACATCGACCACTCGATCTGGCTGACGATGCTCCGTGACCGCCTGGAACAGATCAAGCCGCTACTGCATGACACCGGCTCGGTCTGGGTCCATCTGGATGATTCCGAGGTTCACCGCTGCCGCATGGTGATGGATGAAGTTCTGGGGATCGACAACTTCGTGGCCTCGATCATGTGGCAGAAGGCCGACTCGACGCGCAACGACGCGAAAACACTGTCTGTCGATCACGACACGATTCTTGTCTATCGGGCCTCGGCCAAGGTGCGTATCAACCGGCTCCCGAGAACTGCTGAGTCGGACGCACGTTTCTCCTCACCGGACGATGACGCGAAACCGTGGTTCGATGACAATCCGACAGCGCCAGGGGCGAAAACCCATCAGGGCATGGTCTATGCCGTTCAGCACCCGATCACCGGAAAACTGATCTATCCGGCGCGCGGGCGACACTGGTGGACGCAGCAGTCCTCGATTCTCGACATCATGAACGAGTACGCGCCGTATGAGTTGCGCGACCTGGGCGACGAGGTCAAGCGTGCCGAATTGTGCGGTATCGGCCCCGGCGAGGTCCGTCCGAACGTGGCTGCGGTCATGCTGGCGGTTCCGCTGGAAGAAGCCGCTGCCTCGGCGCGTGAGCGGTACGAGGGGGGGCGGTGGCCCGAGATTCTGCTCCGATCTGGTGGGGAAGGCGGTCTGGGTCGCAAGTCGTATGTGCCGAGCACGGGGCTTGTTGCCTCGACTTGGTGGGCCAATGACGAACTCGGGCACAACCGGGAGGCCAAGGCGGAAATCAAGGCGCTGCTGCCGAGCGGTGATGTCTTCGCCACCCCCAAGCCCGAGCGCCTGCTGCAACGGATCATCCACATCGCCACGAACCCCGGCGACATCGTGCTCGACTGCTTCGCCGGTTCCGGCACCACCGCTGCCGTGGCGCAGAAGATGGGCCGTCGCTGGGTCACCTCGGAACTGCTCCCCGAGACCGTCTCTCGCTACACACTCCCCAGGCTCCGCAAGGTCATCGACGGTGACGATCCGGGCGGGATCACCACCACGCCCACCCGTGTCGCCGCTGACGGGGTGGAGTTGCCGGACGGGGTGGAACCCGAGCCGGCTCAGGAGTTCCTCAGTGTTTTGACCAAGTTCGCCAGCGAGACCGAGATTCCCCTCGACGTGTTCAAGGCGACGGCGAAAGTGATCCGCGCCCAGGGCAAGTCCGATGATCCGGCACTGGACCCCGAGGAGCAGAAGACTCTGCTCCGACTGCTGGGCAGGGTCGGCAAGGCTGTGGCCGCCGATGACGACGAGGGCGCGGTGATCGACCTCATGCCGGAGGCTGCTCGCGTACTCCGCAAGGCTGCCAAGACCCGCGACGAGACGGTGACCAACTGGCACGGTGGCGGGGGATTCCGGCACCTGGCCGTGCGCGAGTCCATGTTCACCGAAGCCGAGGGCCGGGTGTTCCTGGCCGACTGGGCGGTGAACGGTGAGTTGGCCGAGGCGATGTGTGCTCAGTTGGGGGTCCGGTTCGCGCCCGAGGGCATCTTTGCCGCCTCCCAGGGCAAGACGTTCTATGTCGTGGTCGATGGTCTGGTGCGCACCTCCACGGTCGCCTCGATCACCGATCTGCTGCCTGAGGGCAAGGTCGTGTCGATCTGGGCCACACAGGTCGATCCCGAGGCCGCAGACGCGCTCAGGACGGCACGGAAGGGGTCTACCCTCCACACCATCCCGGCCTCGGTTCTGGACCGCTACAGGCGCTTCCAGGCCACTCGTTCCCCGTTCCGGCGCGAGGTAGTCGAAACCACCGCTGCCGACCCCGCACCGGCCGCCGCCGAAGGAGAGACCCGATGACCCATCCGAGCCTTGCCGACACCGATCTGATCGCAGAGGTCGCTGCGCGCCTGGACCTGAGGGAGCCGAACCGGCAAGCCCTGGAATCGGTGGCGCTGGCTACCGCCCAGCACTTCGACGTAGACCACGAGCCGCCGCCGTTCGAGTGCGTCGTGGACTCGGCTACCGGCGTGGGCAAGACCTATGTGATGGCTGGGCTGATCGAGTACTTCTCGCAGATCGAGACCCCGGTGCGGAACTTCCTAATCCTGGCTCCGGGCCGGACGATCCGCGACAAGACGATCCAGAACTTCACCCCCGGCCACCGCAAGTCCTTGACCGGCTCGATGGTCTCGCGGCCCTATCTGGTCACCGCAGACAACTTCAAGTCCCCGGCCGCGGTCGCGGCGATGGCCGACACCTCGAAGACGAAACTCTTCGTCTTCTCCGTGCAGGCGCTCACCTCCAAGACCGGCGAAGGCCGCGCCACCCATGAGTTCCAGGAAACGCTGGGCGGCTCACTGTACGAGTACCTGGCCTCCCTGGAGGACCTGGTGATCCTGGCCGACGAATCCCACTGCTACCGCAGCGCCGGGTTCGCCAAGACGATCACCGACCTCACCCCCGAGGTGGTCATTGGGATGACCGCCACCCCGCTCCCGAAAGAGGAGCCGCTGGTGGTCTACCGCTACCCGCTCGCTCAGGCCATCGCGGACCAGTACGTCAAGACCCCCGTCCTGGTCGCCCGTCACGATGACCGCAAGGACACCGAGACCAAACTCCTCGACGGGGTGACCCTGCTCAGGTACAAGGCCGACATCGCCAAGGCCTACTGCGAAGAGAACGATCTGCCCACGGTCAACCCGGTCATGCTGGTGATCGCTGCCGACACCAAGGCCGCTGACGAGTTCCGCGACATCCTCGATTCCGAGCGTTTCGACAACGGCGCATGGATCGGCAAGACCCTGCTGATTCACTCCAACCTCACCGGGGACGAGAAGGAAGACGCGCTGGCGGAACTGGAAGCGGTGGAAGACCCATCCTCCCCGGTGCGGATCATCATCAGTGTCGGGATGTTGAAGGAGGGCTGGGATGTCAAGAACGTCTGGGTCATCGCGTCCATGCGCCCGTCCATCTCCTCGGTGCTGACCGAGCAGACTCTCGGGCGCGGTATGAGGCTCCCGTTCGGTTCGTACACCGGGGTGAAGTTCCTCGACTCGCTGGAAGTGCTGGCGCACGAGCGGTACGAGGAAATCCTGAAGAAGCGCGAGTCGCTGAACGAGCAGTTCGTAGACTACGCCGTGTGGATGTCGCAGCGCACCGACGATGAGGGCAACACGGTCATCGAGAAGGAGAAGACCACCCCGTCCACGCCGCCGATCTTCCCGTCAGGAGGCCAAACGAGTCCTGAGCCGGCTCCGGGAACAGGGGAGGGTGGCGAAGTCCCCACCCCCACCCCCACAGACCCCACCGATCCGGCACCGGTCCCGGCGCAAACACTGGAAGAGGTGACCGCGCAGGCCGAGCGCGAGGCACGCGAAGCGGCGAAGAAGACCCCGCGTGTCTTCGAGGTGATCGCTGACCGCGAGCAGATCACCCTGCCGTACGTCACCCAGACCATCACCTCCCCGGAGGTGACTCTCAACCAGATCACCGACCTCGCCCCGTTCACCGAACTCGGAAAGTCCATCGCGGTGAAGGCCAGTGACGATCTTAAGCGGACGCGCCTGGAAAGCGTGGACGGGAAACTGACCGGGGTGGCCGACACCGAGACGGTGCGAGCCGGTCGGATGGACATCCCGTTGGAGACCACGCGGGAAGAACTGATCGACGCGATCCTGAACACCCCCGGCGTGCCGAGGAAGACGGCAGAACTGGGTGCGGCACAGCGGATCGCTGACGCGGTGATCGACGGGATCGGTGACGACGCGGGGGCGTACCTGTCGGCTTACCTCGACAGTGCCAAACAGCGCACCTCTCGCCTCGTGCGCGAGAAGTTGCTCGACGCGGGGACTCAGGGCGTGGCCTACGACGATGAGGTGTGGACTGCCCCGCTCGACGCTCCGCGCACGATCATCAAGACGGACTATGTGACGTGCGACCGCACCACGTTCGACCGCTCCCTGGCCTACGAGGGCTGGAAGCGGTGCCTGTATCCGGCAGCCACGTTCGACTCCGCTCCCGAGTACAAGACCGCGCGGGTGATCGACAACGCCGATGAAGTCGTCGTCTGGGCACGTCTGCACCGCAACGATCTGCCGATCACCTGGACCCGCGACGGCAAGAACTACAACCCCGACTTCGTGGTGATCGAGACCGATGGCGATGTCCGGCGCGCATGGCTTGTCGAAGTGAAGTCCGACAAGGACGCTCCCACCGCCGAAGTCCAGGGGAAGCGCAACGCCGCGAAGGTCTGGGCCAACATCGTCAACGGTTCCGGGAAGACTCCGAATGTCGAGTGGGGTTACCTGCTGCTGACCGAGACCGACATCGACCAGGCACATGAGTCGTGGCCGAGGATGAAGGCGCTGGGTTGCTGATGCCAGAAGACGAGCGATGACGGCTTCGGCACGGGGAGACCATAGAGGCCAGTGGACATCTCCTACAGAGAAGTGCATGACCACGAGAGATGCAAGGTCTGATCAATCATCCCCACCGAGTTCCTCCCATGCTCACAGTGGAGGAGAAAACGCAACTCTCCTCTTCCAGGAGAGTGGGACTCGTACGGCTACTTTAAGGCTCGACTTCTTGAATAGAAGTATGAACAAGTGAGGTGCAGTACTGGTCGAAGACCGATCACAATGGGTGGTGAACAAGTCAGGCTGCCGCGCCCCATCGCCGCAAGTCCCACTGGGTAGAACTGCCGGAAACTTCCCATGTGGAATCGTTCCCAGGCTCGTTTCCCCAGGTCGTTGCGGCAATGTGTTTTGAAAAACATAGTAAACCAACTTCGGGAATCGGCCCGAAAGCGATTTTCTCACCAGTCCTCCGTAACGTCCGACCTTATATTCTGGGATTATGGGGCGAGAGCGCCAACAAGGTGTTCTGGGGCAACGCGACTATCCAAAATCCGAGTTTTCTTCAAATCGAAGAGCAAATTCTTGATTCCAGGAATCAACTTGATAACTATGCTCTCTACGTTCCCATGTCTATCAAGTAGATGCCTCTAAGGAATCATGCATCTCATTCTTCGATGTAGGGACAGTCCCCTCGATGTACCGGTTTCCGTTTATTCTTCTCTGTTTCGCTCATTGGGCGTGCGGGGGGCGGCGCGAAATCGGCGAGGGCGGGGATGGGGCGGGGCCGATTGGTGGCTATGAGGATAGCCGGACTTCGGTGACGGAGGGT
>CAZEOP010000134.1:0-9005 GCA_964513715.1 uncultured Gordonia sp.
ACCATCCCGAGGCCAAGGCGCCGTTCCAGATCTCCATCACCACCGACAGCCCGTATTTCGCGCTGGCCGACGGCGTGCTGATCGACAAGAAGCGCGGTGCCACCCAGACGACCTGGGTGTACGAGCAGGTGGAGCCGATGGCCACCTATCTCGCGTCCATCCAGATCGGGCAGTACGAGCAGCGCCGACTGGCGCAGTCGCCGGTCCCGATCTACGCGCTGGCTCCGCGCCGGCTGCAGGATCGCTTCGACCGGAGCTTTCGGCATCAGGTCGCGATGATGGACGTCTTCACCGAGATGTTCGGGCCGTACCCGTTTCCGCTCTACACCGCGGTGGTGGTGGACGATGATCTCGAAATCCCGCTGGAGGCACAGACTTTCGCGACTTTCGGGGCCAACCACTGCGACGGGACACTCGATCACGAACGGCTGATCGCTCACGAGCTGGCGCATCAGTGGTTCGGCAACTCGGTGACCGTCGCGCGCTGGCGCGACATCTGGCTCAACGAGGGCTTCGCCTGCTACGCGGAATGGCTGTGGAGTCAACGCAACGGGGGCCGTTCGGCCGACGAGTGGGCGCGCCACTACTACGCGAAACTGGCCGCGAATTCGGTCACCGTGCCGCTGGCCGACCCCGGGCCGAAGGCGATGTTCGACGACTGGGTGTACAAGCGCGGCGCCATCACCCTGCACGCCCTGCGGCTGCGGCTGGGCGACGGCGCCTTCTTCGCGCTGGTGCACCGGTGGACCGACAAGTACCGCTACCGCGCCGTCGTCACCGAGGACTTCATCGCCCTGGCCGGCACCTACACCGACGACTCGCTCAACGACTTCTGGCGGGACTGGCTGTTCGTCCCCGAACTCCCTCCGTTCCCCGAACTCTGACGTGCACGGCTACTCGGCACGGCGAGCTCGGGCGGGCAGCGGCGGCGACCTCACCGAGAAAGGCAACGGCCAGGCCGGTCCCGAAGGCAGCTGCGCGAGTCCGGGACGAAAGGGTGCCGGCGCCGTGGCGTGCAACGCCACGCGCGGGCGGACCGACCAGTAGCATCGCCGTATGCCCAGCCCCCTGTGCGTCTGCGGTCACGACCGCACAGCCCACGCGCACTATCGAGAGGGTTCGGACTGCTCGCTCTGCGCGGACGGTTCGTGCCCGCGTTTCCGGCCGCGATCACGCGTCCGCAGCCTGCTGACCCGCCGGGCCTCCCGCGGTCGCTCACCGAACTGAGCCCCCCAGTTGCAGAACGCCCCCGCGGTTCACTCGGGAAGCGCAGGCACCGCCCGCGTCGGCCCGGAGACCCTGGTGTCGAAACGGGTACTGGCGAGCCTGCGTTCCGCGATACCGATGAGATCGAGGATCTCGCGGGCCAGGTAGCCGGTCGTGTTCCGCCCGAGCGACTTCCGGGAGAGGACCGCGGCATCGGCCAGCTCGTCGAGCGCCTGCCGCGCAGCGATGTACGACACACCGAGCATTCGCTCCACCGTCCGGGCAGTGAGCACCGGGGCTTCCGGGAGCATCGCCAGTGTCCTGGCCGTGGCCGAGTCGGCCCGCGGCTCGGGCCGGAGGTCGTTCGCGATGCGGTGATCCGCCAGCCGAGTCCGCCACGAGCGATCCAACCCCGCCACCTCCCCGGCGATCCGGCCGGCTTGCTCCACGGCCATGGCTGCCGCATCGACGAAGAAGGTCAGCCACTCGGCGGCACCGGCAGCGGCGGCCGCCGAGTGCGACTCACCGACATAGCGGTACCTGCCGAGCATCTCGACGTACCGCTCGCTGAACGTCGCGAGCACCAGGCTCACCGGCAGCACACTGCCGCGCGCGAGCCCCCCGCGCGCGAGAACCGTGTGGATCAGAGCCCTGCCCACCCTGCCGTTGCCGTCGGTGAAGGGATGGATCGTCTCGAACTGCGCATGGACGAGGCCGGCCTGGATCAATGGTCCGTGTGCAGCACCGTTGAGGTACTCGATGAGATCGTCGAGCAAGCCGGGAACGTGTTCCGGCGGCGGCGGTACGAACGCCGCTCCCAGCGGATTCCAGTCGTTTCCACCGATCCAGTTCTGGACTCTCCGCACACCGTGGTGGCGATCATCCGGCAACAGCGCATCGTGCAGGGCCACAACGTCTTCCACCGTGATCGCCGCTGCCGAGACCAGCTCCTCGGAGGCCCTGCGCAGCACACCGATGTTGTTCGCGACCAACTGGGCCTGCGCACCGATGCCCCGGACGTCTTCGGTAATCGCCAGCTCCGCCAAAGCGACCTGCTGGGGCGACGGCGCCACCCCTTCGATCTTGGAACTCGAGATCGCCTCCGACCGGGTCAACAACCGGGCGATGGCTGCGAGCCCGCCGGCTCCGGGCCGATCGGCGAGCGCCCGGATGTCCCTTTCGACCCGGGCCGACGCCGCGGCCAGCTCCGAGTCGATCGCCAGCGGGCGATTCCCGAGCAGGTCGGGACGGTACGACTCGTACCGTCCACCGCGTCGAGAAGTGCGTGAAAAGCCGGCGTCCGGATCGCTTTCCCAGTACCGCTCGTCGTACTCCGCCACCGCCGCCCCCTCACACTTATCCCTGCATCGACGCCGATTTCATCTAACTATAGATAGCTATCATTAAATGCACACCGGGGTTGATGTCCAGCTAGCGCGTATCCCGGCGCGTTTCAGGAACGCCCGCGCAGATAACCGGCGACGTCGTCGAACACCGGCAGCAGACCGGCCTCCCGGGCCTGCACCAGCGACGGGGCGACGGCATCCTTCTCCGACAGCACGAACTCCAGCGGCCGTCCGTTGCGGCCGACGGCCGGCCACTCGATCGCTAGGTCCGCATCGAGCGGATTCACCCCGTGCTCACTGCCCGGGTTGTAGCCGGTCGAGCACAGGTAGCTGACCGTCGAATCGTCTTCCAGCGCGCAGAAGGCGTGGCCGAGCCCTTCGGACAGATACACCGCCTTGCGGTCGACGTCGTCCAGCAGCACGGCGTCGTAGGTGCCGAAGGTCGGTGAGCCGACCCGCAGGTCCACCACCACGTCGAGCACCGCGCCGCGCGCACAGCTGACGTACTTGGCCTGTCCGGGCGGAACGTCGGCGAAGTGGACGCCGCGGATCACGCCGGCCGCCGACACCGAGGTGTTGGTCTGCGCCACGGCGAACGGATGCCCGATCACCTCGGCCAGCACGTCGGCCTTGAACGACTCCAGGAAGACCCCGCGGCCGTCGCCGAATTGGACGGGCGTGAACTCCCACGCGCCGGCGATCGACAGTTCCCGAACCTCCACGGTCGTCTCCTAGAACTCGGGGCCGCGGTCGAGGACGTCGAGCAGATAGCGACCGTAGCCCGATTTGGTCAGATCCCGTGCCCGCGAACGTAATTCGTCGTCGCTCAGATAGCCCATGCGCCAGGCGATCTCCTCGGGGACGGCGATCTTCAGCCCCTGCCGCTGTTCCACGGTCCGGACGAAGTTTCCGGCGTCGAGCAGCGAATCGAAGGTGCCGGTGTCCAGCCAGGCCGTTCCCCGCGGCAGCACCTCGACCTGCAGGGTCCCTCGCCGCAGATACTCGGCGTTGATGTCGGTGATCTCGTACTCGCCGCGCGCCGAGGGTGTGAGCCCGCGCGCGATCTGCACCACATCGCTGGAGTAGAAGTACAGGCCGGGCACCGCGTAGTTCGACTTCGGCCGGGCGGGCTTCTCCTGCAACGAGATCGCCCGACCGTCGGCATCGAACTCCACCACCCCGTAGGCGCTGGGATCGGCGACCCGGTAGGCGAAGACCGCACCACCGGAGACCTCACCGAAGCCCTGCAGCTGACTGCCCAGTCCGGGCCCGTAGAAGATGTTGTCGCCCAGGATCAGGGCCACCGACTCGTCGCCGATGTGCTCGGCGCCGATCACGAAGGCCTGCGCCAGGCCATTCGGCTCGGGCTGAGTGGCGTAGCTCAGCGAGATCCCGAAGCGCGAGCCGTCGCCCAGCAGATGCTCGAACGCCGGACGATCGTGCGGGGTGGTGATCACCAGGATCTCCCGGATCCCGGCGAGCATCAGCGTCGACAGCGGGTAGTAGATCATCGGCTTGTCGTACACCGGCACCAGTTGCTTGCTCACACCCTGGGTGATCGGGTGCAGCCGCGTCCCGGTGCCGCCGGCCAGGATGATTCCGCGCATTCTGCAAGCCTATCGGTAGAGTCGGCCGCACAGCCGGAACGCCGAACACCGGAGAACGAGACGGCCGAATCTACAACGGAAGGGCTGGGGCGACGATGCGCGTACTGGTGACCGGCGGGGCCGGCTTCATCGGCGCCAACTTCGTCCTGCGGACCCTGGCGACCCGCCCGGACACGCAGATCACCGTCCTGGACAAGTTCACCTACGCGGCCAACCCGCGCACCCTGGAGCCGGTGGCCGAGGCGATCACCGTGGTGCGCGGCGACATCGCCGACGCAGCCGTCGTCGATCCGCTGGTCGGCGCCGCGGATCTGGTGGTGAACTTCGCCGCCGAATCGCACAACGACCGCTCGCTGGCCGAGCCCTCGCCGTTCGTGCAGACCAACCTGGTCGGCACCTTCACGCTGCTGGAGGCCGTGCGCCGGCACGGCGTCCGACTGCACCACGTCAGCACCGACGAGGTCTACGGCGACCTGGAGCTCGACGACCCGGCCCGCTTCACCGAGACCACCGCGTACAACCCGTCGAGCCCGTACAGCGCCACCAAGGCCGGCAGCGATCTGCTGGTGCGCGCCTGGGTGCGTTCGTTCGGGGTGCGTGCGACGCTCTCCAACTGCTCCAACAACTACGGGCCGTATCAGCACGTCGAGAAGCTGATCCCCCGGCAGATCACCAACGTGCTCACCGGGATTCGGCCCAAGGTCTACGGCGACGGCCGCAATGTGCGCGACTGGATCCACGTCGACGACCACAACGATGCGGTCTGGACCGTCATCGACCGCGGCCAGATCGGTGAGACCTACCTGATCGGCGCCGACGGCGAGGTGGACAACCGGACCGTCGTCGAGACCATCCTGCGACTGCTGGGACAGCCCACGGACGCCTTCGACTTCGTCACCGACCGGGCCGGGCACGACCGGCGCTATGCGATCGATTCGACCCGGCTGCGCAGCGAACTGGGCTGGACGCCGTCGTACACCGATTTCACCTCCGGGCTGGCCGCCACCATCGACTGGTACCGGACGCACAGCGACTGGTGGGAGCCGGTCAAGGCGGGCGTGGAAGCCTCGTACGCGAGGACTCAGCAGGTTCTCGACTAACCTGGGCCGCGCGACTATCGCCGCCACGACGGGAGAAGACATGCGCGTTCTGGTCACCGGCGGGGCCGGCTACATCGGCTCGCACACGGTGCTGCAACTGCTCGACGCCGGACACGCGGTGGTGATCGCGGACGACTTCAGCAACGCCAAGCCCGCGGTGATCGATCGGCTGGAAGAGCTGGCCGGGCAGTCGATCCCGGTGCACCGCGTCGACCTCACCGACCCTGCCGCCACCGAGGCCGTCTTCGCCGCCGAGACGATCGACGCGGTGATCCACTTCGCCGGCTTCAAGGCCGTCGGCGAATCGGTGGCCCAGCCGTTGGACTACTACCGGAACAATCTGGACAGCACCTTCTGCGTGCTGCGCGCGATGGCCGCGCACGATGTGCGCACCTTCGTCTTCTCGTCCTCGGCGACGGTGTACGGCGACAATCCGGAGCGCCAGCGCACCGAGGACATGCCGACCTCGGCCACCAATCCGTACGGCTGGACCAAGGTGATGATCGAGCAGGTGCTGCGCGACGTGGCCGCCGCCGACCCGCGCTGGCGCATCGCGGTGCTGCGCTACTTCAATCCGGTCGGCGCGCACCCGAGCGGCCGGATCGGCGAGGACCCGAGCGGCTACCCCAACAACCTGATGCCGTTCATCACCCAGGTGGCCGTCGGGCGGCGCGCGGAGCTGTCGGTGTTCGGCGACGACTACGACACCGTCGACGGCACCGGCGTCCGGGACTACATCCACGTCGAAGATCTGGCCGCCGGCCACATCGCCGCACTGGACCGGATGGCCGCGGTCGACGAGGCCTGGTCGGTGTGGAATCTCGGTACTGGGCAGGGCCTGTCGGTGCTGCAGCTGGTCGATGCCTTCGCCCGCGCCAGCGGCCGGGAGATCCCCTACCGAATCGCCCCGCGCCGCCCCGGCGACCAGGCCGCCAACTGGGCCGACCCCACCAAGGCGAACACCGAACTGGGCTGGCACACCACCCGCACGGTCGACGACATGTGCGCCGATTCGTGGCGCTGGCAGTCGCAGAACCCGGACGGCTACCCGGACTGACCTTCGCCCAGGACGTCCTCCTCGTGGTGGCGTCCGACGCCGAGCGGCACACCTGCCGACGACCCGCGACTGCCCGCGATGACGATCGGCACGGCGACCAGCGCCATCAGTGCGCCGAAGCCCAGCATGATCGGATAGCCCAGGGCGAAGCGCTCGTGCAGCCAGGCGAGGATCGCGGGGCTGGCGAAGCCGATGTAGGTGAGGCCGTAGAAGACCGCGGTGAGCCCGGCCAGGTCGCGCGGGCCCGCGATCCGCTGAGTGGCCAGCAGTCCGGAGATCAGCGCCATGCCATAGCCGCAGCCCAGCACCGCGGCCGCGATCACCGCGACGGGGACCGTCAGCACCTTCGCGGCCAGGGCGGCCAGCAGCATGCCGGCGATCACCAGCGTCAGCGCGAGGACCGTCGCCCGCGGCGAGCCGGGTCGGTCCACCTTCCGGCCGAGAGTCTGGACGAAGAATCCGGCGGCCAGGCCGACCACGCAGCAGACCCCGGCGAAGACGATCTCCCAGCCGCCGGTGCGCGGGGTCAGCAGCGCCGGGAGCACCGCGTAGGCGACGGCGCAGGTGCCGAACACCCAGGGGGCGGCCGGGGCAACGGTCAGCCAGAACTCGCGCTTGCGCGCCGACGGGATCTTCAGGTCGTCGAGCAGGCGGCCGCCCCGGGCGCCGTCGACCGTCTCGGCGGCCGACAGCAGCGCCAGGAAGGCGACGCCGGCGAGCGCGATGTTCACCAGGTAGGCGAGCTGCCCCGGCCACGGCCCCCACTGCGCCAGCAGGGCCGCCGCGGCCGCGCCGAGCCCGAAGCCGGCGGTGAGACTGAGGGCCGCCCGGCGGGCGCCCGCGGTGACCGAGGCGCCGTCACGGTCGGACAGTTCCTTGATCCAACTGCCGCCGACCGCCATCGCCAGACCGAGCGCCAGGCCGCTGAAGATCCGGCCCGCGGCCAACAGCACCACCGACTGGGTGCCGGCGGCCAGCAGGGCCGACCCGAGCGCGGCGATCAGCGGCGAGGGCAGCATGAGGGGCCGGCGACCGAAGCGGTCCGAGAGCGGGCCGCCGATCAGCAGCGCGGGCACGATGCCCAGAACGTAGGTGAACAGCAGTGCGTCGACCATCACCGGCGAGACGTGCCCGGCCATCCGGTACATCACCAGCAGCGGCGTGAACTCGTTGCCGCCCCACGCCGCGGTGAAGACGGCCAGACTCACGGCCGCCCAACCAGATCTGAACACGGGTCGCCACGCTAGTGGACCGGCCCCGGTTTTGCCCACCGCGTCCGGTACTCGGTACCATCAAGCCCGTTGTCGTCCGCGGCAGCACGCCGCCTTAGCTCAGTCGGTAGAGCGAGTCACTCGTAATGACTAGGTCAGGAGTTCAATTCTCCTAGGCGGCTCCACAAAGGCCAGTTCAGAACCAGTTTCTGAACTGGCCTTCGTCGTCCGGCCGGCAGTATCGTCACTCCCGGTCCACTGCAGAGAGCACGAGGCCCCGCCGCCCAAGTGGACGACGGGGCCTGGCACTGAGCGGGGCTACTCCCCGGCCCCGTGATTCGGGTTGGTGCAGACGGTGCCCTCGCACGGGACGTCGGAGCCGTCGCCGTTGGGGTTCTCCATCACCGCGCCACCGTTCTCGGCCGGGTCGCTGCCCGCGCCGTGATTCGGGTTGGTGCAGACCGAACCCTCACACGGCACCATCGAGCCGTCGCCGTTCGGATTCGGCATCATCGACGGGTAGCCCGCGGGCGTCCCGCCGTCGGCCGGTGCACCGGCGTCGTCGCTGCAGCCGGCCAGCGCACCGACGGCCAGCACGCCCGCCGCCAATCCGGTCGCGAGCCGGGTCCACCTCGGGGCACGACGGTCCGAAGTCGTAGAGACTGCCATTTTCGATTCCTCCTACGTCACATCGATCACGCACCGGTCCCCGATCGGCGCCACATTCACCCAAGCAGCCGATCACCAGGATTTCCACGCACCGCCGGCATGAATGACCGATGGCCGAGCCAACAATTCCGATACGCCCCTCCCCGACCGCGACGGCGGAGCCACCCTGCCGCACACGCAACGACGGCCGCCGGCCCGCGCGACTCGATACTGTCGACTCATCAATCGACGGTCGGCGCACCGGACGACTCCAGGAAGGCGGCACCATGACCACGGCGTTCGTCTTCTCCGGCGGGGCGAATCTCGGCGCGGTCCAGGTCGGCATGCTGGCCGCGCTCGCCGAACGGAAGATCACGCCCGATCTGCTGGTGGGCACGTCCGCGGGCGCCCTCAACGCGGCCTACCTGGCCGGACACGGCACCGGCCCGCAGGTGATCGACGAGCTGGCCGAGGTGTGGCGCGGCCTGCGCACCTGGCGGCTGTTCCGGCCCGATCCGCTGCGCCTGGCCACCGGCGCTCTCGGCCGGAGCCCGGCGATGTTCGCTGCCGGCGGCCTGCGCGAGCTCTTGGAGAAGCACCTGACCTTCCCTCGCCTCGAGGAGGCCGGCATTCCGCTGCAGGTGATCACCACGGACCTGCTCACCGGAGAGGAGGTGTCCCTCACGGCCGGCCCGGCGATCGAGGCGATCCTGGCCAGCAGCGCCGTTCCCGGCATGCTGCCGCCCGTGCCGTGGGCCGGTCGCACCCTGGTCGACGGCGGACTCGCCGACAACACCGCGATCTCGCAGGCGGTCCAGGCCGGCGCCGAC